>JBGTMB010000123.1:0-25914 GCA_041743755.1 Nitrospiraceae bacterium | reverse complement strand
GCCTACTCTGAGTTCAATCATCACCTGACCGGCATGCTGGTGCTCATCATCGGGCTGAGTGAACTGCGTCATGCGTTGGCGATGTCCTTCTGGGCTTGGACCAGGCTTCTTTTGCCGGGAGCCTTGCTCACGTCAGGGTTTTTTCTCCTTATCTGGAGCGATCATAACGCGTGGCCGATCGGCGCCCTCAGTTTCGTTGAGACCTTTTTCGGCAGTGACCCGGAAATCTTTCAGCATAAGAGTTATGGGCTCTTGTCGTTGACGGTCGGCGCCATCGAATTCCTCCGTAGGCTTGGACAGATCCGTCATGCGGCCTGGGTTGGACCGCTGCCGCTCTTTGCCATCATCGGGGGATTGATGTTATTCGGTCATTCCCACGGCGTCCATCCTTCAGCCGCAAAGATCGCGACGGATCATGCGATGATGGGCTCTATGGCGGTGACGGCTGGTTCGTCCAAACTCCTGTCCGATTGGTTCCGCTCCCCGTCGCGCATAGGACTCTCCAAGTGGGAATTGCCCTGGGCCGTCTTGATTCTGCTCATTGGGATTCAGTTGCTGATCTATTCAGAGTAACGCTGCCTTCCGTGCGCTTCTCAGCGTAATTGACACCTTTCTAAACCCTGTGCTACGAGTACAAGCTCTTATTGATTGAGATCATATTCTTGCGTGGTCGGTCTCCCTGAGTCCGGCTGCATGGAGTGAGCATGGGTGGACATAGCCATTGGGCGACGGTTAAACGGCATAAAGGGGCCATGGATGTTAAACGCGGGAAGATCTTCACGAGGATTATCCGCGAGGTAACGATTGCCGCTCGTACGGGCTCAGACCCGGACGGTAACCCGCGGCTCCGATTGGCTATCTTGAAGGCCAAAGAAGCCAATATGCCTGGCGATACACTGAAAAAAGCCATTCAGCGCGGCACGGGAGAATTGCCCGGCGTGGCCTATGAAGAATTTCATTTGGAAGCGTATGGTCCTGGAGGGACCGGTGTATTGATGGAAATCACGAGCGACAACCGCAATCGCACCGTCGCCGAGTTACGCAATCTCCTCACAAAAAATCACGGCAATATGGCGGAAGCCGGCGCCGTCTCCTGGCAGTTTCACAAGAAGGGACTGCTCACGATTGAGAAGGGCACAGTCGATGAAGATACGCTGTTGTCTCTCGCGCTCGATGCGGGAGCAGAGGACGTGAAAGTGGGGGACAAGAGCTTTGAAGTCATCACGGATCCGCACCACTTTGAAGCCGTGAAGAAGGCCCTCGTCGAGGCAAAGATCCACACGGTGTTTGCGGAGGTCACCTCTGTTCCGCAGAACACGATCAGGCTCGAGGAAAAAGCAGCCGAGCAAATGCTCAAGTTGATGGAAGTCTTGGACGAGCATGACGATGTGCAGAAACTTCATGCGAATTTTGATATTTCCGACGAGGTGATGGAGAAGGTGGCTGCTGCGGGATGAACAACAGCGGTAGCTACTCAGGTGTTCAGACTGAAGGTATTCAGACTGAAGGTCGGAGTTCCGAACCCTTCAGCCTTCAGCCTGAACACCTTCAGCCTATGTTGCCTCTTAGAGTATGATCGCCTCATTGACGGGCCGATTAGCCTTCAAGGCGCCGACGTATCTGGTCCTCGACGTACACGGGGTCGGCTACGAAGTTTTCATTCCTCTCAGCACCTACTATGGGTTGCCCAATCTCAGCGACAGTACCTCGCTGAGCGTTCACACCCATGTCCGTGAAGATGCGATTCAGCTCTTCGGTTTTCTGACGTCGCAGGAAAAAGACGCATTCGTGCTGCTGACCAGCGTATCCGGCGTCGGACCCAAGCTGGCGCTCAGTGTCTTGTCGGCTCTTCCTGTGTCCGACCTGGTCTCAGCAATTCAGTCGGGAGATGTCGAGAAGCTGACGACGGTTCCAGGGATCGGAAATAAATCGGCCAGCCGTCTCGTACTGGAGCTTAAGGATAAAGTCGGAAAGCTCCAACCTGGTCTCGCGCCGGCAAGCGATGCTCCCAGGCAGGGACAAGATGCGATTTTCGACGATGCGCTATCGGCGCTCGTGAATTTGGGTTATCGTCCGCAAGATGCCAAAGAGGCGTTGAAACACGTGAGGAAATCTAATACTGAGTCCATCTTGCTCAAAGACATGATTCGTGAATCCTTGAAGGAACTGGCAAGGGGGTAAGGATGATGATGAAATTGATTCAGCGAATAGTCCGGACTCAATTTTCCATCGGGCTCGCCATGCTCCTACTGGGGCTGGGGGCCATGCCCGTGCAAGCCGAAGAGCCGAGTGAACCGAAAAGTATTCGCAAGACCTGCGGCACATGTCCTGAAGGCTATGCAACCACAGGTGTGACCGAGTCTAAAGAGATTTGCACGGACGGCGATCCCGCCCTCGTCCAGTGTGTCCCCCTCGGTGCGAATTTGTTGGCCGTGTGCGGGTCTTGTCCCGAAGGCTATCGTGAGGTCGGCAGCTCGTCGGTGCCGGGTCGTTGTGGAAGTAAGGATGGGGGACGGCTCACACAATGTCAGCTGGAGAAGATGGAGTCGAACCTCCCCGACCCCACGCAAGGCTTCAAGACCTGCCCGCCTGATTGCGGGAGTACCGCAAAGCCAGGACAGGGCGCCTTGCCTCCGCCACCAAAGTACCTCCCCACGCCCGAGAAGAAATAGACATAGCAGGATGCGGAAAACTCAGTTTATGCACAATACATCGTTAGAATCTGACAGAATGGGCCGATGACAAAATAGACGCAGGATGCTCAAAAAGGTCGTTCAGCAAGGCCGCAGCGAGTGAAGACCGGAGGCGTACCCTCTGGGGTACGTTGAGGATCTGAACGAAGCGAGAACGCCGCTGGCGAACTTTTTCAGCATCCTGCTAGTGCGAGAGAGGTTTCGTCACGATGGCTGAAAGAGTTGTCAGCATGCAGATCACGGACGAAGAGCGAAGCATTGAAACGGTGCTACGTCCGCAGACCTTGGAGGAATACGTCGGCCAGGAGCGAATGAAAGAATCCCTGCGGATCTGTATCGAAGCAGCGAAGCAGCGGAACGAAGCGCTCGATCACACGATTTTTTATGGCCCTCCTGGGTTGGGGAAGACCACTATCGCTCATATCATTGCTCGTGAGATGGGGGCGGCGCTCCGCTCGACCTCCGGCCTCGTGTTGGCCCATGCAGGTGACTTGGCCGCCATTCTGACGAACCTCCAGGAACACGATGTCCTGTTTATCGATGAGATTCATCGGCTCCCGGCTTCGGTCGAAGAAGCGCTCTATCCTGCGATGGAAGACTATCAGCTCGATCTCGTGATCGGCCAGGGCCCTGCAGCCAGAACGGTGAAGCTGGATCTCCCGCAGTTTACGCTCGTTGGGGCTACAACCAGGGCCGGTGCCCTGACCTCCCCGCTCCGGGACCGGTTTGGCCTCGTCCACCGACTGGAGTTCTACTCTCCAGCGGAGCTGCAGACCATTGTGACACGTTCAGCAGGTGTGCTTGGAATCCCCATCGACTCGGAGGGAGCGAGGGAGATTGCCGGTCGTGCTCGAGGAACCCCGCGCATCGTCAATCGGCTGATCAAGCGGGTGCGCGACTATGCTCAGGTGAAGGCGGCTGGACAAGTCACCAAGACTGTCGCTCAAGATGCACTTGCCTGGCTGGGTATCGATACAGCAGGGTTTGATGAGATGGATCGTCAGATTCTTCTGACCATCATCGACAAGTTCGCCGGAGGACCAGTCGGGGTGGAGTCCCTGGCAGCCGCGGTGCAGGAAGACCGCGGTACCCTCGAAGATGTCCATGAACCTTATCTGATTCAAGCCGGCTTCCTCGAACGAACCGGCCGTGGTCGCCAAGCCACGAAGCTCGCCTTCGATCATTTCAAGCGGCCAAGTTCTCTCCTTTTTTCATGATACATCCGGGGCTGTAGAATCCTTTCTGGTCATACATGCACAGGGGGTGGAGTGCTACGCAAGCTCGTGAAACGTTGAGGGTCTTCTTGCTTTGCCGGGAAGAATTCTTGTATCATCCATCACTTAGCTCGTACCATTCCAGCCGACGGACGGATACCCGCCTTTTGGGGCTGCGAAGAGGGGGTTCGCTGTGTCTGGAGACTTTTCCGAGTATCGGGAAAAGATCGATCGTATCGATGACGAGATTTTACGGCTGCTGAATGAGCGGTCTAAAAGCGTCATTGAGATCGGGAAGATCAAGAAACTGCGGGATGCGGACGCCAACCTCCATACCCAGGCTCGGGAGGCGGCGATCATCGCGCGGCTGACCCAGCAGAACGCCGGACCGTTTCCATCAGAGGCCATTCGGCCGGTCTATCGAGAAATTATGTCCGCCTCCCTCTCTCTAGAGGGTCCTCAGAAGGTGGCCTACCTCGGCCCCAGAGCGACGTTTACTCATATGGCCTCCATGCAGAAATTCGGGTCGGCCCCCCAGTACGTCCCCGTCAATAGCATCAAGGACGTCTTTAGTGAAGTTGAACGGGGGCGAGCCAATTTCGGCGTGGTCCCGATCGAGAATACAACGGAGGGAGTGGTCAACCACACGCTCGACATGTTCATTGATTCGAATCTCTTGATCTATGGAGAAGTGCTGCAGGAGGTGTCCCATCATTTGATGTCGAAATCAGGCGTGATGGAAGAGGTGAAACAGATTCACTCTCATCCCCACGCCATTGCCCAATGCCGAAATTGGCTGGAAACCAACATGCCTGATGTGCCTGTATCGGAAGCGGCGAGCACGGCACGGGCAGCAGAGCTGTGCGTAGAAAGTCCGTCTGTCGCAGCGATTGCATCGGAGTTGGCTGCCCAGCTCTATGGCTTGAAGGTCATCAAGGCTCGAATTGAAGACAATATCAACAACGTGACTCGCTTTCTCGTCCTATCTCAGAAGCCGCCCGAGCGGACAGGGAAGGATAAGACGTCACTCATGCTCTCTGTGAAAGACAAAGTCGGCGCTCTGTACGATCTCCTCCGGCCTTTTGCTTCCCATGGCCTGAGCATGACCAAGATCGAATCTCGTCCTTCCAGGCGAAAGGCCTGGGAGTACATTTTCTTCGTCGATGTCGAAGGGCATATGGAGGAAGAGCGGGTGAAGAAAGCCATCGAAGAAATTACCGGCCGCTGTCTCTTCATGAAAGTGTTGGGCTCCTATCCAGCCCACAGTTGATGTCATGCCATTGAAGGTCCATCCAGATATCCTCTCATTGCATCCCTATGTTCCTGGGAAGCCGATTGAGGAGCTCCAGCGGGAGTTAGGCCTTGCGCGCGTCATTAAACTGGCATCCAACGAGAATCCCTTAGGTCCCTCTCCGAAGGCACTGGCCGCGTTGAGCGAGGGGACTTCGGCTCTGCATCGTTATCCTGATGGAGGGGCGTTTCGCTTGCGAGAAGCTCTGGCTGATCGTTGGAAGGTGACGTCGGATCAGGTTATTCTTGGGAACGGTTCGGATGAAATTTTAGGGCTGCTCGCCCGTACGTTCTTGGCCCCTGGTGATGAGGCGATCATGGCTGATCAGACCTTCGTCATCTACAAAATGGAGGTGACGGCAGCCCACGGAAGGCCCGTGATCGTTCCGTTGAAGCAGTGGCGGCACGATCTTCAGGCCATGGCGGATGCCATCACCGACCGAACGAAGCTCCTGTTCCTTTGTAACCCCAATAATCCCACGGGAACGATGGTGTCGGCCTCTGAGGTCGAACAGCTACTTTCGCGTGTGCCGGCGCATACCGTCGTGGTGTTTGATGAAGCGTATTTTGAGTACGTGAGGAGCCAGCAATTTCCGGACTCCATGGCCTATGTGAAGCAAGGGCGGAATGTCATTGTGCTGCGGACATTTTCAAAAATCTATGGCCTCGCAGGATTGCGAATCGGCTACGGCGTGACAACGGCAGAGATTACCAATTTTTTGAACCGAGTTCGCCCTCCCTTCAACGCGAACAGCCTGGCGCAGCGCGCTGCCCTCGCCGCGCTCGGAGACGACGAACATGTGGCGCGGAGTCGGGCGGTGAATGCCACTGGGATGGAGCAGATGGTCAAGGGATTAACCGCGCTTGGGTTTGCGCCGATCCCGAGCGAAGCGAATTTTGTGTATGTCGATGTCGGACGAGACGGCCGCGCGGTGTTTGAGGCCATGCTGAGGGAGGGCATCATCGTTCGCCACATTGAAGGGCGTATGGTTCGAGTGACCATCGGCATGGAAGAAGAAAACAGAGAATTCTTGGCTGCGCTCAAGCGGGTGATCCATCCCGCATTGAGTATCTAGTAACCACGCAGGATGCTCAAAGAGGCCGTTCAGCAAGGCCGCAGCGACCTGTCGCTTTACAAGGGGTGGGTGGAATGATCCCGACTGCGCGCGTCGAACGAGCACATTTCTATCGTGCGCGTTCCGCGAGCAAGGGGATCGTCCCAGCTACCCCATTCCTCCTTTTTTCAGCATCCTGCTAGTGAGGGCAATATGATTATCGTATTAAAACCACAGGCAAGCGAAAAGGAAGTCGATCACATTATCGATCGGCTTCGCGAGTTGGGATTGAAATCGCAATTATCGACCGGGCAGGAACGGACGATTATCGGCGTGATAGGCGACGATCGAGTGTTGCATAATCAGCCGCTCACGGCATTGCCGGGCGTTGAAAGTGTGTTGCCCATTCTCGCGCCGTGGAAACTGGTCAGCCGGGAGTTTAAGCGTGAAGGTACGGTTATTGATGTGAGTGGTGTGAAGATCGGCGGCAATAAGCTGATCATCATGGCGGGGCCCTGCGCGGTGGAGCGGCTCGAAATCACAGTCGGGATTGCCCATGAGGTCAAGGCGGCTGGAGCGAGTATTTTGCGCGGAGGCGCCTACAAGCCGCGCACCTCGCCCTATTCCTTTCAGGGGTTGGGGCGCGAAGGGCTGGATTATCTGGTTGAGGCGAAGAAACAAACCGGGTTGCCGGTGGTCAGCGAGATTCTGGATACCCGCGACATCGAATTGTTTCTCGAAAAAGCCGACATCATCCAGATTGGCGCCCGCAACATGCAGAACTTTGAACTCCTCAAGGAGGTCGGGGCGTACGACAAACCTGTGCTGTTGAAGCGGGGACTTTCGGCGACGATCAAAGAGTTCCTTCTGTCGGCAGAATACATCATGTCTCGCGGGAATCAGAACGTCATGTTGTGCGAACGGGGAATCAGGACTTTTGAGACGCAATATCGCAATACGCTCGATCTCGCTGCGGTTCCGACATTGAAAGACCTGTCGCATTTGCCCGTCATTGTCGATCCCAGCCATGCCACGGGCAGGTGGGATCTAGTGGCGCCGATGTCGAAAGCTGCGGTGGCCGCGGGGGCGGATGGCATTCTGATCGAAGTCCATTCGAATCCAGAATGTGCGCTGTGCGACGGCGAAGAATCTATTAAGCCCAGCCAATTCAAGGAATTGATGAAGGACATGCGAAAGATCGCAGTGGCGGTTGGTCGGGAAGTGTAACCGGAAGGATTGTGTTTGAAAGGGATCAGGATTGAGGCACGGTCTCGGTCCGCTGTGAACGATGGCGTTGCATTTTACCCAGGTCACAATTATTGGAGTCGGGCTGATCGGTGGATCGCTCGGTATGATTCTCCGACGAAAGGGGTTGGCCTCAAGGGTTGTCGGGGTCGGCCGGCGTGTCGAAAACTTGAAGACCGCGGTTGAGCTTGGTGCGATTGATCGGTATGTGATCGACCCCAAAGACGGAGTGAGGGATGCCGACTTGGTCGTGTTGGCTACGCCGGTCGACACCTATGACCGGCATTTGACAGAATGGGCATCCTGTTTGAAAAAAGGCGCGATTGTGACCGATGTGGGAAGCGTGAAGGGTGTGCTGGTGGAACAGGCTGAACGAGCCATGCCCGATGGTGTCCATTTTGTCGGGGCCCATCCCATCGCCGGTAAAGAAAAGACGGGGGTGGCGGCGGGGTCGGATCAGCTCTTTGTCGGCGCACGTTGTATCCTAACGCCGACGAAGGCCACGAATCCGCAGGCGCTTGAGCAGGTCCGAATGATGTGGCAGGAAACCGGCTCAGTCGTGCTTACGATGGATGCCCATCTGCATGACAAGATTCTTGGGGCGGTCAGTCATTTGCCTCATGTGGCGGCCTTTGCTCTGATCAATGCCCTGGCTCAGATTCGCGACCAGCAAATCCCGTCTCTCGACCTGGCAAGCCACTCGGGTGGTGGGTTGCGGGATACGACCAGGATTGCCGCGAGTTCCCCGGAAATGTGGCGCGATATTTTCCTCTGGAACCGCGACAATGTGGTCACGTTCATTGAAGCCTATGAGCGATCCCTGAGCCAATTGAAGAAGCTGATTCAAGAGGGTGATGCCTCCGGCATCGAGAGGGAACTCGAACGGGCCAAGCAGGAACGAGAGAAGCTCACCACGCGACAGACTGTCTCGGCGTAAGCACCTATGGCATCCCTGACCATCACGCCTGGTAGGCCGTTACAGGGAACGATTTCCGTTCCTGGCGATAAGTCGATCACCCATCGCGCCATTATTCTGACAGCCTTGGCGAACGGGATCAGTACGGTTGCGCGCTATTGCCGAGGTGAAGATTGCCTCAATACAATGCGGGCTCTTCAGGGTCTCGGTATCCGTATCGATGAGTCAGACGAAGAACTCTGTGTGCATGGCAAGGGACTCTGGGGGCTGACCGAGCCAAGTGGGCAGATTGATTGCGGGAATTCTGGAACAGGCATTCGTCTCCTGACGGGTCTGCTGGCTGGACAAGACTTTTTTACGGTCCTGAACGGTGACGAATCGATCCGTCGCCGCCCCATGGGACGGATTGTGAAGCCGTTGCGAGAAATGGGCGCCGTCATTGCCGGACGCAAGGGTGGCGAACTTGCGCCTTTAGCCGTCACGGGCAGTCGACTTCGCGCGATCACCTACGCCTCGCCGGTGGCGAGTGCGCAAATCAAGTCGGCGTTGTTGCTCGCAGCCTTGTTTGCCGAAGGAACAACTCGTATCACGGAGCCGCGCCTCTCGCGGGATCATACGGAACGGTTGTTCAAATTTTTCGGCATTGCGTTTCAACGGGAAGGGACCACTCTGCTGATCGATGGACGACCGTCGGTTGGATGGAACGCGGCGACTCGATTAGTTGTCCCGGGAGATCTTTCTGCCGCGGCATTTTTCATCGTGGGGGCTACCATTGTTCCTGGTTCGGATGTGACGATTCAACAAGTGGGGATCAATCCTACCAGGGTCGGCTTGTTGGATGTGATGACGAGAATGGGTGCAGACATCCAACTGCTCAATAGGCGCGAAGAGGCAGGAGAGCCGGTGGCGGATATTCGAGTAAAGTCGGCCAGGCTGCATGGAGTGGCGATCGGGCCTGATTTGATCCCGCAGACGATCGATGAATTTCCCATTCTGTGTGTCGCAGCCGCAGTTGCAGAGGGTGAAACGATCATCTCCGGAGCCCAAGAATTGAGAGTCAAAGAGAGCGATCGGATTGCCACGGTGTCGGCAGAATTGCGTGCAATGGGGGCACAGGTGACGGAAAGGCCCGACGGGATGATTGTGCGAGGTCTTGGCACAGCGGAAGATAATGGTCGGTTGCAAGCTGTATGTGGCCACAGCCATGGAGATCACCGGGTGGCGATGTCGTTGGCCATTGCAGGCTTGACCGCTTCGGCTCCAACCTCGATTGACGAGGCGGCCTGTATTGAGACATCATTCCCGGACTTTCATCGCACACTCTTGGAATTATTAGGCGAGTGCCGGTGACGGTTATGACTATGAGGCATGACGTGGGATCTGTTGCGGAGAAACAGCGGGCGAGAGGACTGATCGTTGCAATCGATGGTCCGGCTGGTGTCGGGAAGAGCACCGTGGCCAAGTTGTTGGCTTCTCGATTGGGTTATCTGTACCTTGACACAGGCGCTCTCTATCGCGCGACGGCATGGGCCGTCATTGACTCCGGCTTGGATCCAGCTGATGCCAAGGGAGTCGAAGCTCTGCTGCCTACGCTGTCGCTCCACATGCAGTTTCACCAGGGAGTCGCCGCAGTATTCGTCAATAGCAAGGATGTGAGCGGCGACCTTCGCATACCTCACGTGTCGGCAGCGGCATCGGTTGTCTCGGCTATTTCCGCGGTCCGGGCCTGGTTGCTACCTATCCAACGACAAATCGGACAAGGCGGAGCAGTGGTGGCTGAGGGACGTGATATGGGAACAAAGGTGTTTTCTACAGCTGACGTGAAATTTTTTCTCGAAGCGGATCCGACTGTCAGGGCCCAGCGCCGGCATCGGGAACTCGTTGCGGCGGGACATTCTGGAGCACTTGAAGAGACGCGCGCCGATTTGACAGATCGTGATACGAGGGACCGTTCCCGTTCGATCGCGCCGTTGGTTCCTGCTGAAGATGCCCGGTTCATTGATACTTCAACGTTGTCCATCCCGGAAGTGGTGGACCAGATGATGGCTGTGATTGCGGCCAAGCTGTGAGTTCTGTTTTTTACGGGATCTTGTGGGTCCTCTGCCGGACCATCGGCTGGCTGTGTTTTCGATTTCGAGTCGTTGGCGCAGTTCCCCGGGACGGAGGGTTTATCGTTGCGGCGAACCATGCCAGTTATCTGGATATTCCCCTCCTGGGTTGTGGGATGCGTCGGCGGGCTTGGTTTCTGGGGCGTAGCGATCTCTTTCCGGTTCCGGGGCTGAAGGCGATCTGTCAATGGTTGGGATGGATTCCCCTGAGGATCGGACGGTTGGATCGTGATGCATTCGGTAAGGCGGTGGCTCTGATCAAGCAAGGGAAGGTCGTGGTGATTTTCCCTGAGGGCGGTCGCACCCAGGATGGTCGGTTGCAATCCCCCAAGCCGGGAATCGGTATGATAGTGGCGCAAACCGGATGTTCTGTGGTTCCGGCCTATCTCAAGGGGACGTTTGATGTGTTACCACCTGGAATGATGTGGCCACGTTTCCGTCCCGTGACCGTGTTCTATGGAGAGGCTCTTGCGTTTCCCCGACATGAGGAGGGCGGAGATACGAAGCAGTATTATCAGGAAGTCAGTCGCACCGTGATGGATCGTATTGCGTCGTTAGGTGGTGTAGAATCTCCGATCAAGCAGTCCAGTGCCGACATTCGCAAGGCTGAGTGAATGCCGGTGTATAACCATCAGCACCCGACTTCAGTCGGAAGAGTAGGATTCCCATCATGAGTACGGTTTTGCCATCGAGTGACCAGCAGTTAGACCGGGCGGCCTTAGCGGCCTTGTACGAGGAAACATTTAAAAACCTCGAAGAAGGCACCATTACGGAGGGCCGCGTCGTTGCCGTGACCAAAGACAAGGTGGTTGTCGACATCGGCTACAAGTCCGAAGGGATGATCCCGAACGATCAGTTCTCCACAGAGGAACGCCAAAACATCAAGGTGGGAGATCGGCTTCAAGTCTATATCGAGGAGTGTGAAGACGCCGACGGCAATCTGGTTCTTTCCAAAGAAAAAGCCGACAAGATGAAGATCTGGGAGGAGCTGGAAAAGCTCTTCAACGACGGCAAAAGCATCGACGGCAAGATCGTCGCACGGATCAAGGGCGGCATGATGGTCGATATCGGAGTGAAGGCGTTTCTTCCTGGCTCGCAGATCGACCTGCATCCAGTGCGGGATCTTGACGGGTTGATCGGGCGCACGTTTCCTCTCAAGATTATCAAGATTAATCACCGGCGTGGCAACGTGGTGGTCTCCAGGCGCGTGCTCTTGGAAGAGACACGGGACTCAAAACGGAAGACGACCCTCTCTACGTTGAAAGAAGGTCAATTAATCCAAGGTGTGGTGAAGAACATCACCGATTACGGGGCGTTCATCGACCTCGGTGGCATCGATGGGCTGCTCCACATCACTGACATGTCGTGGGGCCGAGTTGGCCATCCGTCGGAAATGTTCAACATCGGCGACAAGGTGGAAGTGAGCGTGCTCAAGTATGATCGAGAGACCGGGCGCATTTCACTCGGCTTGAAACAAAAGAGTGCTGATCCTTGGACTGGGGTGGCCAGTAAGTACGCGGTCGGGACTCGAGTCCGAGGTCGCGTCGTGAGCCTGACCGACTATGGGGCGTTTATCGAGCTCGAGCCTGGGGTCGAAGGGCTCGTGCATGTCTCTGTGATGTCATGGACGCACGAGGTGCGCCATCCATCACGCGTGGTGTCCATCGGAGATCAGGTGGAAGCGGCGGTGTTGAACGTGGATCCGGCGAGCAGAAAGATCTCCCTCGGCATGAAGCAGACTGCGCCGAACCCCTGGGATATGGTGGAAGGGAAGTCTGCCATCGGGACGCACATTGAAGGAAAGGTGAAGAGCCTCACCGACTTCGGCGCGTTCGTCGGACTCGAAGAGGGCATCGATGGATTGATCCATATTTCCGATATGTCGTGGACGAAGCATATCAAGCATCCCTCTGAACTCTTCAAGAAGGGGCAGAAGGTTGAAGCGGTGGTCTTACGGATCGACAAGGAAAAAGAACGGCTTTCGCTTGGCTATAAGCAACTGAAGGGCGATCCATGGGATGACGAAATTCCAAGCCGATATGCGGTCGGAGATGTGGCGGTCGGGAAGGTCAGCAAGGTTGCCGACTTCGGCATCTTTGTCGAATTGGACGGGGGCGTCGAAGGGTTGATTCACATCAGCGAGGCCGGTCTCGACTCGCAGGCCAAGCTCGAAGAGAAATTCAAGCTGCAAGATGAAGTGACGTCCAAGATCATCAAGGTCGATCGTGAGGAGCGAAAAATTGCACTCAGCTTGCGCGATCATCAGATGGATTCCGATCGGCGAACAGTCGATGAATACCATGCGGCTCAAGGCGCGTTGGATCAAAGCTTGGGTCGTGCGGTGAAGCAGACCCGGAAGCGAGGACAAGACGAGGACGAGAAGTAGGTCAGACCGTCAGGCCGCAGTGTCGACCGTGGGCCTTCGCATCCTTGGTGCGATGAGCGTAGCATCGAACTATGAGTGACGAAACATCAGGAAGGCCAGCGAAGCGGGGAATAGTGCGCCGAGCGCTCTGGGTGCTCGGCGCCGGGCTTGCCTTGCTCTTTCTGCTGAACCTGTTTTTCCCCGACCTCGACTTCTCGATGGGGGACCGAGTTGGATTGATACGTATTGAAGGGGTGATTGTGGATGCACAATCTACAATCGGTGAGTTGAAGCGTTTTGCCGACAACCCTTCCGTGAAAGCGGTCGTCTTGCGGATCGACAGTCCCGGCGGCGGGGTGGTCCCGTCGCAAGAAATTCATGATGCCGTCCAGCGGTTTCGAAACAAGAGCAACAAGACCGTGATTACCTCAATGGGGACGGTGGCGGCATCAGGAGGATATTATATTGCGGTGGCGACCGATCGGATCATGGCCAATTCAGGGACGTTGACGGGGAGTATCGGGGTCATCATGGAAATGGCAAACGTCGAAGGGCTGCTGAAGAAGATCGGAGTCGAAGGTGTTGTGATCAAAAGTGGGCGATTTAAAGATGTCGGATCGCCTCTCCGGAAGATGAGCGATGAAGAACAGGCATTGCTCCAATCTGTTATGGACGATGTCCACAAGCAATTTATCGAGGCGGTGGCGGAAGGGCGAGGGCTTGACGTGGCGGCTGTACAGGCCTTGGCAGACGGTCGAATTTTCACGGGCCGTCAGGCCAAAGCGTCAAAGCTTGTGGACGAACTTGGCGATCTCAACGCGGCCATCCAGCTTGCAGCGGATGTGGCCGGTATCGAGGGCGAGCCGAAAATCATAGAACCACGCCGACGATTTTCATTTAGAGAATTGATCGAGTCCCGAATATCGGGGCTTTTCCCCAAATTGGATTTTTACTCCGGAGTTGGGCTCAAGTATCTCATGGTATTCTAGCAGGATGCTGAAAAAGGGGGGATAGGGTAGCTGGGACGATCCCCTTGCTCGCGCAACGCGCGGCCTCAGAAGGCCTTCGTTGGACGTGCGCAGTTGGGATCATTTCACCCACCCTTTATGAAATAACAGCTCGCTGCGGCCTTGCTTGGGAGAAGGCGCGTTTCGGCGCGCCGGGGTTAGGCGGGTGAGAAATCTGGACTTTTTGAGCATCCTGCTATCAGGGTCGGATTGGCGTAGAGGTCGATTCATCATCATACAGGGGGAGTCCACTATGACGAAGGCCCAAATTATTGAGCGCGTATCAGAACAGATCACGACATTGACGAAACGGCAGGCGGAAGTCGTCGTCAATACGATTTTCGACTGTGTGAGAGATTCTTTGAAAAACGGCGATAAGACGGAGATTCGAGGGTTCGGCAGTTTTCGGCTGCGGGCTCGTCGGATGAAAGAAGGACGGAACCCCAAGACCGGCGCAACGGTGGCGGTTCCTGCCAAGAAAGTCCCGTTTTTTAAAGCGGGAAAAGAATTGAAGGAACTTCTGAACCAGTGACAACAGGATATTCATCATGAATGCGCCAGACTCGCATGATGCCATAGGGATCGATGTCCGTTGGACGGACGAGGCCTCCGAACGTTTAAAGCGAGCCCCACTGTTCTTGCGCGGCATGGTTCGGCGAATCGCCGAAAAAAAAGCTCGTGAGCTAGGCTGTGCGGAGATTACAGCGGAGATTCTTGATCAGTTCAAAAGCCAAATGATGGGTGGCATGGGAGGCGAGTCCGGCATGGCGGCTGCCGCGGAGGATATGGCTCAAGGGCGTCTCCCCTGGACTGCCGCTGCGAAGGGCCGATTGGATACCGTTCCGGAATTCATGCGCCACATGATCAAACAAATTGCAGAAGAGATCGCCAGAGAGCGGGGCCATCTTGAGGTGAATGTCGAACTGTTTGAAAAGGTGGAAGCGCTGGGCGATTTTCGTGAGGCTTCAGGCCCTCCGTTGGAGTGGAGTGAAGGGGCGCTGTCTCAGCTGCAAGAGAAATTGAAACAGTCGCCGCCCATCGCGGTTGAATTTGTCACTGACATGCTGAGGCGGGACACCGAAGATTTAGCGCGAGAGAGAGGTGTGACCCGGATCGATGAGTCGACATTGATCCAATTGTGGGATGTGCCACGGGAACGAGTGGTGTGGACCGATGAAGCCTGGAAGCGTCTGCAAACGTCCCCGGATTTTGTACGTAGCGGAATTCGTAAGGCCGCTGAGCGCAGAGCGCGGAAGCTCGGGCTCGCCGAGGTTGACTCGGAACATCTGACGACCTTCCGGAATCAGGCGATGATGAAAGCCGTCAAACGAATTCGCTCATTCGGGTATGACAAGTTGACGTTTGAGGCGTTCGATACTGCGATGGAGAAGACCAAGCGGTTGCAGGGAAATGAGCAGGCGGAAAAGCGCCTTCAGGAAATTCGCGGGCATTTTGCTGATCCGGACCTCAAGAAACCGGAAGGCGGGACATTGGGCGCCGACTTGATGGACCGCTTTCGCCGCTATCTTAAGGGTGAAGGGACACTCTAACCGGCAGGATGCTGAAACAGCTCGCCAGCTTTGTTCTCGCTTCGTTCAAACCCCAACGTACCCAAAGGGTACGCCTCGGGCTTTCACTCGCTGCGGCCTTGCTGGACGGACTGTTTGAGCATCCTGCAAGGGCAGTTTCTTTTCCAGCCAGATAGTTATTCCTGCAAGGTCGTATCAAAACGCCACAGGTTCTTCGCGTGGCTCTCGGCCCCATCTTAGGCGAGTAGGCTGGGCGAATCGCTATGAGCTAGAAGCCGGGGCCGTTTGAGGACGGCCCCGGCTGTTTAATGGGTTGCCACTTCTTGCGGCCAAAATTTATGTCGAATCTGCGGAAGCGGCTCGCTATCGAGATTGGGGATATCGTAGAGGCAGCGATCGATTGTTGCCACTTCGTCTTCAGTCAGGTCCAAGGCGACCCTCTTTTTCCAAAACTGATCGAGGGTAAAATAATCACCTGACTGCGGCTTCTCAGCCAAGAGCCCCTTCATCTTATCGAAGCCTGCGGTGTCCACCCCAGGGACGCGGCCCTTATTGCGGTCATGACACCAGTGCAGTATCTCAGCGATTCCGTACATCGACACATCAATCTTCATCATCTTGCTCATGGAGTCCTCCTTGCCAAGTGAGCCATTCTACCTTAACCGCTGCCCTATTTTCAAAGCCGTTGATGAGTGGGATTGAGTGGGGGGAACGGCATAGGGGTGGCGCAGGTCACTCCGTAGGATTGATTGCCATGTGAAAGCGGCAGTCTGTATACTGGCCACGCTCATTGCGGAGGGAGAGCCTGGGTGAGGGGGCGTGCATATACAGATCAATCACCACGTTGCCTGCCCTTCGCATGAGGAAGACCGCGTGATCAAATTCGTTGGCGGCCACAAGCGATCTCACGCCTGGGGTTTTGTGGCCGTGGCGATAAGCGCCTCCCTACTTATATCAAGCGGGTGCAACAAGCAAGACCCCTATGCCCCACCGGATCTGTTCTACTACTTTGCGAGTTACCAAGTTGGGAAGAACCCGACGACTGTCACCCCTACCGATGTCAATCAAGATGGATTTACGGATTTGATTACCACTAACATCGGCAGTAATACGCTGTCGATTCTCTTGGGGAACGGTGACGGTACCTTTCGCGACCAGGTTCAGTTAAATGTCTGTAAAGAGCCGCGCTCGCTTGCTCTTGGGATGTTTAATCGCGACATGTATCCCGATGTGGCCTTGGCCTGTTCCGGCGGCGATGAAGTATCCGTACTCTTCGGTCGATCCGACGGAAAATTTGAAGAAGGGCCGCGGTATCCCGTGCATCGCACTCCCATCGCTATTGCCAGCGAAGATTTGAACGGTGATCAGGCCTCTGACCTTGTGGTCGCTTTGCGGAACGACAAGATTAAAGTGTTTTTGGGAACCGGCACGGGTGAGTTCACCCATGGGGCGCAGTATGAATATGGAGATACGCCCACGTCAGTGGCGATGGCCGACTTGAGCGGCGATGGGAAGATCGATTTGGCGGTGACCAATGGAGGGCCGATGTCGAATGCGGTCTCTATCTGGAAAGGGAATGGCGACGGGACATTTCGCCCTCCCGCCGACTATCGGACGGGAAAGCGACCGCTTGGGGTGAGTTTCGCCGACTTCAATCGTGACCGGATACTCGACCTCCTTGTGATCAACGGTCAGCAAGATAGCTTTACAACGTTCCTTGGAGTAGGAAACGGGACGTTCCTTCCAGGGAAAGATTCTGGCGCAGACGCAGGACCGAATTTCGGGTACGCGCGCGATTTCAATGGTGACAGCCGCATCGACGTGGCTATCGTCAATCTTCAGTCGAGCGATCTCTCCATTCTCTTTGGTCGGGGCGATGGAACCTTTGAATATCCGCCGAGAAACTATCGGACGAAACCGGGTCCCTTTGCGCTCGCGACATTTCGCGTCACCACGAAGGAGGAAGAAGAGCCTGGATTAGTGACAGCGGATAACGGCAATGGAAGTGTTTCCGTGTTTCTTCATCGAGGATTGAAGGCGGTGTCCACTCCAGTCGCGCCTTCCCCGTAAGGCAGGTGGACGTTCAGAGTGAATTAAAAGTCAGTCTTCTTGACAGCCCACCGACCCTCGGCTAGAGTGACCGAGGGTCAGCCCCTCGCGGCCTTTTGGAGTTCTGGTTCGAGGATATTGTGAGATCCTTTCGATGGTGGTTTGTAATTGGGGCGTTGCTCACTCTTTCCGTGCTGATGGTACAGGGCGGGGTGCGAGAGCTGCTCGACGGATCTGTGCCCGGCAGCGGGACCGGCGCATACCTCTCGTTTGTGACTACGATTTTCGGTGGAGGATTGCTGGCGGGTTGCGTGGCGCTGGTGATGAAACGACTCCAATAGATCCTGAATGTAACGATAGATGCGTTGATGCATTGTTTGAGATGTAAGGGGTTCATGATGGTCGAACGCCACTATACGCTGGTGAATCGAAGACTCTATGCGCGCTGTCTGAATTGCGGGTTTTGGATCGACCTTGCCGATCTGCTTCGTTTTTTTCACAAAGTGATCGACAGCGGGTTTCGTGGAGGAAAAGTGCGGGAATCGTTCACGCTATGAGTAGGAGCGACCACCTCATGAAGGCAAGAGACCGCGGGCGATCTCATCTGAAGCCATTTCTGGCCTGCGCCGTTGGGGTGTGTATCGGTGTTTTCCTGATCGGTGCCGAGGCATTCACCCCCTCCGTCGCTCTTGCGAAGAACACCCGGGTCCGCTCTGTTCCTGTTCGCACCGCAATCGTTCCGCACCGATTCCCTCCCTGGCGAGTCGCTCCAGCCCATGGCATTCTTCTCAAAGAACTCAAGAGCGGGCATGTGCTGTACGAACATGATGCGGGGAAGCGGATGTCCCCTGCCAGTCTCACAAAAATCATGTCGGCTCTCGTCATCCTGGAGCGAGGTCGGTTGGATGATTTTGTCACGATTAGCCCCAATGCCGCACGGGCGCACAAGACGCACTTGCGCGTGAAGGCCGGGCAGGTTTTTCGGTTGGAAGATCTGTTGAAGGCCATGCTCATCGTATCCGCCAACGATGCCTGTCTCGCAGCGGTGGAGCATGTGGGAGGCGACGAAGCGCAGTTTGTGGCCCTCATGAATACCAAGGCTGCGGCGCTCGGCTTGTCCGATACGCATTTCAGCAATGGCTGCGGATTCGATGGCCCGGACCATTACTCGACCGCCGAAGACCTTGCGGCGTTGAGTGTCATAGCCCTCGATCAGCCGATCTTCCGGCAGTTGGTGCGTGAGGAGCGTGCGATCATCACCCCGGTCAACGGACACCGTGCATATGTGTTACACAATACAAACAGGTTGCTAGGGCGTATTCCCGGTGTCGAAGGAATCAAGACCGGATTTACTTCCAAAGCCGGTCGGTGCCTTATTGCCAAAGTCTCACAGAACGGAAGCGATCTTCTCCTTGTCATTTTGAATTCCAAGCGTCGCTGGAATACCGCAACAAATCTCATCGCCTACGGGTTGCAGGCAGCCGAAACTCCTCACTGAATTCCTCTGTTGGATCGATCGTCAGGCAGCGAGGCCAAGGGCGGCATCGCTGTATCAGGACGGTATCATTCGATTCTTCCGCTGATCTGCGGTGAAAGACTACAACCTGACGAGAAGTCTTGAGGCCGGTAAGTATGAGGTGAGGTCAGTCGTCAGGCCTTCTTGCTAGCGAGATGGGGAAAACTCCACATTGACATCTTTCCCAAGATAATTGATGACGAATCCCTGCTTATCGTAGGCGAGGATGGCGCCCATCACGTTTTCGTCCCCATAGTCCTCTGGCCCCAATAATTTTCGCACGTCATCGGGGCTTTCGCTGTTCAGCACGTTGCGAAAGATGCCTCGAGTCTTATAGGAAAATCGATTATTGATAAAGATCAGGTCGATCTTGCCGTCCTGGATGCGCACGCCGGCCATAGGGCCAGTTGGCTTGCGTTGATCGATCAAGAAAATGAACAAGGCCTCTTGCTCTACTTTTACTCCGGGGATTTTTTCATTCACGAGCGAATCCAATGCTTTGGATTCGGAGTCTCCCAATTTAACCCCAAACAGCGAAATCTCGGCGCTCTTCAAGGCCTTGGGGTCCATCACGTCATTCTTGCTCAACTCGTAGGGCTCGCCGTAGCCAGGAGGCGCCCATGCGCCGAATCCGGCCATCACCATACAGGCTAGCGAGACCACTCGAAGTACATACTTCATCGACTCTTCCTTCCTCATGCGGTCAAAACGATGTAGGGTGCGTGAAATGTATTGATGAAAATGGTAGGACCAATGCAGTGTCTGCATATTTTATCGAATGGTTTGAGAACTTGCAAGAACGGCTGCTAGGAGCGGGGAAGGGCTCGTGGATCGATGGATCAAGGTCCTGTCGAAGTTCTCTCGCGGGTTATGAAGGGTAAGGCGGGGCCGATCCGTGATCACTCAATTCTATTCTGGAAGTAAGTTAGATGGCGTGATGGGTGGTGATGAGGAGGGCTCCGAGCTGTCGGAGCCGTTGAAAGTAGGACCCGCAGTCTTCGTCAAGCTCGCTGGTTAGGTTATCCAGGTCTGCAACACAATCTTCAAGGATCCTGATCCGTTGGGTATCAAGCCCCTCGGGGCTGTCGAGGAAATACACGACGCATCCGCTGATGACGGTATCCAGTGTCATCAATGGTCCCTCGTGTTGGCTTTCCACTCGGGGCCACCGCTCTTCCTTATGAGATTCCCAGAGAGACAGCACAGCATCCCGATCCATCCTGCAAATCTCCGGTCGTTGAGCCCAGTTTCGATCCATTCAACCTAGCGCATGGAGTGGCAGGAGCGCAAGCGTGCCGAGAGTGAACCCGACACGCACGGCCCCTCAGGCGCCGTACTCATGATGCGAGGCGTCTATGGATAGAGCCCACGGTGAATATGCGCTTGGGCGACTTTATCGATTCCGCTTATCAGGGCAGCCATACGCATAGAAGTTTTTTTCGAAATGGAAAATTGTAATGTCCGATGGAAGGCGGTGATCATGATATCTTGCAATCGCTCTTGAATGTCGGTGGCTTTCCAGAAAAACCGCTGCAGATCCTGTACCCACTCGAAGTAGGACACGATTACGCCCCCGGAGTTAGCGAGAATGTCTGGAATGATAAAGATTCCACGGTCCTGCAAGATGCGATCGGCTTCCAAGGTTGTCGGGCCGTTTGCTCCCTCGGCGAGAATCCGGCAGCGTAGTTTCGCTGCATTGTATTCGGTGATCTGCTCGGAGAGCGCGGCAGGGACCAGCACACTGCAATCCAGTTGCAACAATTCGTCGTTGGAGAGCCAGTCGCCCAGCTTGGTATCGCGTAGGGACTGGCCTTCGGTTTTGTAGCGTGTAAGAAGCTTCGGAATGTCCAACCCATCCGAATTGTAGATACCTCCATTCACGTCGCTCACTGCGATGACGCGCGCACCAGACTCTTGCATGATGCGGGCTGTATGAGCCCCGACGTTACCGAATCCCTGTATCGCCACAGTGGTGTTCCGAATATCGAGCTTGAGATGACGAAGCGCCTCCATGGTGACGCAGACCACTCCGCGGCCGGTGGCTTCTTCGCGACCGAGGCTTCCTCCAATCGAGAGGGGCTTGCCCGTGACGACACCCGGTACTGAATATCCTACCTGCTGGCTGTAGGTGTCCATGATCCATGCCATCACCTGGCTGTCTGTGCCGACGTCCGGGGCCGGGACGTCCTTGTCTGGTCCGATCAGCGGGAAAATTTCTGCGGCATAACGCCTGGTCAATCGTTGCAATTCCGGTTGTGAAAACTGTTTGGGGGCGATCGCGACGCCACCCTTGGCCCCACCGTAGGGGAGATCGGCTAATGCGCATTTCCATGTCATCCACATGGCGAGCGCCGCAATCTCCCCAAGATTCACATCCGGATGATAGCGAATGCCGCCCTTAGTGGGGCCACGGGAGGAATCGTGCTGCACACGGTAGCCGGTATAGACCTCGACCCGGCCATCGTCCATCCTGACAGGCAGGCTGAGAATCAGCGATCGCTGAGGAAGCTTTAGACGTTCGCGTAAATTGTGATCAAGCTCCATAGCCTCGGCCGCTTGATCAAACTGTGCCACTGCCAGCCGGAACGTGTGTGTGTCGAGTTCATGCATAGCGTGATCCTTTTTGTCAGGTGTGAAGCGGGGATGTCGATGTGAGGTGGTCCTCACGGTTCCCCTGCATGATGATGTCGGGCGAGAAACTTATCCATTGAATGTCGAATATTCGCGCGAATTCCTCCGCCACCTGTTGCGCCACCACTGTGGCCGACGTGGGGGACTGCCGGATCTCGGCTATAGATGTGATACGGCATTGTGCGAGACCGCAGGGCATGATCAAGGAAAAAGGGGAGAGGTCCAGATCGACGTTGAGCGCAAACCCGTGAATCGTGACCCCGTGATCGATTCGGACTCCGATCGCAGCAATCTTCGCGTCAGCATCATTCCAGCGTACCCAGACGCCTGGATTCTTATCAATGCGATAGCCCTCAATCCCCCATCGCAAGAGCGCGTGGATGAGAACCTCTTCCAACTTCCATACATACTGTTTAGGTCCTGAGCAGTAATGCGATAGCTTGAGGATGGGATAGCCCACGACCTGTCCCGGCCCATGGTAGGTGATCGAGCCGCCTCGCTCGACGAATTGGAGGCTCGCCCCTGTACGTCGGAGCACCTCTTCTCCACAATCCCAATGGGCTGGTTGGGTAGTGCGGCCGAGGGTATAGACTGGCAGGTGCTCAAGAAGCAGCAAGACATCCTGTTGTTTCTCCGCAACCCGATCTTGCTGTAGGTGCTTCTGGAGTGTCCAAGCTTCAGCATAGGGGATTGGTTGGGGAAACTGAACAAGCCTGCCAGTTCTCGCGGTGGGCATCGGCAGAGGCTCACGCCTCTGCCGGCAGACATCATGGTCTAGGTGTAACTCATCGAATTCACTCACAGGGTAACCTTCCTAGCGCGGGATCCTGATGCGAGATTGTGGTCATCGTGATGGCCATAACTCTCGAAGCTTCCGATGGCAGACAGTGATCGTGTTGGGACTTGTGTCTGAGTTATCGGCCAGGCACGGGTGGGAAATGCGATCGCCGAGGGTGCCGACAGCGGTTGGTCATGAGATGGGGTGAATCCAAATGGTGACTCAGCAGTGGCGATCAGCTCTCCAGGCGCTATGGTGCGAACAAGAGGGGGAAGGAACGGAATGGCGAAAAAGCGAACGCGACGAAATCTTGGCTGTGTTGGGCGCACGCGTATCATGAGGCCTCATCGATCCCAATCGGCCTCATTGTCGCATAAGTGCTGTCAGGGTGAAAGTCGAAGAACAGAAAAGGGGCGAGACCAAGCCTCGCCCCTTTCTGCTTGATGAGCGTACGGTTTACTGGATGGCAGCAAACATTTCCTTCACCGCAGGGGTTTTCAGCTTCTTGAGTGCTTTCGCTTCGATCTGGCGGATTCGCTCCCTTGTCACGGAAAGACTCTGCCCCACTTGCTCCAATGTGAAGGCCTGATCCTGGCCGATACCGAACCGCAGCCGGATAATGGTCTGCTCACGGGGCGTGAGCGTGCTGAGAATGCGTTCAAGCTGGTGAGACATTTCAGTCCGGTGCACATGGGCATCGGGCGGGACGGCTTGCAGGTCTGGGAGTAGTTCCCCAAACTCCGTGCTTCCATCACCTATCGGTTTCTCCAGGGCAACCGGATCCTGAAATGCTTGTGTGGTTTCGAGGAGTCGCTCGGGTCTCATCCGCAGTGCCTGGGCCACTTCCTCGAGCCGAGCCGGACGGCCCAGCTGTTGCCCGAGTCGTCTGGTCACACGGATAATCCGATGGGACGCTTCAGTCTGGTGAACCGGGATGCGAATGGTCCGTGATTGGTCAGCTAAGGCTCTTGTGATGCCTTGGCGAATCCACCACGTTGCATAAGTGCTGAACTTGAACCCTTTGCGGTATTGATAGCGCTCAGCCGCTTTCATCAATCCGATATTGCCCTCTTGCACGAGATCCAACAATGTCAGGCCTCGGCCCGTATAATGTTTTGCGACATCCACCACCAGTCGTAAGTTGCAGCGCACCAATTCGTCCTTTGCCCGTTCGAGCACGATCCGAGCAGAGCGGAGGGTCGCCAACTCTTCCTTGAGTTGTTTGGCGATAGCAACTGGAAGTTTGTGTGACCCCGTTCCCTGTTCGAGCATTCCGATAAGACTCTGCTCAGCCTTATCGATTGCGGTGGCTGAGAGTCCGCTCAAACCTCTGACCATCTGGAATGTGCGTCGCGCATCGAGTACAGCGTCAGAAGGCTTGAGACGGAGAAGGACTTGTATGGACTGGCGCAGCGTTTTTCGAATGGTGTTGGTCCCGCCGTCGATTTTCTTTGCCAGTTCGACTTCTTCTTCTCTGGTCAAGAGGGCGCGTTCGCCGAACGAGCGAAAGTAGAGTGACTCCAACATGAATGGTCCGCCGATCGCGGCGGTGCGAGTCACGGTTTTCGTCGGGTCCTCAGGTTGTTCTTCTTCCGATGTCTCTCGTCCGATCACGTCTAAGAGATCGCTCGCTTCGGGATCGTCCGCATCGACATCCTTTGCCGTCTCGACACATTCTTCCGACTCAGGGGTTGGGAATGGATTCTCTTTCATGTTCTCGGTCCTCCTCTGATTAGCTGATGGTATGCTCCGCATGATCATCGGCCCTACAGCTTCTCGCTCTTCCGTCCTAATCTATAAGAGACATCGATCCGTCAAACGATTCATTCCTTGCGCGATCTGTTCAGCGCTCTGTTGTCTCTCTACGGAGCAAATCTTATGCTGGATTGTCCATAAGAATGAAGGATTGCGATCGCAAGGAAAACACTGCACTATTAGAACGACTTAATGAGGAAATTCGAGACAGGGGTGAGGCAACCTTGCTACAGGTGTGTACGTATGGCTATAGGGCAAGAGGTCTAATCGCCACAGCGACTCCTGGGTGGGTCTCTTTGGGATAAGGGTGTTCTGTCGATAGGAGACAGGATGCTGATACGGAATGTTTTGTGGTTACGATCGCGACGTGCGTCCGGAGATCTCCGTGTAGGGGTTAGTGCGTGAGCATTGTAGATTCGTGCTGAACAGGCGTGGCTCAGGGGAAGACTATCACCAAAAAGAACCCACTCGTCTCCCTGAGAAGCGGTACGGCAGAGGTTGAGCAATTCGGCACCTGGTTGTTGTGTTATTGAAAACCTGGCGTGGCGCTTCTAGAATAGGTCGGATGTCATACTTTCAATCAGGCGAGCGTATCCATTTGGTGGACAAGAAGGGGCGGCAATATGCCTTGACCTTGAAGGCGGGAGATCTCTACCAACTGAGCGGTCACAAAATTGCTCACGACGATCTCATTGGAAAGCCTGATGGGTCGTTAGTCACGCTCTCCGGTAACAAAACAATGTTGGCGCTGAGACCCACGTTCGGTGACTATGTGCTGAAGATGCCGCGTGGTGCGCAAGTCTTATATCCAAAGGACCTCGCCCTCATTCCGATGTGGGCGGATGTCTATCCTGGCGCGCGCGTGTTCGAGGCAGGAACCGGCTCCGGAGCGTTGACGATGGCCTTGTTGCGTGCCGTGGGCCTGCGCGGTTTGGTCGTGACCTATGAGGCCCGTGAGGATTTCGCACGGACGGCGATGACGAACATTGAACGGTATATGGGCCCGGTACCGAACCTCATTCCACTCCGTCGGAATGCGTACGAGGGGATTAGCTTGCTTGACGATGGTCTGCCATTCGATCGTCTTGTCCTCGATCTTCCTGAGCCCTGGCAGGTCGTGCCGCATGCTGCACAGGTCCTCCGTTCCGGCGGCATGTATTTGAGCTTTGTTCCCACCGTCCCTCAAGTGGTCCAGACCGTTGAGGCTCTTCACCGAGCGACCGTCTTCGGCATGGTCGAAACGTTCGAAACATTGCTGAGGACCTGGTCCATTCAGGGGCGCAGTGTACGGCCGGATCACAGAATGGTCGCCCATTCGGGCTTCATTACGGTGGCGAGGAAAATCGAGTCTGGTTTGTGGCCCTCAGTTGACGCGGGCGAGTCTCTAGGTGAACCCGCTGATATTCACGAAGAACGAGAGGATGACGAGCGATGAATCGATTGCAGGGAAAGGTCGCGGTCGTGACGGGAGGTAACGCAGGTATTGGTGAAGCGATCGCAAAAGCCTTTGCACGCGAAGGGGCCTCGGTGGTGATGACGGGAAGACGGCAGGGAGAGTTGGGCCGGGTTGTGAACGATATTGTGAAGGCACAAGGCAAAGCGTGTGCGGTTACCGGGTCCGTCACGGACGAATCCCATGTCCAGGAGACGGTGCGTCGGACTGTGGAGCAGTTCGGGCGGCTCGACATCCTCGTCAATAATGCCGGAGTAGGAGACTTTGGAAAGCGTCTGCACGAGATCGACGATGCGACGTGGGCGCAGGT
>JBGTMB010000122.1:0-3296 GCA_041743755.1 Nitrospiraceae bacterium | reverse complement strand
GCTGACGGGCGGCGAGCCGATGGAAACGCGCTGCATGGCGGCCTGTGTCGGCAAGATTCGGATGCAGAGTCTGATGCGCATCGGCGAAGACGGCCTGTGGGCCGAGGATCGCTGGCACCCGCTCTACTATACGATTCGTGTCGAGCAGGTGGCGTTGCCGCTCTACCCGCAGTGGGGGACGGAGCCCAATGGCTTCTATATTCCCCCGCGGCATAGCCCCCGCGGCTATGCGCGACAGATGTTCGGCCCCGGGGTCGATAACGCGATTGAGAAGTATCTCGTGCCCAGCCGGGAACTGCTCGCGGTCCTGCAGCTCTGGCGCGCCAGCCAGCAAATCGTCTTCCGGTACGATGTCATTCCGGGCCCCAAAGTGTTCGAGACCCAGATCCACGGGAAACGGTTCGAGATGTACAACGATACCGTGCTGGGCTTCAACAAGTCGGGGAAGGAAGTGGCGCGGGTGCAGGTCGAAGAGCCGATCTACATTCGACCAGCGGAGCGGGTCACCTGGCTCTAAGCGTCCGCGAGACCGGTGTGTCACATGGGGCGGAGTTCCCTCAGGAACTCCGCCCCCTTGTTTTTTACTCTTCCGGTGAAATTCGTTTTCATCCTTTATTTCGAGAAGGGGAAAAATATGAAACGTGTGGTTCGTAGATAGTTTGCGTAATGCATCGGCCCAGAAATCCTGAGGCAACATTCTTCCAAGAACGTCGACCACCCATCTTCATTTTCATAGCTCGTCGAGAAAGCATTCCTAGGTATCTTGCTTGCGACGATGCAGGCACACCCATTCTCTCCTGTGCTTCAGGTGCAACATTTCGCGCGCAATGCAAGAGCAGCATATCAACGGTTCAAGCAGAAGTTTTCGTGAATGTTGTGGGCTCACTGTGATCGCAAGTCCCAGACTATCCGTGCCCAAGACTATTTAGGAGGATGAATAATTCTTCACTCAACGTTCACGATCCGTTCATCTTGATGAGCTACCCTGAGTTTCATGGAAATACATTGAGACAGGCTCAACGTGTCACTCTTATTTAGGGACAGGAGAGAGATAGGTCCGCCACGTATCGAATTTCCCGAGACCTATTGTGCGCCACTTAATTTCTGGACAGTGTATTGAACATCGCTCAACATCAATTCTATAGAATCCAGCCCTCTTAGAGCTCTTACCCCTCATGGGATAGCCGGTGCACTCGCTCGTGGCGTTGGTGAGAGATTCTCGACTGCATTCTGGTGCGGGGAGTGTTGAATAAATTCAGTGGGTTTCCTGACTCCGACTGACTTCGCTGCTGTCCACATGAGGTACAACAACTGATGAAGAATTCTTCATGCTCCCTTCATGGACCAATCATGTGACAGAGCTAGAGTATTACCAATGGCTGAGAATGCCGTAATGCTTTGAAGCCACGGGCACAACGAATCGAACCAACAACCGGGAGGCTGAATCATGGAACGGAGAATGGAGGCAGAAAAGCCGGAATGTGGCGGAACGATGAAACAGAATGGAAGTGGAGATGCCATTCGATCCCTTCCAGCGAGCAAACAGCTCCGAACGAAATCCTGCGCGCGCTGCGCGGGCTTGCTCGTAACCGAATGGTACTATGACTTGCATAACACCGGCGCCGATCACCTTGAAACCCTCCGCTGCGTCCAATGCGGACACCGTGTCGATCCTGTGATTTTGCAGAACCAAATCCGGCCACCGGTCGAAAACCACCAAGTACGGCAGGTGCAGCGTAAGTACTCCGCGAGGACAGGCATGGTGCATGATACTCGCATGAGCCACAACTACGGCGTAGAAGGAAGCACTACGGAACGTCGTGAAGGGGGATGGAATGAAGAATGGAGCTGGGTTCTTTGAATAACCAGACGAAGCAGAGTTCGCGGGCTAAGGCCACCGGCAGCCCGTGGAATACATTGGTGTGTGCCGCCAAAGGCAAAGAACTGTGGGACTTGGGCTGGAAGTGGGTTCCCGATATACTGTCCCTTTTCGAACTGTTGAAAAAAGTGATCGCTACCGTTGAAGAATTCAAGGTTCTCGACGCGATCTATGAAGCCATGCCGCGTCGACCTTCTCCTCACACTGACTCCAGTGTGCACCGGAGCGGTTTGCGGTGTTGGAAATGCGGAATGTTCTCTGAAGTGACCGGGGAAAACCCGGAGCGTATCCTATCGAGCCTTGATAACTTTGGGAAACGACGGGCGGCTGCGCAGGCTCCACTTCCTTTTCTCTACGTAGGGTGACGGGCTGTTTGGGTAGATTCCTGTAACGAAGGAGGCCTGACGCAATGAACATTCTTGTGATTGGCGGGACCGGATTGGTTGGCAGTCATGTCGTGCAGGGTCTTGTGGCCAAAGGAGAGCAGGTACATGTCCTCACCCGTTCGGCTGACAAGGCCGATAGCTTCCCACTTGGGGCCAGCGGCATTATTGGAGATCTCCACAAGCCAGAGACACTGCGCTGGGCCATGAGAGGAATCGATCGTGTATTTCTGGTCACACCACTCAGCACGACGGAAACAGAAGAGGGGCTGGCGGTCGTAGCGGCAGCGAACCGCGCCGGCGTTCGGCACCTGGTCTATCTGTCGGTTTATCATGTGGAGCAGGCTCCATATATTTCCCATTTTAAGTCCAAGATGGCAATCCAGAGGGCGCTCAGAGATTCGGGAATGGCATTCACGGTGATCATGGCTAATAACTTTTTCCAGAACGACTTGGTGTATCGCGAGTCGATTCTAAAGGAAGGGATCTATCCGCAGCCGATCGGAGACATCGGTCTCAATCGTGTCGACGTGCGAGATATCGCGGATGCCGTGGTCGCGACCCTTACCCAAACCGGACACGAGTTCCATTGTTATCCGTTGATCGGCGCGGATGTATTAAGCGGTCAGGACGTGGCGGACATCTACACCCGCGCCCTCGGGCGCGAAATCCGGTACGGCGGAAATGATCTCGAGGTCTGGGGGAAAAAGGCTACGCACACGCTACCAGGCTGGTTGGTCACGGATCTGAGACTCATGTATGAGTTCTTTCAACACCATGGGCTCCGGGCAAGTGAAGTAGACTTTGCTTTGCAAGCGAAGGTGCTCGGTCATCTCCCCCGCTGTTTCCAAACATTTGTCAGAGAGACAGTTGCCGCATGGATACCCGACGAACATCGCGAATACGCGAAAGTAGGGTAAGGAAACTCGATCCAGAAAGAGAACGAAACAGATTCCCACGCAAGATTTCCTCGAATGTCTGGTTTACTGTTCCTATTTCCTCCTCCTACGCACTGAGCAATATGGCACAGACAT
>JBGTMB010000121.1:0-2288 GCA_041743755.1 Nitrospiraceae bacterium | reverse complement strand
ACCATCGGAGCGATCGGCCTTCCAGCGAGAGGAGGACTCGGCACAGAAGAGACGCCCGTCGCGCTCGACCAGATGGCCGGCCATTACAAACGGTCGAAGTACCTGGCTGAGCAAGAGGTGTTGAAGCTCGCCAAGGCGGGGCTGCCGGTCGTCATTGTGAACCCGAGTGCCCCGGTCGGCGCAGGCGACGTCAAACCGACCCCAACCGGACAAGTCATCATTGATTTCATGAAAGGCCGCATGCCGGCCTATATCGAAACCGGGATGAACATCGTGGACGTCGATGACGTAGCCGCCGGCCATCTGCTGGCGATGGAGAAGGGGCGAATCGGCGAGCGCTACATTCTGGGCAACAGGAACTTGATGCTGCGTGAAGTCTTTGAAATCTTGAGCGGCCTGACCGGCATCAAGGCTCCCACCATCAAGCTCCCCCGACTCGCTATTCTCCCCCTGGCCTACCTCAACCAGTGGATGGCCTATCTCACAGGCCGATCACCTCGCATTCCGCTCGAAGGCGTCAAGATGGCCAAGTACACCATGCATTACGATTGCAGTAAGGCCATCAGAGAACTTGGCCTCCCGCAGACACCGCCGGAGATTGCCTTACAGAAGGCCGTGCGGTGGTTCCAGGATCATCACTATGCGTAATCGGCCGCCGATGTGCGCTCACGTGGCGATGGGGTTCATCCTCCGCTTGTGAATCTCGACCTCACACGAGCCCAACGGCCCCTCGCAGGTGTACCGCTGGCAATGCCTCGGAAGAGTTTTGTATAGTGCAGTACACAAGACGAGAAACGATGCGAAATACACTCCTGATTCTCATCATCATTGTCGTCCTTGCCGGCGTGGCGACCCTCGGCTGGCTGGGCTATCGATTGTTCACGACCGGGTTTAGCGCGAAGACTGAGCCCCATCCGATCGAGGTGTTCATGGCACGCCAGATTCGTCATCTCGCGATCCCCATCGAACAGCGGAATAGCCCGAACCCTATCCCCTTCAGCTCCAGCGTGTTGAAGGAAGGGTTGGCCCACTTTGCCGACCATTGCGCGGTGTGCCATGGGAACGATGGAAGCGGCCAGACGCCCATCGGTAAGAATGTGTATCCCAAGGCGCCGGACCTCCGGTTATCCGAATCGCAATCAATGTCCGATGGAGAACTCTTCTGGGTCATCCACAACGGCATCCGCTTCACCGCGATGCCGGCCTGGGGAGAAGGCGATCCGGCGCTGGACAAGGACAGTTGGAAGCTGGTTCACTTCATTCGCCACTTGCCGCAACTGACGCAGGAGGAACTCGACCAGATGAAGGCGCTCAATCCCAAGACGAAGAAAGATCTGGAAGAAGAAGCCGCCTTCGATCAGTTCCTGCAGGGAGACGACGCGGCGGCAACACGAACTGATGGGGGCCATCATCACTAACTCATCGAGGGCAGTCAGAAGAGAGGATTCATCATGTGGCTACGCCTGATATTGACGTTCACCTGCCTCTTCATTTCGACGACGAGCTTCAGCCACGGCACCGGGCAACATGTGCTCGGCACGGTGACGGCCATCGATGCGACGCATGTCGAAGTCAAAACGCCGAAGGGCCGTACGGTGGACGTGCAGGTCAACAAACAGACACGGTTCAAGGAAAAGGGCAATCCGAAAGGCACCAATGTGCCGATGGTGGGCGATCGTGTCGTCATCGAGACCACCAAGGACGACAAAACCCTGCTCGCCACCGAGATCCATTTTTCCGCAGCCACACGGGTACCGGCCCCGATGCAGCCGGCTCCGGCTCAATAGGTGATCGATGCAGCCGCTTCACGTCACGCGGGAGCTCAATAATTATTTCTTTAGCGGCGGAATCCGCGCGGCGGTCATTCGAGTCCTGATCACGGGCATCGCAGTGTTTCTGGCGGTCATGATCGTGCCGGGCCTTGAAGCCGACTCCCTGGGCGCCGGAGTCGCCGCCGTCCTGGTGCTCACGTTTCTGAACCTCTTGATCCGGCCCATCCTCTTTGTCATCACCCTTCCCTTGATCGTCCTTTCCTTGGGGCTCTTTCTTATTGTGGTCAATGCACTCCTGCTGGAACTCACCGCCTATCTGGTCAAAGGATTTTCGGTCACGGGGTTCTGGCCGGCAGTCGGCGGCGCAATCGCCATTAGCCTCGTGACGACGGTCCTCAATTCATGGACCGCTGACCACCGCCCGACGGAACGTCGCGCGTTCCCCCAACGTCCCCCCAAAATCATCAATCCAGACGAATAACGGGACCTACGCCTTTTCATTGAATTGCTCATCGT
>JBGTMB010000120.1:0-8943 GCA_041743755.1 Nitrospiraceae bacterium | reverse complement strand
ACGGACAAGGCCTTTAAGAAGTGGATCGATGGACAACTGTCCGGCATGAAGGATAAGCCGATGCCGGAGCCATTCGCTGAGACACGAGATACGTAATGTACAGAACAGTTTCACAGCTTGATTCGGTGATGGGAATTCTCGCGGCATTCTTTCCCAATCTATGTTCGCGGGTGGAGTTACCGAATCGGTCGATTCAAGGGCGTCCGATCTACGCGTTGCGGATGAGAGCAGGCGGTGGTCACGCCCGTCGCGGCGTTCTGCTCGTCGGCGGTATGCACGCCCGCGAGCTGATGAATCCGGATGCGATCGTCGAGCTGATGCTCGACCTGACCCTTTCTTATCTGAACGAGACGGGTCGCTCGTATGGCGGCGCATCGTGGTCGGCCCTGGATGTTAAGATAATGCTCGAGACACTAGATATCTGGATACTGCCGTGCGCAAATCCGGACGGGCGAGAGTTTGTCATGCAGCAGGTAGGCGGTGACCGAATGTGGCGTCAGAACCGCCGAGACAATCCCGGCACGCCCTGCGATGGCGTCGATCTTAACCGCAATTCTGATTTCGTCTGGGGCGTGACGGGTCCCGCGACGAGTTGCAATCCCTGTTCGAGCAGCCGGACGTATCTCGGACCCACGCCGTTTTCCGAACCGGAATCAAAGAATATCGAATATCTCTGCGACACGCATAACATCAAGGTTTTTGCCGACGTTCACTCATTCAGTGAATTCGTGCTGTATCCTTGGGGACACGCCCAGACCCAAACCACCGATTCGACTAAAGTTTTCACAGGCCTCGCGACAGGCACCTGTGCGCCGCTCACTCCCGCTGGCTACAAGGAGTACATGACGCCGCGTGATTTTTCACGGTATCGCACGGTTTCGCAGCGCGTCGCCGACAGGATTCGCCAGGTTCGCGGACGTAATTACGTGTTGAAGTCTGTCTTCGAAGTGTATAACGGCACGACGACCGGCTCGTGTTCCGACTATGTGTACAGCCGGCACATAGCAAATTCGTCAAAACACAAGACCTACGGATTTGCCTTCGAAACCGGCCCCAATACCGGCAACGACTTGCTTTCATTTCAGCCCACCGATCCGGAGCCGATCAAGCGCGACGCAAAAGCCGGCTTGCTCGCTCTGATCCAACAATCCATTTGTGCCATCGATTTTATCGGCACTTCGTTGTTTGGCTTATCCGTCGAGTCTATCCGTACTATTCGCGATCGCATGCTCGCGAAAACGGAAGCGGGCCGTGGCTGGATCGACCTCTTCGAGAGAGTTCAGTTCCCGCTTTTGGGAATCGTGCTGTCGGACAGAACACTCACTAAGGAAGCTGCGACACTAGTCCGTCGCGTCAAAACCCTCGCCACTCAGCATAAGAAGGCGATCGTCAGCAAAGAAGATGTCGAACGCGGCATCGCGTTTCTCAATGAACTTGCCAAGAGAACAACGGACAAGAAAGTAAAAATCGATATATCGACGGTAAGCCGTTTTCTCAAAGGCTCCGGCGGTCAGGACGTTGAGAAGGTCATCGCTAAACTCGGCAAATCCAAACCTGCTCCGAACAAAAAATAGTGACGAACGCTTTTCCAGCAGTATGCGCGTGACGAGAGCCATCTCGACGAAAACCTCTTCGTCCGACGTGCGAGTCCTTTTTAGAATCGTGTCACTGTGGTCGGCGGTGTCGAGCACGTGAAGCTTTGCCTGTTTACCTAAGTTTTTGACAACTGGTGTTAGAAGATCGAGCTCGGCAAGCGCGTCGCGTGTGCCTGAGCGCATCAGGATGTCGATCTGTTTTAGATGAAGAGGTATCTACACAGATCCCGGTTTTACTCCTACTTTTCTGGTCACGGTTTTGGTCACGGTTCGGTCACGGTTTTGGTCACGGTTGCCAATATGCCTTCATCACCACTGATCGCACAGACAAACGGCCTAATCGCCTTTATTCATAGGGGTAGCGGCGCTGTCTGTCATTCCTATTCACTCTCAGTAATAGAGGTACTAGGTGAGTCTTCGGATCCGAGGGTTGGGGGTTCAAGTCCCTCCGGGCGCACCAGATAATCAACAATCTCCGATAGTATCGCAACCACCCAGGTGTGAATATAGAAACAGGCTAGAAGTGTGGCTGGTATTCGGTCACAGTAAGGGAAGCACAAGAATGATCTGGACGACGAAGAAGCCGACGAAGCCTGGGTGGTATTGGTATCGCGGTGAGTGTAATGGGCAGACCGTGAAAGCCATACATTTCATCGATGACGACGGAGATGGGCCTTACCTGGCAACGTCAGACGATGTGACACTTCATGACTTAACCGGCGAATGGGCTGGACCGGTTGAGCCGCCATTGCAGAGCCAGAGTCGTTAGAAGTTGGTTTGCGTGTCTCGTGAATTGCCTAATCGTTGTCCAGGAACGCAGAGGCTGAAGGAGGTGTTCAATAGCATTGACACGAACAAGCTGGCTTCCGTGTCACATCCACTCGAAGGTCTCCAGGCTACGATCACGCTGGCCGATGAGCACATCAAGAATCTCAATTCACATCACCAACTTTCTGAACAGCAGCGCGTATACCGTCGTGAGTACGCCACATGACGATGCATGAGAACGTATACTTAGCGTCGTCGCCCAGACCCTCTGCTCCGGTTTCTGTCATTTTCGAAGAGATCACACACCAAAGTCGGGCGGCTTAGGGCTTGCTTATCTGTTCATGTTGATCGGTAGCCATCCGAAAAACTAGCATAGATTTCAATATCTTACGACAGTGCTCTCCCGTCAAACACCAGTAAAAATGAAATGTCTGAATGGTGCTATGCTACAGGCAAGACCGCGTGAGACTTTTTACTGGGAGGTTTCAAGCGTGACGAGCGCGGCAGGCCTGGCAAGACACTGCCACTGTTGTGGTCGTTGATCAATGAACCAGGATCTTGCGGCACCTTGGGTGTGTTGCTGCGGATGGCTGAGCGGTTAAATAGTACAGTCACCAAGAGGAGGGGCGCATCATGAATCATGCAGGCCTCCATGACGTTCGGGCTGGATTTTTTCTGATGGTGGGGTTGGCCATGTTGGCCTTCATTTGCGCTGTCGCCGCTTTAAGTACCGTGATGCGTCCGGGTCGGTGGGCCGATCGAAAGCCGGTCTAACTCCAGACTTCTCTCCCGCTCCTCCAGGCTTTTGCAGTCAGTTACCGACATGTACTGCCCCGTCTCTCCCCTCACCGTGTCCCCCTCAAGACCCATCTACAACAGACTGAGAATTCACATGAAATAGCTACGAGGCCGGTGACCTCTCACTTTTTCATTCTGGTGCTATATTTCATATGCATAGGGCCAACCTTATTCTAAAAAATGGGAGAATTACTATGACCGGAAGTCCAGCGAAAGCGGGGATTGTAGTAGCAATGGGGCTTGTCTTGTTGGTGAGTCAGGGTTGCAGCATGAAATGGCTGCAGTCCGATGGAGAAACGGGAGCAGGGGCTGGACAAAACGGTGGCTCAGGTGGAGGGCTCAAAGGTTTCTCTAAGAATCCTTCAGAAGAGCGTCTGGGGAAGGGCGGCGACATCGCCTCGCTTTCTTCTTCTGGGATGAGTGCCCGTCAGCGTGCGGAGCTCACCAAGGAGGAAAAGGCAGCCATCGAAGCCGGCCTACAAGACGTGTTCTTTGGATATGATCAGTGGGTGCTTTCAGATCCTGGAATGGAAGCGTTGAACCTCGACGCACAGTGGTTAAAGGATCATCCTGGGGCGGTGATGAAGGTTGAAGGTCATTGCGACGAGCGGGGTACAGCCGACTACAACATGGTGTTGGGGGAGAAGCGAGCCAAGACTGCGCGCGGTTATCTGATCGAGTCAGGTGTAGCCCCCAAACAGGTGACGATTGTGTCGTACGGCAAGGCGCGCCCGTTCTGCTCGGACCCTGCTGAATCCTGTTATCAGCAGAACCGTCGCGGGCATGTATTGTTGAGTGTGAAAAAGTAATTTAGAGATTTTGCGATTCTCAGGAACCCCGGTGTCTCTTCAAACGAGCCCGGGGTTCATTGTGTGACGGGAGCGAAGGAAGCATGGCTCTTGTGAAGCATAAAAGAGGTTCAAGTAAGGAGCCTCCTCAGTCTCAAACCATCAAAGAAAAGACTCGTGCGGAGAAGCGCGAGCAACCGCGTTTCACATCCCAGTTCAGAAGCACCATTTCGAGTGGGCAAGGAGAAGGCCATGGTCGGACGTTGGACCTCTCTGCCGGCGGCTGTATGATCGAAACGGATTTGCCGGTTGTCGTGGGAGCCTCATTTGAATGCCGCATCTATGTTCCTGGGCTTGATTGGCCCTTGCGGATCGACGAAGCCCAAGTGCGGTGGGTCAAGGGCAATACATTTGGGATCCAGTTCATGAAACTTCACACTGATGAGAAGGCAAAGCTTAAGCAGGTCATTGCCACTCTCAACGAAGAGCTGAAGGCGTAATTTTTCGCACCCCTCTTTTTTCTTCAGATTCAGAACACGAGCCTGTTCGCCTATACCGTTGATGCACGGTTCCCGGCGTCATCGTGACTATGGTATAGGTAGAAGGCACCGGTAAGATCTTACAGAAAGTCGACTCGTCCTCGATTTTTCCTAACGCTCAAGAACCAGGGACTGCATTATGGGACACAGCGTATCTCCATCGCATGCCGGACTCAGCATCGCAACCGTAGCCGGCGGTTGCTTTTGGTGTCTTGAAGCGGTGTATGACCAGATGAAAGGTGTCGTCGCGGTTGAGTCAGGTTACATCGGTGGCCAGGTAGATGATCCAACATATGAAGCCGTGTGTAGCGGCCGGACTGGTCACGCGGAAGCGGTCCGTATCACGTTCGACCCCACAGTCGTCAGCTATCGCGAGGTGCTTGAAGTGTTGTTTGTCATCCACGACCCTACGACCCTCAATCGGCAAGGACATGATGTCGGGACGCAATACCGGTCGGCGATTTTTTACCATACACCTGAGCAGCGACAGATTGCCGAGGAGGTGATGGTTACCGTGACGAACGAGCAACTCTACGCTGATCCTATCGTGACGGAAATCACTCCTGCCGGAACCTGGTACGAAGCTGAGCCATACCATCAAGAGTATTTTGCTCGAAATCCATTCCAGGGATACTGCACCGCAATCGTTGGCCCAAAGGTTGCCAAGTTCCGCAAACTCTTCACCGAAAAACTCAAGACGTAACGCTGCCAGACTTTAGAGTGATCGCGTAATCAGGCAAGCCTCTGTTCCGGAAACGGTCAATCAGAGGGATCGCAGGGAAGATTACCGATCAGGTATTATTCTCCTGATCAAGCCAGACATCCTCGTGTCCCTCTGCCTGATCGGATGCGCAGAGGCCCACGAAGTCGAATAGCCGTTGGTCCAGGAGAAATGGCGGCGCCACATTCGACAGGGCGGCGAACATACTGTCTGTACAGCCAGGCGACCGTTGCTCCCATTCGCGCAGGAACTCCTTCATCTGTTTTCGTTTGAGATCCTCTTGAGAGCCACAGAGATCGCAGGGAATAATGGGAAATGCGCGCAGTGCCGCATAGTGGGCGAGGTCGTTTTCCCGTATGGCGGCCAACGGGCGAATGACGATATGCCGGCCATCTTTCGAGCGTAGTTTGGGCGGCATGGTCTTAAGCTTGCCGGTATAGAATAAGTTGAGGAACAAGGTTTCAATAATGTCATCGCGGTGGTGACCGAGTGCGATTTTGGTCGCGCCCAACTCCGTGGCGACGCGGTAGAGATGGCCGCGACGGAGTCGAGAGCAGAGCGAACAGGTGGTCTGTCCTTCGGGAATGAGTCGCTTGACGATTGAATAGGTGTCCCGTTCCTCGATATGGAAAGGAACACCCATCTTTGTGAGATAGTCTGGCAACACATGAGAAGGAAACCCGGGCTGCTTTTGATCCAAGTTCACCGCGATCAGGTCGAAATGAATTGGAGCACGCTGTTGCAAGGTCAGTAACAAGTCGAGCAGGGCATAACTGTCTTTCCCGCCTGACAGGCACACCATAATCTTGTCGCCGTCGTGAATGAGGCCATAGTCGCCGATGGTTTTCCCAACGAGGCGAAGCAGTCTGGTTTGCAATTGCTCCGTAGGCTCATCGAGCTTCAGGTATGGACGCGAGGGGCTTGCTGAATGTGACATCGGGCTGCATTCTACGCGGTCAGTCATGCGGCTGTCGATCTCCAGGTGGGGGGAACATGGGCCAAGATGAGAATCGCTCGGACGGCACAGTTCAGTCCGTTCTATTCGTGTGCACGGGAAACATCTTTCGCAGCGTGACTGCCGAGTATGCGCTCAAGGCGAGACTCAGTGACGGCATGCGTTGCATCGTCGGCTCGGCTGGGATCGACGCAAGGCCTCAGTCTGTACATGCCTGGGTTCACACTCAATTACGCGAGAAGGGTGCTCATGCGAGCCACCATACCCAACGGCAACTTACCAAGGAGCTGGTCGAGTCCGCCGACCTCGTTGTGGCAATGGGGCGAGATCACCAGGACTTCATTCGGCAACAGTTTGGTCGCGACGTTCCTCTGTTTAATCAAATCTGTCTCGGCCACGATACGCCGATTTTGGATCTGCACGAAGTGATACCGAATTGGGAGACCGACCCCGATCGAGCCCGCGCCTACGTGTGCTCGGTGATCGATGTCATCTGGGCTACGGCGCCAGCCATTCTTTCTCACCTCCGTTAGCCTGGTCTTACAGTACCGATTTGCCTTTGCGGGTTCATTCTTGAACTCGAGGGGACATTTTTCTGCACTTATGAGGCGCCAGTCAACGGAATAGACTCCCAATCGAAGCCACGTTGAACCATCTGCTATATTTTCCACAGCACTTCTTGCGGGATTACGACGCGAATATGGTATCGATGCAACGACCAACGGAACAGGAAGCGATGGCGTCAGACAGTCATGGTCACGAGCCGGAATGGGCTTTATGGTCCAATGAGAAGCTCCTGAACCTTCCCATGAGTCAGCTCGGAGTGACACTCGACGGTGCGTTCCTATCTGGACAGATCCAGCAACTCTATGCCGAGCTCGAAGCCAGACGGCTCCTATTCCGTCCTCACTTCTGGCTGTCGAATGAATGGTTTACTCCGGATGGTGTACCGGGGATTGCCGTGCCGTTTTATCTGGCCCATCCACGGCTCGCAAAACTTGAAATGGACCAGATGCTCGATGTTGAAGGGGGGACACCGGAATGGTGCATGCGCATTTTGCGGCATGAGGCCGGCCACGCTGTGGAGAATGCCTATCGTCTCCGTCGTCTTCGCCGCCGGCAACAAGTGTTCGGTCGCTCGTCCGACCCCTATCCAAAATATTACAGCCCGAGGCCCTATAGCCGAAGCTTTGTGCGGCATCTCGATGTGTGGTACGCGCAAAGCCATCCGGATGAAGACTTTGCGGAGACCTTCGCGGTCTGGCTGACACCTGGCACGACATGGGCTGACCGATATAAGGGATGGCCGGTGCTGAAGAAACTGCAGTATGTCAACGAACTGATGGAAGGACTGGCAACGGTTCCGCCCAAGGTGATCACGAGAGAGGAGATCGATCCACTGCGCGGACTGAAGAAGACTCTGCGCGAGCACTATGAGCGAAAGCGGAGGCACTATGGGGTTGAGCGACCATCATTGTACGATCCGGATTTGAAGCGACTGTTTTCCGACTCACCTGCCTATGGCGACAACATGAGCGCCGCCATGTTTTTGAACCGCTTTCGGAAAGAGGTGCGCCGTAAAGTCGCCGCCTGGACCGGCGAATATCAATATACGATCGATCAGGTCCTGGAGGACATGATTCAGCGCTGCCGCCAACTCCATCTGCGACTGCCGCTTGCGGAAGAACAGGCGAAATTGGATTTCACGATTTTGCTGACGGTTCACACGATGAACTACTTGCGCAGCGGACGGCATAAGGTGGCGGTATGAAACGTCTCCGAATTCTCGTCTTGATGCATGAAGATCTGGTTCCCCCGGACCCGCTCAATGGGCAGGATGTCTCAGGAGCCGAATGGAAGACGGAATACGATGTCGTCTCCACGCTTCGCAAGTTGGGGCATGACGTGAAGCCGCTGGGGGTCAAGAGTGATCTTGGGGTGCTTCGTTCGGCAGTCGAAGACTGGAAGCCGCACATTGCCTTCAATCTGCTCGAAGAGTTCGATGGAGTGGCCGTCTACGACCAGAACGTCGTGTCGTATCTTGAATTACTTCACGTGCCCTATACGGGCTGTAACCCCAGAGGGTTGATGCTGGCACGTGACAAATCTCTCTCCAAGAAGCTGTTTTCGTTCCATCGCATTCCGTTCCCGGATTTCATGGTGGTGCCACAGGGGCGGACAGCCAAGCGGCCCAAGGGGCTGTCATTTCCCTTAATTGTGAAATCGGTGACCGAGGAGGCGTCGCATGGGATTTCTCAGGCGTCCATTGTCCAGGATGATGTCAAACTGAAGGAGCGAGTCGAATTCATCCACGCGAACATAGGGACTGGCGCGCTGATCGAACGGTATATCGAGGGGCGAGAATTCTATGTCGGAGTAATGGGTAATGGGCACGTCCACGTCTTGCCCGTGTGGGAGTTGATTATGGATAAGCTCCCAGATGATGCCCGGCGGATTGCGACTGAACGAGTTAAATGGAGCCGCGCCTATCAAGACAAGTATGGGATTCGGTCTGGTGAAGCCAGGAATCTTCCTGAAGGGAAAGCCGAGAAGATCCAACATCTCGCGAAGCGTGTGTATCGTGCGCTCGGTTTGAGCGGCTATGCGCGCATCGACGTGAGAATGGACGCAGCGGGAGGCGTGTACGTGCTGGAAGCTAATCCGAACCCGCAAATCGCTCACGACGAAGATTTCTCTGATTCAGCGGAAAAGGACGGCTATCCCTATAAAGATCTGTTGCAAGAATTGCTCAATATTGGACTTCGTTGGCGGCCGGCCA
>JBGTMB010000119.1:0-11630 GCA_041743755.1 Nitrospiraceae bacterium | reverse complement strand
CTGCAGCAGACATCACCGACTTCTATCTATTCAGGAGTTGGCAGGATTCAGATAAGGCCATTGTGATCATGAATGTGATTCCGGGTCAGGAGCCGGGATCGGGCCCCAACTATTTCAATTTCGCCGACGATGTGCTCTACGAGATCCATATCGATAACAACAAGAACAACATTGCAGGGAACATCACCTATCAAATTCGCTTCAAGACCGACATCAGGCAACCAGGAGATGTATTTCCCTTGGCCTATGTCGCACTGCCACCAATCACAGCACTCGCCGGCTCGGGGTCCGAGGGATTACTTGTGCGGCAGAGTTACACGGTCACGGAAGTACGCTTTGGCCAACAACCCAAAGACTTAGGCACCGGCCCGATGTACGCAGTACCGTCGAACGTCGGTGCCCGGACCACGCCAAACTACGAGCAGCTGGCAGCCAAGGGAATCTTCCCCTTGAAGAACGGCGGGCGGGTATTTGCCGGACAGCGGGATGAGACGTTCTACATCGACCTCGGGGGAACCTTCGACACGCTGAATCTGCACGTGTCGCCGATCCTGTCTCCCTCCGACGATGCCAACGACGCCTTATTACTGAGCGCCGCGCGCGATACATTCAGCGGTTTCAACGTCAACACCATTGCTTTGGAAATCCCGATCAGCGACCTGATGGGGCCAAAAGGCAATACACTCATCGGCGCGTACGCCTCGACCAGCCGCCCCAAAGTCACGGTCATCAAGAAAAATGGCGATCGGGACAATTCATCCCGGTTTGTCCAAGTGGCTCGAATGGGCAATCCGTTGGTGAACGAATTGGTCATTCCGACGAACATGAAAGATAAATGGAACGCGACGGATGCCGAAGACGAGGCCGAGTTTGTCTCATTCTATTGCAACTCGGCGCTGGCGACTGCGCTGAACACGGTGTTCGCCACCGGCTTCCCGACCACGAACAGAGAAGACCTCGTCAACGCGCTGCTCCGGTACAGCCCGGGCCCACCGGTCTGCGGTGGGGGCAAAGCCAACGAAACCCTTTCTGACCTCCTGCGAGTGGATTTGAACGTGCCTCCAACGGCAGCAGACAGTCAGAGACGACTGGGGCCTCTTGCCCATGACCCGAGTGGGAACGCGACTCCCGACAAAGCAGGCTGGCCAAACGGACGGCGGCCGAACGACGACGTCACGGATGTCGCCTTGCGGGTCGTCGGTGGCATTTTGACTAACCCCGCTACCCCCAATCTGGGAGACGGAGTGAACTTCAACATCGGATCGGTGGGCGGAAGCAAGACCGCCAACGGTATTGCTACGGCCTTTCCCTTCCTCCCAACGCCATTCGACGGACGAGACCGCCGCCATATCGATCCAGGAGAAGCGATCAATTAGCAGGAACCATCGGGGGTGTCGCGTATGAGCGCGACACCCTACAGTTGGCCAATTTGCACAACAATCGAGAGAACGGACATGCAGATAAGAATCGTTCAACGACGCCGGATGGAAGGATGGGGATTCTCGCTCATCCTCCACGGAATCCTTCTAAGCGCGATCGTGCCGGCTTTTCGCCATCTTCCCCCTCCGATTCACTCAGAACCATTCCGGTGGAACGTGACATTCGCTGAGTCACCACAACAGACTACCTCCGTTGAATCGGACAACGATGTTCCTCTTGCGAATACGTCCTTTCGAGCGAGTGAAACCCAAGTCCCCGGCTCAGCATCTTCGCAAATGAACGTATCTAGGCCTCCCAAGCAAACAAAGAATGACCGCAATCACATCGCCGAAAAATCCAGCGGCACAAAGCCACTGGTGGCCACACCATCGCCAATGCTCATGGCGCAAACACAGCCTGAGGTTTCACCACAGATGCCCTCCACCACACAGAGGACACCGGTTGTCCAAGAAGCCCTACCAAGCGAACAACCGAACCAAGACATGACCGCATCACTCATCAAGAGTGACACGTCAGTGCAACCCACAGCCACAATAGAGCAGGAACTACCCTCTTCCACGACAGCCATTTCCGCACATGCGGCAATGGCACCAGCCCAGCCCATGGACATACCACCTATCCCGCCCCCGCCTGCTCCCCCTGCAGCTTCTGGCCAACCCTCTGCGCCACAAACAGATTACAGCTGGCTGCAACGTGCTGTGTCACGTCGACTGGAAGAACTGAAGCGATCGTCGCGGCCATCCCTCGACGATTCAAGCCGGCTCAAAGTCCTGGTGAAAGCCGTCGTGTCCAGTACGGGAGAGTTGATGGAGGCCGAAGTGATCAAGGGTTCTGGATTGGATCGGATAGATCAAGAAGCCATGACACTTGTGCAACGTGCATTCCCTATGCCGCTCGATCACACCTTGGATCGTCAACACATCGTCATGCGTATACCCATCACCTATTCTCGCGACTAGCAGGATGCCATGATTGGAGTACGAACACTGAGCTGGCTGATCGCAACGGGATGGCTCACATTCAGCGTCCCTTCGATGACATCCGGCGAGCCCTTTCTCCCTCAGCAGGACACGCAAGTCCTCGAACGCCTGAGCGTCAAAGCCGCCGATCCCGTCGCGAAAGGGATCAGAACCTTACGTGCAAGTCTGTCGCATGACCCACAGAACGTGGACGTGGCCATTGCACTTGCAACCAAGCTCATTGAGCAGTCACGATCAGAAGGGGATCCACGATTTCTCGGCCAAGCGCAAGCGGTATTGGTTCCCTGGTTGAATCACCCGACACCCCCATCGTCCACACTCTTGTTGCGGGCCATGATCCGTCAACATGCACATGAGTTCGATCTCGCTCTCGCCGATCTCGATGCCGTCCTGAGCCTGCAACCCGCAAACGCCCAGGCCTGGCTCACGAGAGCATCGATCTATCAGGTCCAGGGACGATACGACGAGGCGCGGCGCGCATGTCAACCATTGCTTCGTTTGGCAGGACGGCACATCGCGCTCACCTGTTTGGGTGACATTGATGGCCTCAGTGGCCAGGCGGCCACGAGCCGTCAGATGCTGACCACAAGCCTGGAGCGTCCGGGGATCTCAGCGCGTGAACGACTTTGGATTTTGACCATCCTAGCTGAGATGGCCGCGCGCACAGAAGACGCGAACGCTGCAGAGAAACATTTCCTCGATGCACGAAGCCTCGGTCTTAAAAATATCTACCTCTTAGGCGCCTATGCCGACTTTCTTCTCGATCATGGACGCGCGCCTGAAGTCGTCACACTCTTGCAACATGAGACCAGAGCCGACGGATTGCTCTTACGCCTGACGCTGGCTGAGCAGGCGCTTCATCTCCCCGCGTCCAAGAACCATACCGCCGAACTCGCAGCCCGCTTTGCCGCCGGTCGAGAACGAGGCACCCGCGTGCATGTGCGAGAGGAGGCGCGCTTCACCCTCGCGCTGCTTCACGATCCGCAGGCGGCACTCACCCTCGCGCAAGCCAATTGGGAGATCCAAAAAGAGCCCTGGGACGCGCGGCTTCTACTCGAAACCGCACTGGCCTCCGGCAACCAACATGCCGCGAAACCAGTTATCGCATGGTTTCACACCAATCATGTGGAAGACATGCGGCTTCAACAACTGGTCTTTCAGTTTCATGAGGAACAATCCTGATGCGCCTGATCCTCGCACTTGCAATTCTTCTTCTGAGCACTCCGGCCTGGGCACACAAGCCCAGCGACAGTCTACTCTCGCTCATCGTTCAGCATGATCGGATTGAAGGACGCTGGGATATTGCCTTGCGAGACCTGGACGATGCGATTGGATTAGATGCCGACGGGGACGGCGCGATCACATGGGAAGAAGTTCGGTCCAGACACGACGAGATTGCCGCGTACGCGCTCTCACGCCTCACAGTCACATCAGGCGAAACACCCTGCCTCGCGCAAGCGCCTCGCCAGCTGATCGATCACCACACAGACGGCGCCTACGCCGTCCTGCTCTTTACGATGACCTGTCCGAGCGCCATCGAAACGCTTCAGGCCGACTATCGACACCTGTTCGATCTGGACGCTCAGCACAAAGGACTGCTCCGTCTGATTCATGAGGGGGACAGTACGACCGCCATCTTCAGCCAAGAATCGCCGACCCATCAGTTCATAATCAGCGAACCCTCGATGTGGAATCAGGTTCAACAATACGCGCATGAAGGTATCTGGCACATCTGGATGGGCTACGACCATGTGTTGTTCTTGCTTGCGTTGCTATTGCCCACCGTCTTACGGAGGGTGGCAGGCCGGTGGGAGCCGACCCCGGACTTCTTGTCAGCGTTCTGGGAAGTCCTCGCAATCGTCACGGCCTTTACGATTGCCCACTCGATCACCCTCGGCGTGGCCACTGTAGGTCTAATTGCACTTCCATCGCGGCTAGTTGAATCCGCTATCGCTGCATCCGTCGTGTTTGCGGGCATCTCCAATCTCTATCCGGCCCTTGTCCAACGCCGCCGATTGGTGGCTTTTCTCTTCGGCCTGATCCATGGCTTTGGCTTCGCGAGTGTGCTCAGCGACCTCGGTCTACCCAGAGGATCTCTGGCACTGAGCTTGGTGAGTTTCAACCTGGGAGTAGAGGTGGGTCAACTGGCGATCGTCGCCATGTTCTTGCCGCTGGCCTACGGCCTGAGAAAGTCCTGGACCTATCAGCGGCTAGTACTGGTGAGCGGTTCACTCGGTATCGCCGCCCTCGCTTGCGCTTGGCTTATCGAACGAACGCTTGATCTCAAACTGCTTCCCCTCTAGCAGGCTGTGGAGAATCTAGCTGACACGCGAGAATTTCGGTGGTCCGTGCGTGAGACATAGAGGAGAATGTCTTTTTCAGGATGCTCAAAAAGGCCATCCTCGTCGTCGTGAAACGTGAAGCGTGAAGCGTCCGAGTCCGGAACGAACGACGCTTCACGGATGTTGAGAACGCTGCTGGCGGACTTTTTCAGCATCCTGCTATCGCCTGGGCGAGGAGAACAGCAGGAACATTACTCGCCCTTCACGGGAATATACATGACGTTCCCCTGCCGATTGACCAATAGAAGTGCCAGATCGGAGGGCTTAATTGGATCGGCCAGTCGCTGAAACACATCGAAGTTGGGAATAGGTTGGCGATTGAGCTCCAATACCACATCGCCAGGCTGGAGACCGGAAGATTCGGCCAGACTGCCTTCTTCAATATCGGTCACCACCACCCCGCTGGTGACAGCCAGATCCATCTGCCGAGCCAACGGCATGGTCACATCGTCGAAGACGACGCCGGCGAGGGGATGAGCCGTGGCAGATGCAGCCGATGCGGCTTGGTTCTTCTTGGTTCGCTCGCGCGGCGCCTCCTGCACAACCAGCTCAGTTTGAAAGGGTTTGGTCTCCCGCATGAGGTCCAGCCGATGCTTACTCCCGATCGTAGAGGCGGCCACAAGATTTCGAAGATGCCCGCTATCCATCACATCGCGCCCGTCAAATCGCACGACCACATCGCCGCGCTTGAGTCCGGCTTTCTCGGCGGACCCTTTCGCCTGCACATCGGTCACGATCGCTCCTTTCACGTCCGGGAGACGAAAGATCTTGCCTAGCAGGGGCGAGACATCTTGCGTCGAAGCACCGAGAAACCCACGAACCACATGACCGGTCTTGAGTAAGCTCTGCATCGCAGCCCGGGCCATATTACTCGGAATAGCGAAGCCCACGCCGACGCTTCCGCCCGTCGGGCTGGCGATAGCTGTATTGATCCCCACCAATTCTCCGTTGAGAGTTACCAAGGCTCCCCCCGAGTTGCCTGGATTGATGGGGGCATCGGTTTGAATAAAATCTTCAAAATCGGCAACCCCGACGTCGGCGCGACCAACGGCACTGACGATGCCGAACGTCACACTGCGGCTCAACCCAAGTGGATTCCCGATCGCCAACACAAATTCGCCGACGGCAAGCGTACTCGAATCTCCCCACGTGACCGTCGGCAGATTCGTCGCCTGAATTTTTACCACCGCCACATCGGTTTTCGGATCGGTGGCCACCACTCGCCCTTTGTATTGCCGCCGATCGGCGAGAATCACTTCCACATCGACCGCATCGGCAATGACATGGTTGTTCGTCATGATGTAGCCATCCGACGACACAATGACACCGGAACCCTGGCCATATTGTCGCCGCGATGGGGCATCTTTAAATAGCCCGAACGGCAACGCTTCGTCGCTGAACGCTTGATCGCGAACCATCACCGTGGAAGCGATGCTGACGACCGCAGGAATCACTTTGGTCGCGGCACCCTTAATTTGCGCCTGGAGTTCGCCTCCGCTTGCCACAGGAACCACGCGACTCTCGGCGAAGACCGTTCCAGTGAACATCGAACTTCCCAGACTCAGACCGATCATAATTTGCAAGAGAAGTACAGGTCGAAACACGCCACGGTTCTTTCTAACAGGCTGCATAAAGTTCACCGGCATAAAAAAACCGTTATTCGATTTGTCTTGTTTGTTTGGTTGAACGAAAGTAACCAGATGAACCAAATAGACCAGAGCAACCAGACGAACCGCACCCGTAGCCTAGCATGCGTTGGGCGAAGGCACACTTACAATTTCACATGCCGCAATCGGAGCGCATTCGAAATGACGGACACAGAACTGAGCGTCATCGCGGCGCTGGCGATCATGGGACTCAAGAGTATCCCCAAGACCGGATAGAGCACGCCGGCGGCGATCGGCACCCCAATTACGTTATAGAGAAAAGCAAACAAAAGGTTCTGCCGAATATTCCGCATGGTCGCCAGGCTCAGCCTCCGCGCACGGAGCAGCCCGCGCAGATCCCCCTTCACCAACGTCATCCCCGCGCTCTCAATGGCCGTGTCTGCTCCCGTTCCCATGGCGATCCCGACATCGGCCGACGCCAGAGCCGGGGCATCATTCACCCCGTCGCCGGCCATCGCCACCACTCGGCCTTGTGATTTGAGGTGTGCAATAATCTGCCCCTTTTTATCAGGCAAGACCTCAGCCATGACTTCTTCAATGCCGAGTTGCCGGGCCACCACTTCTGCCGTATCGCGATGATCTCCGGTCACCATGACGATGCGAATACCTTCTGCTTTGAGCTCCTGCACGGCATCATACGTCGAGGCCTTAATTGGATCTGCGACCCCGAGTATACCGGCAGCCTGATCATCGATGGCGACAAACAGGATCGTCTGCCCTTCACCACGAAGCGAGGCCGCGTCATCGTCCAACGGTTTGAGACTCTGGCCTGATACCCCGACATCATTTTGTAAAAATGCAACCGTCCCGATGGCGACGCGATGGCCGTCGACCATCCCGGTCACCCCCTTCCCCGTCACCGAACGAAACTGCTCAACCGGAGCACAGACGATCCCCCGCCCTTCCGCTCCAGCCACCACCGCTGCAGCCAGCGGATGTTCGCTGCTCCGTTCAACACTCGCCGCGAGGCGCAACAGCTCGACATCGGACCAGGGTGGCACAAACCGGATCGACAGCAGTTTTGGTTTCCCCTCCGTGAGGGTCCCCGTTTTATCAAGCACAAGTGTATTCACCTTGCCGAACACCTCTAATGCTTCGGCCTTTTTCACCAAGACGCCGGCGGTTGCTCCACGACCGGTCCCCACCATAATGGACATCGGCGTCGCCAATCCTAATGCGCAGGGACAGGCAATGATCAAGACCGCCACGGCGTTGACCAACGCATAGGCCAACTTCGGCTCCGGTCCCCAGATCACCCAAGCCACCGCTGTCATCAGCGCCGCAGCCACAACCAGCGGGACAAAATACGCCGCCGTCACGTCGGCCAGCCGCTGGATCGGCGCTCGGCTCCGTTGCGCCTCACTGACCATCTGCACGATGCGGGCAAGCATCGTGTCTCGTCCGACTCGTTCAGCAACCATCACAATCCCGCCTGTGCCGTTGATGGTGCCTCCGGTCACCCGTGCTCCAACTATTTTCTCCACCGGGAACGATTCCCCCGTAATCATAGATTCATCGACAGAGGTCGCCCCTTCTTGGACTTTCCCATCGACCGGCACTCGCTCTCCAGGCCTCACGCGTAGTCGATGGCCCACCTGAACATGCTCAAGCGACACATCTTCTTCCCGTCCATCTCGCGTGATCAGCCTGGCCGTCTTTGGGGCAAGCCGTAGCAAGGATCGAATCGCGGAGCTTGTCTGGCTTCGAGCCTTCAACTCAAGAACTTGGCCGAGCAGGACGAGCACCGTAATCACGGCCGCAGCCTCGAAATACACAGCGATCGAGCCATCATGCAGATGGAATGAGCTGGGAAGGAGCGATGGCGCAACGGTGGCCACCGCGCTGTAGCTATAGGCTGCGCCTGTTCCCATCGCGATCAGCGTGAACATGTTGGGAGCCCGGTTCACCACCGAAGCCCATCCTCGCTGGAAAAACGGCCAGCCGCCCCAGAGCACCACGGGCGTCGCCAGCGCCCATTGCACCCAGTTCCTTACCGAACCGGTGAATACTTCTGGAAACGACACACCAGGAATCATATCGACCATGGCCAGAAACATGACTAAGAGGGATGGCACGAGACAGATCCAAAACCGTCTGCTCATATCTTCGAGCTCGGGATTCTGCTCATCTTCGAGCGAGACGACTTTGGGTTCCAGCGCCATCCCGCAAATCCGGCAAGCCCCCGGCTGAGTCTCAAGCACCTCCGGGTCCATCGGACAGATGTACTCGACCACTCCGCCGGAAGGAACCGGCATGACTCGTGGGGCGCGCGCTTCAGGAGGAGTCAGATAGTGGATCGGATCGATCCGAAACTTGGTGAGGCAACTCGTGGCGCAAAAATAATAGGTCTTCCCCTGGTACTCATAGGAACCGGCTGCCGTAGCCGGCTGCACCGTCATGCCACATACGGGATCAATCGCCGCAGCGTCCGTTGCAACCGGAGCAGCCTGCATCATCGGAAGGGGTCGTCGTGTGGTCGGCTTAGCGGAACTCGTCGCTCGCGGTTGCAACGCTCGCTCCGGATCGACCTTAAATCGTTCCAGGCAAGACAACCCGCAGAAGTAGTAACTCAGGCCTTGATGGTCGTGACTGCCGGCCGCCGTAGCCGGATCGACCGTCATTCCGCAGATTGGATCGATCGCCATCACAACTCCGTGAATGGTGATGGGTGATGAGTGATCTGTGGAGAAACCTCGGTGATCACTCCTTGCTCCCTACACATCACCGATCACTCATCACTGCTCACTTCTTCCGATCGTTTTCAAGAATGCTCCGAATGATCATGATGACATTGTCAGGAGTCATGTTTGGGCCATCGACTTTAATATTACCGTCCAGCAAGATCGATGGAGTGGACGACACTTTTATCCGCTCTCCCCACCGCTTACCGTCTTCAACGGCTTTGGCCGGTTTTCCGCCGGCCATCCCGTCTTCAAACGCTTTCGGATCGAGGCCGACTTCCCGAATCAGCACTTCCCGAATCGAGCGATCCAACACGCCGTCAATTTTGTCTTTGTGGATCGTGCGGAACAAGACCGTCTTCATTTCATTGCCCTTCCCCATCATCTTGGCCTGTTCATACATATCGAATGGCGTCGGAAGCTTTCCGCGAATAACGGGGAACCCGACCATCGTCACCTCCAACTTGTTACCGAACTCTTTCACAAGCAACGGCAATCCTGTCTCATCAAACAGGTGACAATGCGGGCAGTAAAAGTCGGCAAACTCTATCACCTTCACCTTACCGGGTGTATGTGTGGAGACTTCACCCGTGACCACTTCGAACTTGCCCTGTATATCGAGGGGCACCGCGAGGGCCGGTGAGCCCCACAAAGCGACCATGGTCCATATCATCACCGCGCAAATTGCTGAACCCCGTTCCCTAAACTGTCTGCCCCCCATAATCGACTCCTTTCTTAGATCGACGCTGATCGCTCATTATAGCGAATGTACCGAGAACTTACTCTCTTGTGTTAAACTGTCGGTATGCGAAGAACCTGTGCGATATTGCCCCTTCTACTGCGGCAAACGAGGGCCAGGCTCCCGGCACGTACGCTGCTCTCTCTCATGGCTTTACTCGTCATACTGGCAGGTTGTGCCACGACGCAGGAAGCGGATGAAAGGCAAGGATTCAACTTTCTCCAAGTCAAGGCAGCGCCGGACTCCTTCCAAGGCCAACCGGCAGTCTTCGGCGGAAAAGTCTTGACGGCCCGACGACACAAAGACGGGACGAAGATCGAAATCCTACAGTTGCCGCTCGATCGATCCATGCGGCCCGGGTACGACTTGACTCAATCACAAGGCCGCTTCATCGCGATCTACCGGGAATTCCTCGACCCTGCGACCATCCCGCCGGGAACCAGAGTCACCGTGACCGGCCAGGTCTCCGGCTCCGTGACGCTGCCATTGGATGAAACGGACTATACCTACCCCGTTCTTACTATCAATCGTGTGCAAGTGTGGAGCGCAGTAGAAAACGTGGGCCCCCGTATCCGCCCCTATCCCTATATGGGGCCTAGTCCCTATTGGGGGCCCTACTGGGGGCCTTGGCCCTACTACTGGTAAGCAGGCTGCAGTGGGGAACTGTGAGCATCGTAAGCCAATCATCCAAGTTCTCCCGACCCCAATTAGCTCTGCAACAGCCGACATAAAACAATTTCGCCTCGGATTATTCTGGACTTCCGAGGCATTCTGGCGATCTTTAAACAGTCCGCTATTTCATCAATACGTTTCTCCTCTTCATCCTACTTCTCTCATCATCATTGACCTCCAGACCCGACGATCCGCTCGACCCGATCGTCGCGCCCGCCGAGACTGAGATATTGATGATAGTGGGCCAGGGCTTTCGGCAAGTCTTTACGATGCAACTCATAGAAGACACCCAAGTTGTAATGCGCTTCGGCATAGTTCGGTTTCAGCGCAACAGCTCGCTCATAGGACTGCTCTGCCTCATCAAGCCTGTTGAGACCGGTATAGATGACACCCAAGTTCATATGCGCTTCGGCATACTTGGGGCGGTACCGTAAGACTTCAAGAAATTCCCGCTCAGCCTCCACGGGCCGGCCCTGACCCCGATGAATGAACGCGAGGTTATAATGCGCATCCACAAACGCGGGCTTCACCGCGATGGCCTTTCTGTAGGAATCAGCAGCTTCCGCAAGCACGTTGTCCTTCTCCGCCATTCGTCCGGCAAGATACCAACCATCCGCATGCTTGGGATCGAGCTTCAGCAATCGCCTCACCGTCTCTCGCGCGCCGCGACTGTCGCCCTGCGCCTCGTAGAGCAACGCGAGACTGTAGAGAGCATCACGGTGGTTCGGATGGGCGCCCAGTAAGACCTGATATGTTTTGATGGCCGAGGCGGCATCGCGACGTTGCTCATACAGCTTGGCTAAGTCGAAATACGAATCGGCATGGCGTGGATCTGTTTCAATCGCCCGCTTGAGAGCCTGCTCTGCTTCGGCTGATTTCCCCTGGATCCGATAGACCCTGGCGAGATCCTTCAAGGCATCGGGATAGGCCGATCTCAGCGCGAGCGCCTGGTTGAATGCATCGACAGCCTGAACCGGCTTCTTCTCTTTGAAATAGATCATACCGAGCAGATGACGCGCTTCGGCTGAGGTGGGATTCAACTCGATGGCTTTTCGAGTAGCCTCAGATGCCGCGGCAAGGTCGCCTTTTCGCAGCAGCGCAACGCCTTG
>JBGTMB010000118.1:0-25576 GCA_041743755.1 Nitrospiraceae bacterium | reverse complement strand
GCCAAAGGCGCGACGCTTTATGTCACCCTTGAACCCTGTTGTCACCTCCTCAAACGGACCCCGCCTTGTGTGCCGGCAGTGGTTCAATCCGGGGTGCTGCAGGTGGTGGTCGCGATGGCTGATCCCAATTCGATGGTCAAGGGACGTGGGATTGCTGCCTTACGTCGAGCCGGGATTACGGTCACAATGGGTATCGCACATGAGGCAGCGGCCAAGATGAATCACGCCTACCTCCATTGGGTGAAGACCGGTCGCCCCTATGTGACCTTGAAAGCCGGAATGACGTTGGATGGCAAGGTGGCGACAGCGAAGGGCGAGTCGCAATGGATTACAGGTCCACTCGCGCGGCAAGACGCGCACTGGCTTAGGAGTCAGGTGGACGCGGTCATTGTCGGGGTCGGTACCATCATTCACGATGATCCTATTCTCACAGCGCGACTCTCAAATCGCCCACTGAAACTGGCGCCTCGGCAACCGCTGCGGGTTGTGCTCGATAGCCGACTCCGAACGCCACCGACTGCGACGGTCTGTGCCAAGCAGGACCAAGCGAGGACGTTGATCGCAACTACGAGTCGTGCATCCCAGTCCCGGCACCGCCCATTTGAACGGGCAGGGGTAGAAGTGGTGCCATGTTCGGCGAAGAACGGGCGTGTCTCGTTTCCGGCGCTGATGACGATGTTGGGCAATCGCGGGATTGCGTCCGTGCTCATCGAGGGAGGCAGCACTGTCAATGCCGCAGCATTACGCGAGAAACTGGTCAATCACGTCGTGTTCTATCTCGCGCCGACTCTAATGGGAGGGCAGGATGCTAAGGCGGTGATCGGCGACCGGAGCCCGGAGCGCTTGGCCCAAGCACTGCCATTGCATCATGTTACGGTTCGCCGTGTCGGGAAAGATTTGGTCGTGGAAGGAGATCTGTGACGCGCCGGGTTCTCATGGGCGCCCTTGTTATGATCCTTGCCGGCTTTGCCCTTCATGGCATGGATGTGGCCGCTGTCGCCTTCTCTGCTGAGATGAAAACTCAAGTCTTCCGCTATCTGGACAGCACGGATGCAGAAGAAGCAGCCAAAATTCTGGAGTCCATGCTGTCTGATCAACATACTACGATCGACCAGGCGATTCAGATCATTCAAACCGAGCGGAACTATGCCCCGCAGCCGACCGGAACCATTCCAGACGAGCGAATCGATGTGCAGGGGCGTGCCTATCATGTGGCGCTTTCCGTTCCACCGACCTATCAGTCTGTGAAGAGTTACGGCCTGGTCGTGTGTCTGCATGGCGCAGGATTTACCGGTGAGGCCTACCTGGAACGCTGGCAGGCTCGATTGGGGGATGACTATGTCTTGGCCTGTCCAACGACTCCGATGGGCGCCTGGTTTACGAGAGGCGCGGAAGAACTGGTGTTGGCCACGATTCGTTCCGTGCAACGGCGCTACCACATCGATCCTGACCGGATCTTTCTTACCGGCATGTCCAACGGCGGGATCGGCGCCTGGGTAATCGGTATGCACGATGCGCCGTTGTTCGCCGGCATTGCCCCCATGGCGAGTGGTCTCGATAATGTGCTGTTGCCATTTCTGGCTAACTTGCGCTCCACGCCGATCTATATCATTCACGGAGTCAAGGATCAGGTGATGCCGGTGGAATTTAGCCGGAGGATTACCAGTGAACTCACGAAGCTGGGCTATCCCTTCGTCTATCGGGAACATGATCGCGAGCATCCCATGGCGGGAGGACATTACTTCCCGAGAGAGGAATTGCCTGAGTTGGTGACATGGCTTAATGCCCAGCGGCGCAATCCTTTGCCGACGAGCGTGACGGTCGTGCGTGAGGCCAGTCACTTTCAACCGTTTGGATGGGTGCGCATCGATACGACGGATGCAATCGCCGCGTTTTCAGAAGATCTGGTCAGCAAACGAGACGATCTGATCAAGCAGCGTGAATATGCGAGATTGGACGCTTCGATCGTGGCGCCGAATCGCATTGAAGTCCGGGCTGACCGAGTCCAGCGGTACAGTCTCTTTCTGAACGAACAGCTCATCGATTCTTCCAAGCCTCTCATCGTGTTCACCAATGGGCAGGTGTCCTTCGACGGCACTGTGACGCCGTCGCTTGAGACCTTGCTGAAACAGGCGCGCCTGCGACAAGATTCCCGGCAACTCTTTCCCATCCATCTTGCCATCCAGGTTCGAAAGCAGCCGTGATGATCTCCGGATCGACGGGCCTGCGGAGAGCCGGCCTGATGGCTATGCTCGTTGTGATCGGGCTGAGTACGACCATCAATCCCGATCCGGCTCAGTCGGAGACCTGCTCCTTACCATCCGAGCATGGAGGGATGACCTTTCCGATTGAAAAGATCGATCCAGCCTGGGTTTGCCGACTGTACGAGATTATCGACAACTACATCACAGTCAGCCAGGTCGGTCCCATTCGAGCCGGTTTGCCGGAATCGCTCTATCATCAACTACTGGATCGTCCAACTCTGGCAGCAACATTGATCAATCGCCTGGAACTTGGTTTGTATAAATCGGAAGCGAGAGGCCCAGGCCGCTTTTGGGGGAATGACGGCGAAGGGACCAAAGGGATTGTGCAACTTGCCTACCAAGACCGCACCTCTCGGATTTACTATCTTGAAGGATCTCACGACAGCCGGTTGCTCCCGAACATCTCCGGCAAAGCCGTCGTGTTTCTGAGGATGGACTCGGTGAAAGACGCAGATGGAGCGGAAGCGATGGACAGTACCATGGTCTCGTATATGAGATTGGACAATCGCATCCTTTCCGGAGTGGTCACCTTGCTGCGCCCGATTATCGGGGGGACTATTACAAGGAAGTTGAGCAAAGGGGTGGAGACCGTCAACCGATTGAGTCACCTGATGCGGCAACATCCCGACCGTGTTCTGGGTAAAGCGACGGACCTCCCTGCCTTTCCCGACGATGACGTAGCCTTCTTAAAACAGGCGTTGGACGATCTATCCCATTCCAGCGGCGCGATCTCATCCAGGACGACCGCACCATGACGACGTCACGCAGCTTCACGTTGCTCTGCACGGTCGGGGTGTTCTGCTTTATCAGCTACAACATGGTCCGGATGCCGGTGCTGGCGTTATTCGCTGAGTCTCTGGGGGCTAGCCCTGAACGGATTGGGCTCATCGTGTCTGTTTCCACGCTGACTGGAGTGTTTCTCAAGCTGCCGTCCGGAGCGCTGTCCGACATCTATGGTCGGCGGCTCCTGCTTCAGATTGGCGTAGTGGCTTTCGGGCTCCCGCCATTTCTCTACCCGTGGGTGACGGATCTCGATGCACTCACCGCCTTACGCTTCTTTCACGGACTGGCTACGGCCATCTTCGCGCCGAGTGCGCTGGCAACCGTGGCCGATCTCTATCGAGAACGAAGGGGGGCTGCGCTCGGTACCTACACGGCTTCGACGCAATCCGGTGCATTGGTCGGGCCGTTTATCGGTGGCTATCTGATCTACGTGTCGGGATTCTCCGCTGGCTTCGTCACGGCCGGCCTATTTGGCTGCATTGCCATTGCCATCTTCTACAGTCTGCGCCTCACACCGCCTCCCCCTCGTATCCAGGAGAAGGGAATGGCCCCGCTGATGGCGGAGATGTGGAAGGGCTTCAGGGTGGTCGCCAAGAATCGCAAGGTTCTCATTACTAGCTCGACCGATGCGGCCAAGATGATAGCGAATGGGGCCTTGATGGCGTTTCTCCCGCTCTATGGCGTCTCGGCGGGATTGAATCCGGGAGAAGTTGGGCTGTTGTTTACGGTTCAGGCCCTCACGTCGCTGGTTTCCAAACCGATTATGGGCCGGGTGTCCGACAGCATCGGTCGTCAGCCGCTCATCGTCATTGGCCTTGTGATCTGCGCGGTAACTTTCGTGTGCATCCCTCATGTGTCGATGTTGTGGCTGCTCTTGCTGCTCTCAGCGGGCTTCGGATTCGGCGAAGCCGTCGTCTCCTCTTCATCGTCCGCGCTGGTCGCGGATAGTTCCGAGTTCAAGGCGCTCGGGGCGGGGATGGGCATGCAAGGGACGATCGGAGACATTGGCCATGCCAGCGGGCCGCTTCTGGCAGGGGTTCTGATCGCGCACCTGAACTATGCCAACGCTTTTGCCATCATCGCCTGTCTTCAACTCGTCGCGGCGGCGGTGTTTTGGATGGCGATGAGACGAACGTAGCCTTGCCCGCATTATTCATGAGCGTTTCTGCTGCAATCGCGGATTCGCTGCTGCGACGAGCCTTCGGCTGGCAGGCTCGCCACTCGCTCCCTCGGCGTACTGCTCAAGTACGCCTCGGGGCTTCGCGGCTCTGCATGCCAGTCTCGCAACGCGACTGCGCGATTTCGCAACGAACCGTCATGAATAATGCGGGCTGGTCCTATATAATAGGCCGATGTTGAACGCGATCGCGACAGAGAATATCGTTATTGGCACGCTGGCAGGCCTCGGCGTGATTGTGCTGGTTGTGATGGTTGTTTTTGTCGTGAAGCGGATCATGAGGTCATAGGTGGATGCGGACACACTGTATATGATCAAGTGTGCCATCGTGGCGGTTGGGACAATGGCACTGATTGGAGTAGGGATTTACGTGATCAAGTCGAGGATCAAGGGCTAGACATGTTCACAGGCATCGTCGAAGAATTGGGCGCCATCATCTCGATCGACAAGACCCTCGCCGGGACAAGGATGGCAGTATTGGCCTCAATCGTGATGGGAGACCTTAAAATCGGGGACAGCATCAGCGTCAACGGCACTTGTCTGACCGTGGTGAATAAGACAGAACACAATTTTTCCGTGGAAGTTTCTCCTGAAACCTTGTCCGTGACCACCCTCGGGCAGCTCGCTGCCGGCGCCCCGCTGAATTTGGAACGGGCGATGAAGCTCAACGAACGGCTCGGCGGGCATCTTGTAGCCGGTCACGTGGATGGCATCGGCACAGTTCGCAACCGCCAACAGGATGGGAATGCCATTCTGTTCATGATCGAAGCCCAACCTGAGATTCTGCGCCACTGCATCGTGAAGGGGTCTATTACCGTCGATGGCATCAGTCTGACGATCAATCAGGTGACTGATCGTGGTTTCTCCGTTTCGATTATTCCACACACGGCCAAGGTCACGACCCTGGGTCTCAAGCAAGTCGGCGATCAAGTCAATCTCGAATCGGATCTGATTGGGAAATACGTTGAACGATTACTGCAAGAGCGTGGGCAGTTTCCCGCCAGACCCACTCCCGTTATTGACAAAGACTATCTCCAAAAGCGCGGACTCCTCTAGCAGGATGCTCCAAAAGCCCGCCAGCATCGTTCTCGCGTCGCTCAGAGACTCAACGTACCGAAGCGTACGCCTCGCCTCTTCGCTCGCTGCGGCCTTGCTGGATGGCCTTTTTGAGCATCCTGCGCTAATGTGGTGAGCAGTTGGGATTATCCCAGCCGACTCTTATTAAATTGGAAGGTTCAGGATGGCAGATAAGGCTCCGTCTTCCAAACGCCTCACTGTAGATCGATTGCTTTCGAAGCTTGGGATTGCTTCCCGTAGCACAAGCCAGGAATGGATTCTGTCCGGGCGGGTTAGCATCAATGGTCGAGTCGTACGCGATCCGGCCACATGGGTCTTGTGGCCCAAAGACTCTGTCTCGGTAGACGATCAACTGATTCAAGACTCGGCTAAACGATTTATCCTTTTCCATAAACCCAAAGGGGTCGTCACAACGCACTGCGACGAAAAGGACCGTAAGACGATTTTCGATGTCCTGCCGGCGAACTTGGGATATCTGCATGCTGTGGGGAGACTCGATCAGGCAACCAGTGGACTCCTCTTGCTCACGAGTGATTCAGTCCTGTCGAGCTATCTCACTGATCCAGCTCATAAATTGATGAGGATCTATCTCGTCACCGTGCGAGGAGAATTCACGGAGTTTCAAGCCACAGAGGCCGTAGGCGGAGTGGTCGAGGGTGGCGAGCGCCTTCAGTGCCACAGCGTGAAGATTCAGAAAGGTTCTGGACGCGAATCACATTTGGAAGTGGTGCTGATTCAGGGGAAAAACCGTGAAATCAGAAGACTGTTCAAGGCCTTGGGGCATGAGGTGACCAGGCTAAGGCGTATTCAATACGGTCCATTCAAGCTAGAAGATCTCCCGTCCGGTGCATGGCGAGAAATCCCGATCGAGGATGCGAGGAAGGCGCTCCGACAGTCCTAACTCATTGCTCGTCTGGCTGGTTTTTTCGGTTCATCTGGTGTGTATCGTCAATTGAATCAAAAAGCCAAAAAAAACAGCGAGGGCTATTCGTTCACTGTCATGGCTTCTAAACACACAATCATTTTCTACGGCGAGCGGGCGCAGGGATGCGGGAAGGGGGGCTTTGCTCGCTCTTACCGGAGGAATTTAGAAAACAAAATTTTACTCGCTGCACAAACTCTGCTATACCACATACACATCGATTAACATTTTGACATTGAAGGGGGGTGAAGTGCTCATGGCAACGAAGAAAGCAGCAGCGAAGAAGCCTGTGAAAAAGGCTGCCAAGAAGAAGTAGTCGTCGTGCTATGAGGAGGCGACGGCCACGTCGCCTCCTCACCTTCCCTTCCCTCTTCCTTACGTTCCCGCAGATCCGAGCGCATCACAAACACGTCGCATGGTAGAGACGGCATTCCAAACCAGGACTATTAACGGTATGGATAAGACAGGTGTGTCTACGTGCGACCAGAGTAGTTCAATCCGCCGATATTGTTGTATTGAAATTGTGGGTGGCTACGTCGTCTGGTGAGTTCTGGAATAGGTGACGATGACGAAAGCGGTTGTGACGTCGAAGCGATGATTCACTGCCCAGATGAGGAGTCAGGCAAAGCAGTAGAAGACGCTCGGCGGGCTAAGGTTAGCAAAACAAGAAGTCAGCGAGACAAAAAAATGGGGAGGTGATGGCCACATCACCTCCCCGACTTCCTCTGCGCGGGGGAGAGCCCATAGCGTGAGGAAAGCAGCGGGTGAATATTACCACGAACATTCCCGCGAAAGAAGAATTAATATTTCATTATAATCAATGTCTTATGAAAATATCCTATTGAAATGCTTAACCGAGCGGGTGAGATTGAACGATCCCTTTCATGAAAACATGAGCTGTTGGGGTATGAGGGGCAACAGGATAAATAGGGGGGAAGGGCAGCCTGGCCGTCCTCCTACTCACGGAACAGAGGCGGGGATGGAGCCTGATGATCTTCTGTGCTCGCGCAACGCGCGGTCCCCTCGTTGGACGCGCGCAGTGGAAGATCAATCAGCCCCCATCCCTGAGAGATAACGGGCAAGCTTGGAGGGAGCATTTAATTCGTTCGACGCGCGCAATCGAGGATCGATCAGACTGCCCTTTAAAATGAAGTGGAGGGATTGAGAAGACATGCGCAGTGGGGAGATCAATCAGCCCCCAGCCCTGAAGAGATAATAAGCGGAGCTTGAAATCGAGAGGGGAGTGGCGAGATGCCCTTCTTGCTCGCAGAGCCCTCACGATGAAACAGTGATCGCTCGCTGCGCGCAGAAAAGGGCGGCCTTGGCTAGTCTCGGTTGAGAGTGAATGGGAAGGTCACGCAGCGACCCCAATACTCCCCTTCCAAACCACAGAGGCTATAGTCGGAATGGTCGATGGTGGCGAGCGCCTCCAGTTCTTCCGACTTTCGGAAAAATCTCATTGATTCTCTGAGCGAAACGAGAATGCCGTCGGCGGCATTTTCAGTGTTCCGCTAGCGAACTCGGTCAGTTCCCAATCGAGTTACTACCCGTACTCCCCAGACAACGCCATGCGCCGCTGGGTCTTTGCCACGGCATGTGGCTTCGCCAGCCGCTTTCGAATCGGGGCGGAAAACGGAGACATTGTAGGTTCTCACCAATCTCTGTGGGCGGATTATCAGTCCGAGACTCGCATCGAATCCCATCGAGAGACTATCGTGGGAAAGGGGGGGAGTCTAGATTGGGCAGGATGCTCAAAAAGGCTGTCCAGCAAGGCCGCAGCCGATGAAAGCCCCGGAGGCGTAGCCTCTGGGCTACGCTGAGGATGCTTTCAAGGTGAGAACGCCGCTGGCGGCCTTTTTCAGCATCCGGCAGCTATTGGATGCCGGCCTGGCGCTGCTGCCATCGCACATACTTCACAATCTGATCAACATCTGCAGGAGTGACGGCGTCGATCTTCGGCATATTGCCGAATTCCCAGTGGTGTGCCTTGACGCCGTTGGCCGCCGCCCGTTTGAAGGCCTCATCCCCGTGATGGTTCGGTTCGTAGACCTTATGTACCAATGGCGGTCCGTGGTCGGTTCCCGCCGCTTGCTTTCCATGGCAGGCCGAACAGTTCGCGTTGAACATGGTTTCGCCCGTTTGGAATTCAACCGGCACAGGGCCGCTTGCGACTGTCGGCTTGGGGGGCTCCGAGGAGTCGCAGGCCGCAAGGAGACCCATCCCCAGCAACCACGCTCCGATCTGAATTTTTGACGTCATCGCGATTTTCATGGAATCAGGATCATTGGTTTGGCCATCGTGTCACGAATCGTGAAAGGTTAAGATGTAGGTCTGCCAAGCGCGTTGTCTTCGAACCGTTTCACGTGTGACGTTTCACATCTCACGTCTTACGCCTTATATCGCATATGCGAACCGACCGTAAAGAGTCAAAACAAGCTACCAAGTTGCCCCGCAACGAGTCAACACTGTCCATTTCTCCGTCGCTCTGGTTCACGTACTTCCTGATCAAGAACCGATTGAAGGCACCATCGCTTTCACTTCACAGCTTCCGCCACACCATGACCGTAAGCTGGAACTGGCGAGAACACACGGCTCCCTCATGCGCCGACTGCTTGGGAAGGCCCAAATACACACTATAGTATAATATTTGATGGTCGGAATTTCCCTGCCATGAACGAAAGGAATAACATGACTACTTCTATCGATGAGCCCGTTTATAAAATCATATGCCCCGCATGCCACAAGGTTAACCTGTACAGCATCTTTGATGTGCTCAACAAAACTAGGTGCACTGCTCATGCCACCAAGCTATCGAGGTTGCTGATCATTACCGGCGTCCTGAGATTGCAGAGTTTTTGAAACAGGCTGGTCGTCTTGGTCCTGAAGGATTCTTTGCTGGAGTTAGTGATTCGAAGTGGTTTGAAAACCATCCAGAAGCCTAGCTAACCGACTAGAAAGGGGACAGCATGTGCCATCCCCCTGTGCTAAATTACTGCTGACCGAACTTCAGAGCTTCATCTATCGCATTGCGCGGTGTCCGACCGACTTTCGTATCCAGCTTGTTTTGTTTATTCGCTCGGAGTGATGCGTCAAATTCAGGGAACTCTCTACGAACCTGCATCATTGCCCTGTCTTGGAATCGGTGTTGTACTTCACGCAACATGTTGGCCCTGCTGGAGGTGGTGTACCAACTCCAGCCATCACTGCCGTTCACATACGCGGGTGACTGCATCTGTTATATGAATGCTTCGCGTAGGCCCTGGCCGGAAATCTCCAACCATCAATCGTAGCCCGATTGTCCTTTTCGATTCTTGATGGTCGATAGGTCGATGTTACCTGCCAGTTCATGTGGCGTCGAGAACTGAGACTGCGCGTCCGACTGAGCTCACAGATTCCAATGGAACAGGGTGGGGGGGAGGCAGGCTCACTTAGGATTTCCGTCAAAATTGCCCCTGTCATTGTAGGGATTACCGCCGTATTGCCTTTGCTGATCCTCGTCACGGTGCTGCCATCTATCGCGTTCCAGCTGCATGGCTCGCTCGGACTGTATGGGCGGCATCCCGGCCCGTTCCCTTTGAATCGATTCGCGGTCTAGGCGCATTTGCTCTTCCATCTGGCGTTGTTCATCGGAGTAGCCTTTATCTGTGGGGTGGCCGTAAGTTTCGTCCTTGGCTTGCGCAGACCCCAGCCAGCTAATGAGGATCAGAGCCGCCATAAGTCCTATTGCATTCTTCATTGCAGTTCTCCTTTCTATTTTGCCTTATTCCTCCTTTATTTGTACTGTATGTTTCCCTCCACTGCAACGGCCAATTCATGCGATCTACTTGTCATTCTCGTCGGATACACTTCTAACTACTTAGAATCAGGAGTGACTATCGCATATGCGATGGGATCCACAACCCCAGCCTTTGCAAATCCTTCCCGACGGATTACGCAACTATCGCATCGCCCACAAGCCAGCTCTCCTGCCGGATCGTAACAACTGTGGGTTAAATGAAATGGGACTTGAAGTTTGATACCTTGCTGGATGATTTCCGTTTTCGTCAGCATGAGCAAAGGGGCTTTGACATGGAGGGGGCTTCCTCCCATGCCGGCCTTCGTGCCTTCCTTCACCACGGCTTCAAATGCGCGGATGAATTCAGGTCGGCAGTCCGGATAGCCAGAATAGTCGAGTATGTTGGCGCCAAAATAAATGAGAGACGCTCCCACAACTTCCGCATGCGCTGCCGCAATCGAGAGAAAGATGAGATTGCGGCTTGGCACATAGGTGACAGGAATGCTCTGGCTGCGTTCCTCACCGGGTCGATTCTTGGGCACTGCCGCCGGGCCGGTGAGCGCCGATCCGCCGATGGCGCGAAGATCCAGACTCATCACCAGGTGATTCGTCACGCCCAAGGCAGCTGCGACCTGCCGAGCCCGGTCCACCTCCACTGCATGGCGCTGCCCGTAGGCCATAGTGAGAAAGAAAAGCTCGCAACCATCCTGCTTGGCAATCGCTGCCGTGACGGTGGAGTCCAGTCCTCCGCTCGCCAAGACGACTGCGCGATGGTTCAATGGCTTCATCACACCCACTCCCATATACGATGCAAGGTGCCAAGTATCGTCACAGGACGCAAGCTTTGCCTAACGGGGGAGGGGAAGGGATCATGTTGAGGGGAGGAGGATCATGTAGAGGGAAGGAGAAGACTGATCACGCGCATGGACGCCTAGTCTCGATCTTCTTCTCGCTCGATTTTTTCCAACAGCTCTTCTTTCGATTGACACTCGACGCAGAGCTTCGCAAACGGGACGGCTTCCAATCTCCGCTCACTAATCTCTACACCACACTCTGCACAGATGCCATAGGTGCCTTCGTTGAGCCGTGTTAACGCTTCGTCGATGGCCTGCCGTCGGCGATTGCGCATTTCCATCAAGGAAATGCCTAGCTCGCGATCGAGATCCATGAGGGCTTGGTCTCCGACGTCGCGGGCAGATTCAAGCCGCCGCTGTTTATCTTCAATGAGGGACTGGCCTAGGCTCCCTTCAATCTCTTTAATAATGTCCTGCCGCTTTCGCACCAACATCTGATGGAGGGCTTGGCGGCGGCGTTCCCGGTCTTCGCGTTCTTTCGCCGATTCTTTCGGTTTGGCAGCAAGAGGGGAGACAGCCATACTGATAGGTTTTTCTATGACTATAGTTGGCGTGTGCGTAGGTTTGCTCGCCGGTTTTGCGACCTTCGCTTGCACGGTGGCCTTTGCTGTCGGCTTTTTCTTGGCGGGTGATTTGGTTGCCATGACGGATCCTACTCCTGGGATGAACACGGAGTTACCGGAAAATTTCGGCATTCATAGCACGGCGCTCCCGCTTTTGACAAGAGGTTGTAAGAAGAGCCTGAGAGGTTAAGAGTAGACGATTGTTGAATGAATGGGATAGCCGATCAGTTTCTCTCGGCCCTTCAGGCCCTTGAGTTCAACCAGAAAGTCGAGCCCGGCGATTTCGCCTCCCAACTGACGAACGAGAGACACCGTTGCAGCCGCTGTGCCCCCGGTGGCCAGCAAGTCATCCACAATCAGCACACGTTCTCCTAAACCGATTGCATCGCGATGGATGGCGAGGGAGTTCGACCCATACTCAAGATTATATTTGACTTCAAAACTATCGGCGGGCAACTTGCCAGGTTTCCGGACTAGGACAAACCCGGCGTTCAACCGATTTGCCAATATTCCTCCGAAAATGAACCCGCGCGATTCGATGCCGATGACTTTGGCGATTCGGTGCCCCTGGTAATAGGCGGTCAATTCATCGGTGATCGACGCCAGGGCGTGGGCATCCTTGAGCAGCGTGGTGATATCGTAGAAGAGAATGCCGGGTTTGGGGAAGTCGGGAACTTCCCGAATGAGAGCGTGATAGTTGATGGGAGGCATCGATCAAAGCAGGTCGGCTTGTGTCATGGTTCTGCGTTCAATGGTATGGCGCAAACGGGCTAAGGCTGCCATTTCAATCTGCCGGACTCGCTCCCGGGTCAGTCCCATCTCCCGGCCGATTTCTTCCAGTGTCTTGGCTTCACTCCCATCAAGTCCGAACCGGGCCATAATAACAGTTTGCTCTTTCTCAGGCAACAGCTGTACCCACTCCATCATCTCTGCTCGACGCATCACCCCCTCGGCCGTATCGGCTGGTGAGACGCAGGAAGGGTCTTCAATCACATCGCGTAAGAATGTGTCTCCGCCCTCACTGATCGGACTATCCAACGAACAGGTCGTGCGGATCACTTGCTTGAGATCCACCACCGTTTCTTCCGTCGTTTTCATCCGTGCCGCCACTTCCGACGCGGTCGGTTCTCGTCCAAGCTCCTGAACGAGCCGCTCCACCTTGGTGAGATACCGATTTAAACGCTCTACCACGTGCACCGGCAATCGCACGAGCTTTCCCTGATTGATAATCGCCCGTTCGATGTATTGCCGGATCCACCAGGATGCGTAAGTGCTGAAGCGAAACCCGCGTTTATAGTTGAACTTTTCGACGGCCTTGATCAGCCCAAGATTGCCCTCTTCGATGACATCGGAGAAGGGGAACCCTCGATGCATGTATCGCTTGCCGATGCTGATCACTAACCGAAGATTCGATTCGATCATCTCTTGACGGGCCTGCTCATCCCCGGCCATGACGCGTTTGCCCAGCTGCTGCTCTTGCTTGAACGTCAGCAGAGTGGAGTGACGGATCTCGCGCAAGTAACACTTGAGCGTATCCAACCCTTCGGACCGGCGACTCGATTTCTCCTCGCCGACGGGCGACTCGTCCGCTCTCGACGACGCACCCGTGTCCTCATCGTCATGGTCGACGAGATGTCGGCGCGCTTCGCTCAGATCGTGTAGTTCCTCGCCCCCTCGCCCCATACGTTCCGTTGCTCCTACCCGTGTTCCTCAGTACCACACTTGAAAATCTGTAAATCGTCCTGTTGCCGGACTCCACTCCACGTCGATGGCTGTGACTCGTGCTGCCGGTGGCCCATTCTTGAGGTCTTCGATCAGGGACAGAATCTGATCTTTGCGGCCTTCAATTTCAAGTTTGACTCGGCCGTCATCGAGATTCCTGACACCGCCGGAGAGACCTCGTTGGGATGCGACACGAGCCGCAAACGCTCGATACCCGACCCCTTGAACTTTTCCCTTTACCGACAGCCTCGCTCGGAACACTGTCGATTCAATCTCTTCAGCCATGCATTCAGCCAAACGGCGTAGTACGAAGACGCCTGTTCAATGAACGGATACTCTCACACCTCCGCAGAGGCGTCACGCGTTTTGCGATTCCGTGCGCGGACGCGTTGCCTATCGATTTGAAATGAAAAATGGGACGACTGAAGAATTTCGGCGCATGCAAAGATGGCGCAACTATTCCAATATACGCGCCGGAAACTTTGTGAAGATAAGATTGAGTAATTACTCTGAGACGAGGTAGGAACAAGAATTGGTCAAGGGGGAATGAATCACAGAGGGGTGTCCCGTCGCCTCAATAAAAAAGAATTTCCGGGTCGAGCAAGCTCTGTTTGGTCGGGGCGAGAGGATTCGAACCTCCGACCCCTGCGTCCCGAACGCAGTGCGCTACCGGGCTGCGCTACGCCCCGACAAAAACAACAGCATCGCAACGGGAGCGGGGATTGTCTTACATCAGAGGGTCGAAACGCAAGCCGTGGGCATCGGCCACCGCTCGACAGGTAATCTTTCCTCTGGACAGGTTGACTCCTTTCGCCAAACCTGCGTCTGCTCGTACGGCTACTTCCACCCCCTGCGAAGCCAGGCGCAGCAGATATGGAAGCGTGGCATTCGTCAACGCTTCAGTCGACGTACGCGGAACAATTCCCGGCATATTGGACACCCCATAATGGAGGACTTTGTCCACCATGTAGACCGGGTCCGAATGGGTCGTGGTCTTCGTGGTCTCGAAGCAGCCGCCTTGATCGACGGCGACGTCCACCACCACGGCTCCTGGTTTCATGCGCGCCACCAGTTCACGCGAGACCAACTTGGGCGCGCGAGCCCCAGGAACGAGGACTGCTCCGATGACGAGATCTGCGGCCATCACGGTTTCGTCAATTGCGGCTTGTGTGGAGGCACGCGTCACAATTCGACCACGATACAATTCGTCGAGTGCCCGGAGCCGTTCAAGGTCAAGATTGATCACCGTCACCTGAGCTCCCATCCCGACAGCGATTCGAGTCGCTGCGCTGCCCACCACTCCAGCTCCTAACACCACGACCATTCCCGGCTCTACTCCTGGCACACCTGCCAGGAGAACTCCTCGCCCTCCGTGCGTTTTCTCGAGGTAATGTGCACCGATTTGTACCGACATCCGCCCTGCGATTTCGCTCATCGGCTTGAGCATCGGCAATGTGCCGTCTTTCGCCTCGATCGTTTCGTAGGCAATCGCGGTGATGGTCGTATCCAGGAGGGCCTTCGTGAGATCCGGTAAGGAGGCCAAGTGCAAATAGGTAAAGAGGGTCTGGCCTGCTCGGAAGAGTCGGCATTCGGAGAGCAATGGCTCCTTAACCTTCACGATGAGGGTTGCCTGCTGAAACAGCTGCTTTTTCGATTCTGCTGTGATGGCGCCGGCACTCCCGTAGTCCTCATCTGAGTATCCGCTGCCGACTCCGGCGGATCGTTCGATCCAAACATCATGGCCGGCCTGTCGCAATGCTCGCACTCCATCGGGCGTGACGCTGACACGGTACTCATGATCCTTAATCTCTTTAGGGACCCCGATGACCATGGCTACGTTCTCCTCTCGCAATGGGTACTCGACACTCGACCTATTCTATAGGAGGAGGTCGAAAAAGTCTGTGATCCTGCCTCGTGTATGAAGAGTCGCCTCTCTCAGTGGACAGTGCGCGGAAGCCTAGTGTAAGATTTGCCGCTCTTCAGCTCATGCTCGACAGAGGGAGGTTCTATGGAATCTGCAGCTGGGTCCTGTAATGCCTGCGGTGCTACCGGTACCGCGCTGATGAAGTTATCGCTCGGGAAGGATTTTTTTGGCCGGGCCTATGACCGACTGTCCCCTTCGAGCGATCAAAGCCCGAGATGGTACTGCGAAGGTTGTTCGATGCAGAAAAATCTCCAACGGGACTTCCGGGACATTTCCGCCGAGACCGACAAGCTTGTGGCCGGGCAAACCTCTGAACTGTCGAAGTCCGATGAGTTCCAGCGTGCGACGTTGCGGGTGAGAGAGATCATCGCGCTGGTTGATGCCGCACAGACCCATTCAGCGCTGCTCGCAAGCGGCGAGGTGGCACGGTTACTCGAACGACTGAACACCATCACCGTTCCAGTTTAAGCCACGATCGATCATGTCTGGATACAAACGCCACATTTTTGTCTGTACGAATCAACGGAGTCCCGACGATCCACGTGGGAGCTGCTCGAAGCTTGGTTCTGAGGCGCTTCACGCCCGCTTTAAACAAGAAGCGAAGCGATTGGATTTGAAAGACGTCGTCCGCGCCAATAAAGCTGGGTGCCTCGATCATTGCGCCGAAGGGCCGAGTGTGGTGATCTATCCTGAAGGCGTGTGGTATCAAGTCAAATCCGAAGCCGACGTGACGGAAATCATGGAGCGCCACGTTATCAAAGGCGAGGTCGTGACCCGTCTCATCATGCCCGATCACCCCGTTCCCACGACCGTCCCTCCGCTCACATCGTAGCGTCGCGCTACAAGGAACCTCATGGCTGTCGAAGAAAAATGGAAAGCCAACCTCGAGAAGGTGGCCTTCATGAAGCAGTTTCCTGGGTTACTCGGAAACTGGGATTCCTTGGCGGGTAAGACCATCAAGGCCGTTATCCTGCTCAAGGGAAAACAGGGGGCCGCTGTGCTCGTATGCACCGACGGCACCTTCACCATCGTGCCTCCGATGGCGTCGGAGCCGTACGAGTTGGGCGAGGCATTGGCTGTGGCACGGACGCTCCTTGAGTCGACGCATCAGGCGGCCTATGTGGAGTATGATCGATTGGTCAAAAAGGACAAAGACGCCCTCAAGTCTGCCAGGGTCGAGAAGATCCTTGGAGCGATTCACAATAATCTGGAGCAGCATCCTGAATTGAAAGATCGCTTGAAGGAACTTGTGAAGGAGTGGAAGTGAGTGACAGCCTCCCCGATAGAAACATGTTCGACATCTTTTCTCAGGGTCTCTTTGAAGGAGTCAAACCCATGATGGTCATTCGCGATCACCTCGTCCGCCACCCCGACCGCTGCACCCATCAAGCCATCTGTGTTCCAATTTGCCCGACCGGCGCCTGGCTCTCGACTCCTCCCTATAAGTTCGATGCTTCCCGCTGCCTGGAAAGCTGCCGCCTCTGCCTGGATGCCTGTCCCTCGCAGGCGATCTACATGGTGTTCAAAAAAGGGGAAAAGATGTTGGAGCCGCAAAAAAAGACGGGGTAGCCTGGTCAGTTCCCGTTGCTCGCAGAGCAACCACGATGAAGCGGTGGTAGCTCAATGCGCGCAGTCGCGGATCAGCCAGCACACCCCTTAGAGAGTCGAAGAGAAAAACTCGGTCAGTTCCATCTTTCCTTCCCCACAGAGTAGGCGTGCGAATTTCGCTCTTCCGGCGAAAGTCAGCGTCGAGGCCTTGTCACACCCTTAGTGCGAAACCCAGTGGAGGATGGCACCCAGAAAGGGGCACGGAGTGATACAAGACCAGCTGCAAATGCTTTCGCCTCGGTAATTTCTTCTTCAGCTGCTCCTAAGACTTGAAGCACTACATGCCTCATACTTCCAATTGAATGTCCAATCATGCGATCGTTCTCTTTCTTCCCACACCTAACCTATACAGACTTAATCACGAAAGAGGAAACGAGTAGTTTGTGGTCGAACACGGGTAGAGACAGAGTCTAACGTCGAAGATGGTCGACATGGGGGAGAGTACAAGCCCTAATAAGGGGAAGGTGAGAATGGAGAGTACCACGACGACGATCGCTATGGAGAGATACGCCGCTGGGGCCATGTTAATTGAGAGGGCATGATCACCTCACGACGGTTTATGGGATGATGTATACCTGAGCACGCTAAGGGCGGAATTTAGATGATCTGTTTTCGGAGTCGCCCCCAATAGGCAGTGCCTACCTGGCCGTAGGCGAAGGTGCCTGTCGTGAGCGCCATGATTTGGTAAACCTTGCTGCGAGGGATTTTCACTTTCACGGCGGGGTTTAAGAGATCGGGGGAGTTCATGACGAGCTTCAGCGATTCTCCGGCGGAGAGAATCGGCCACATGCAGGACAAGCGCAGACGAGTTTCAGATCGTGGGATCGACATGGTGTAGAGCCAGCCTTGGTCGAGATGCTCCACCGCCATGCGGACGAGTTTGCTCAGGACTGGCTGAAAACGTGCGCGGTTTCGCTGGTCTAGTAAATCCTGCCCGGTGAGGCCGGCTTCGGCCAGCAGGGGAGCCGGCACATAGCATCGACCTTTCTGGAGGTCGTGTGCGATATCTTTCACAATGTTCGTGAGTTGGAGGCCCTTCCCAAATCTCACGCCGACCTCCGACATCTCCCGCACTTTCCATGAGGCCAACGACTTTCGGTGGGCGCACATCAAATCCGTCCAAAACTCGCCTACACAGCCGGCCACGTAATAGGTGTAGCGGTCCAGATCGGCGAGCGTCTTGAGGGCCGTAAGGTTTTCTGCCGACGTTCCGGGGAAGACGGTGAGATCCATCTCCATGCCTTGCGTCAGGGTGGTCATCAGCCGCTGTACGCGGCGCCTATCGTCCGGCGAAAAGGTCTGGAAGAGCTTGAAGCAATCTTCCAGCCGTTCAAGCAGGACTCGCTCGGCAGAATTCTGTTGGATCGGCCCCACCGCTTTCTGAATCTCTCGCACTTGAGTCCAGGCAATCTGATCGCTCACGAATTGCCCTTTGAGTCGATTGAGTAAATCCAGTCGACGCGGACGATCGATCAATTCCGTATCCGCAATGGTGTCTGCTGCGCGGGCAAAGAGGTAGGCGAGGCTGACTTGATCGCGCACATCTGCCGGGACCACGACCAATGTCGTGTAGAAGAGACGGGATACTTGTTTGAGGAGATCGCGGAGCAGTGCTTGCTTGGAGGTCTCTATATTCGTAGCCACACCTATCGCACTTCCAGGGTCCCTTCCATCCCTTTGTCGCGATGGCTGGGCAACGGCCAGAGCCGTTTGTCGCAGTAGATAGGAAATGTGCCAGGCTGAGCTGGTGTAAATCTTATGATAACCGTCTTGCCGGCGCTGACGTCCTGCTCGACGGATAGGTTTCCAGCCGGCTCCTTGATGATAAAATTGTGTGGGATTATCGTCGTCACACTGGTCAGCGTCAGCTCAACCGGCTTTCCAGCTTCCACAATCAAATGGTTGGGGCTATACGAGTAGCTATCAAGTGTGACCGTGGCTCGCTGCACACCGTCTGCCGCCACCGGGATCATCATGGGAGGATCGGACTGAGAGGGTTCCGCTCCATGAACGATAGTCACGCCGACCGATGTCAGCAACCAGACCATCGCCATCATGTTGATCAATTGCCTGGGGGCCTTCTGCATGAGCCATTTCTAACAGGAAGGGCGGGAACCGGTCAACTTTGCCTAAGAGTTTCACGGGCTTGAGGCTACTTGACCTTCGCATCTTCGGAGTTATCATCAATGAGTATTGCTTGGATTGTATCGACGGAGTGCATTTGAGCTGATCGGTTAGTATAATGACGATTAATTGGTGACTCGCTCAATGATGATGGGGCGAGTACGTGGTCTAGAAGGAGGATCTCGATGAAGTGGATGAAAGGCATGTTCCTGCTGCTGGCCGCTAACATACTGATCATGGTGACGCTGTCGCTCACCGTGCCGTTGCTGATCAATATCGTCCTGCCCATGTTTGGAGTCGATCTGCGGGGAGCAGTCGACCTCAGCTCGTTAGTCTGGGCCCTCGCGTTCGGCTTTGGTGGCGCCTTTATTAGTTTGGCCTTCTCTAAACAAATGGCTCGGGCGATGCTGGATTGCCGCCAGATCACCCAACCTCGGTCACATGCTGAACAGGTTATTTACGGCACCGTCCAGGAGATTGCACAACGACTCCAGATCACGATGCCAGAGGTATGGGTCTATGAAGCCCCCGATCCCAACGCCTTTGCAACAGGGCCCAGCAAGAACAATTCGATGGTGGCAGTTTCGACCGGGTTACTGAGCAATCTACAAGAGCAAGAAGTGCGCGCCGTCCTCGCCCATGAAATGGGACATGTCTACAATGGAGACATGTTTGCCACGACGGTGTTGGCGGGGCTGATGAATACCTTCGTCTATTACATTGCGATGTGGGTGCGCCGGTTCTTCGCAGAGCGCGATCAAGCCATGCTCGGCTTTGGGCTGTCATTCGTGCTCCAGATTGTCGTCAGCATTCTGGCCTCGATCCTGATTTGCTGGTTCTCGCGTCAGCGTGAGTATGGCGCGGATGCCTTCTCTGCCAAGGTGTACGGCAAGGACTCGATGATTTCGGCTCTTCGAGCGATCGATCGGTGGGTTAGCCGTTCACAGGTCGAGTATTCTACCCAGGACGCGCTTGCCACGATGAAGATTTCCGGTAATTCGTCCGGTTTCATGCATTTCTTCGCTACGCATCCGCCGGTCGAAGCGCGTATTGCTGCGTTGGAACGGCTCTAACGAGGAGGTGCTTGATGAAGAGGTCGCACCAGCTATTGGGAGGGGCGCTCGCAGCAATTGGCTTGATCGCAGGTGTTGGATCAAGTGACCTGCTTGGGCCAACCCACGCAACGGCGAAACAGGAAGGGACTGTACTCATGGCAGCACAAACGCCAATGGTCTATGACTTTACGCTGAACGATATCGATGGAAAGCCCGTCTCACTCAGCCAGTACCGTGGGAAGGCTCTGTTGCTGGTCAACACGGCCAGCTTCTGCGGCAATACACCGCAGTATACCGATCTTGAAAAGATGTATGAGCAGTATAGAGAGAAGGGCTTTGAGATCCTGGCGTTCCCCGCGAACAACTTCGGGAAGCAAGAACCAGGGACGAATGCGGAGATCAAAGATTTCTGCTTCACCAAGTATAGTCTGTCGTTTCCACTGTTCAGCAAGATCAGCGTCAAAGGCGACGATATACATCCGCTCTACCGCTATCTCACTGAGCAGAGCCCGTTTCCAGGCGAGGTGGAGTGGAATTTCCAGAAGTATTTAGTGGATCGCTCAGGAAAGGTTGTCGCCCGATACCATAACCGTACGAAGCCGTTCGCTCAAGATATTGTTCAGGATATTGAGCGCGTGCTTGCGGCCCGCTGACGTTCTTAGATTTTTCGATAAAAAGAAATGTGTGCTCGATACTCCTGAATTGCGGCAGCTAGGGCTGGGCTGCCGAGAGGGATATTAGCATCCAGGGCCTCCTCAATCTCAGGTTCGTCGATCTCCACATCATAGCGGTCTTGCAAGTTGGTTCTGACAGGGCCTTGCGTGATCTCCCTCGGCATAAAAATCTCTTTCCACACTTCCTTCTCGACCAGACAGACGTCTCTGAACCGCTCGTAGAGCAACGTGAGTTTCTCTTGATCCGTCACTTTAATACGCGCTTGCATCTTGTTCCTTTTCTCTGCGTCGCACTCATACGTATGAACGCTTTCGCTCAATTCGCAATGGTTTTGGGGCTACCTCGGGCTCACTCCGGCCGGAGCCATACCCTCCACAATGGTAAACCGCATGATACCTACTTGATTAGCCGCATGAAAGGACTGTTGTCCAAGCGGTGTGATGAACAGTTTCACCAGATACGTTCCGACGTCCCAGGCGTTTCCAGGTTTCTTGAGTTCGAGAAATCCATAGCGTTCATGCCCCGGCACTTCCAAGATATCTTTGCCGAGCGGAACGGATGAAAGTGTGCCCTGTTCTCCTTCCGAAAACCATTGAGCGCTGAATTGGGCAGGATCTTCCAATGGTGCCGACTCGAACACAATATAGATCGCGGGAATATCACGAGGAAATACCGATCCAGGCTCAATGGGTTTCAAGCGGGGGTCTTGCGTGTACCAGCCTTTCCGCCCGAACGAATCCCATTCGACGTCATAGCCCTTGGCCATCTTGATCCAGGTAAACAGGGATTGGGGGATACCCTTCTTTTGCTCATCGAATGACGGGCTTTGTGTGGAACCGATTTCGGTTGTCGTTTGCTCCTTTGGCGCAAACGGGTCCCGCGCCTCGACTTCCTGCCAGATAGACATGACCACGCTCAGGCTGACACACACGATTGGCAGAAACGGCTTCCCTATCGTTTTAGTTTCTATCATGGGGGTGTTGATCGTGCTGTCTACCGGTACTGTTATAATGGTATCGAGTCATCAGGAAGGGGTCAATAACCGGCAGGCTAGGACGCTCATCTATTTCCGCTTGGCCTCCTTACATTCTGGCGATTCTCGATCGAGGCCCCCTCTCGGACAAGGGTACTGTGCATCCAAGACTGTCAGGAAACTCGCAAGAAACCGTGCCATGCATCTCCCGGCCTCAGAGTGGTGGCGAGCAAGGTCTTCGCTACGGCCTCCGGGACGGTGCCTGTCAGGCTGTCACGCAAGGAAGCGGGGAGCAATACCTTTCCGCTTTCGCCTTGCTCCTTCAGGCAAGCCCGTTCCAACTGAGCCTGTTGTCGGCATTGCCTCAACTCGTTGGAACGGTGGCTCAAATCATTTCTGTGAAGGTCTTGCAGTGGTGTCCCAACCGCAAAGCCCTTATCTCTGCCGGTACTGTCGGGCAGGCTTTGACGTGGATTCCCATCATGCTGCTGCCGCTGGTGCTTCCACAATGGGGCCCCTGGCTCGTCGTGGGTGGCGCTGCTGCGTATTTCGCGTGCACGCATTTCACTGCGCCGGCTTGGAATAGCTTGATCGCCGATTGGCTCGGCCAGCATGAGCGGGGCGCTTATTTTGCACGCCGAGCCAAAATTGTCGCAGGCCTCAGTTTCTTTGCCCTCTGCGGAGCCGGATGGATACTGAGTTTCTGGCAACATTCTAATGCCGCGTGGTGGGGATTTGCCCTGGTCTTTGCCTTGGCTGGGAGTGCGCGCATCCTCTCGGTGTTGGCCTTGTCCCCCGTTCAAGACGTGCATCCGACCGCCCACCAGGAGGCCCAGCAAGGATTTCTCGGATTCTTCCGCCTGGGTGCCACGAAGGACTTTCGTCGGTTCCTGGTGTTCTCAGGGCTGATGCATGCGTCCGTGTTGATTGCAGGCCCATTTTTTGTGCTGTACCTCCTTCAAGATATTCATCTGTCCTATATCGAATACGGTGGATGGTTGGCTACCGGCCTCCTGGGTCAACTTTTCGCACTACAAGCCTGGGGTCATTTCGGGGACCGATTTGGAAACAAAGCGTTGTTGTCCATTACCGGTTTCACGGTGCCATTTTTGCCGATGCTCTACCTCGTGAGCACAAATCTAGGTTTTCTGTTGATCGTCAATTTTTTAGGCGGCGTCATTTGGGCCGGCTTGGGATTGGGGCTGCAAAACTATGTGTTCGATTCGGTCAGGCCAGCGGATCGCGCAAAAGCCATCGCGTTGTATAGCACGGTCAATGCAATAGGGTGGTCGACGGGAGCCTTGTTTGGGAGCTGGCTAGTCGAGCACCTTCCTGCACGGATCGAGTGGGGAGGGGTCGTTCTCCAGCCTGCCTCAAATTTGCCGTTTGTCTTTTTTCTCTCAGGCGTGCTGCGGCTGATGGTTTCGTCCAGTCTTCTCGGCAGCTTCCAGGAAGCGCGCCAAGTAGAACGGGCGCCTCGGCGACAGCTTCTCTGGGAATTGCCCCTTGTGAAACCGGTTGCCCAGTTTGTGGCCTGGACCCTGCCAAAATTGAATCGGTAGGTTTCCAGCTCAGTACCGAGGCGTCGGCGGCTGGGCGCCTCGCTCTTGCTCTTCTTGTTTGAGCTTCTCGAACGCTCGATCGGTATGGCCCCGTACTTGGTCTGGAGTCGATTGCGGAAGTGGTTTGGACTGGTCGCTGGCACAAGCCGTGATGAGTAAGAGAACAAAGACACCTACGACCATAGCGGCTCCACGTTGTTGTATACGGCTTTGTCGATGATTCATTCGCGTCCTCTCTTGTCCGTATTGTTGATCACGTGCGGCTCACAACAAGCACTGATGCTGTAAGGAAAGTCATCCGCGCAATCACTGATCTGCCCAAGGCTTTCTCATCTTGCGTTGAGACGCAATCTGACTTTGGTGGTATCATACTCTCTGCTCGGCGTGAAAGCCACGTGAGCTAGAGCGTCACGCCGTGATGTCCGCACGTTGACTGGGGTCGAATGAAGAGGTATTCTTCGCACTCGCAATCACACTCCTTCTCGAGGCCTTATGTCTTTGCACGATCGGCTAACCGAAGATCTCAAACTGGCCATGAAGGCTCGTGATCAATTGCGGATGGATGTTATTCGTATGATCAATGCCGCCGTGATTAACAAGGAAATGGAAATCAAGAAAGATCTCGACGATGCCGAAATGAGCCGTGTGATGACGACGATGATCAAGCAACGCCGGGAATCCGTCGAACAATTTGAAAAAGGTAACCGAGCAGAACTTGCTGCGAAGGAACGACAGGAAATCACCATTCTCGAGTCCTATCTCCCTCAGGCCCTCTCTCCTGAACAGCTCTCCGCCGTTGTCGATGCGGTTATTCAGGAAACCGGCGTTCAATCACTGAAAGAGATGGGTATGGTGATGAAAGCCGTGATGGCCCGCGTGGTCGGCCAACCGATCGATGGCAAGCAGATCAGCGACCTCGTCCGTGCCAAGCTTCAATAGCCCAACCGGCATCTGCTATACTGAAAGAGAATTGCTCGCCCCATCTGTGCGAACGCCTGGCAGGAACCGGTATGGGCATTCTAATTGTCGACGACTCCCCAGACCAACAGACGCTCCTTCGCTCGATTCTTAAGCAATCAGGACATACGGACCTCCTGAGCGCCGAATCTGCCAAGGCGGCGTTCTCCATGCTCGACATGGACGGCGAAACGACGCCTGCCCAGATTGACTTGATTCTGATGGACGTCCTTATGCCGGAGCTGGACGGAGTGGAGGCCTGTCGCCAGATCAAGCGCCGACCGCATCTGTGCGATATTCCGATCATCATGGTGACGGCCAACAACGATCGCTCGAATCTTCAAGCGGCCTTTGCGGCGGGCGCGAATGATTACATTACCAAACCGGTGCACAGCCTGGAACTTTTGGCACGGGCCTCTTCCGCGCTTGCGCTGAAAAAGGAAATGGACTGCCGCAAAGCACGGGAAGGGGAGCTCCGTCGAATCAATGATGAGCTGCAGAAGGCGCTGCGGGAGGTCAAAGTCCTCAGAGGACTCATCCCCATCTGCGCATCCTGTAAAAAGATCCGCAATGACGGCGGATTCTGGCAACAGTTGGAGGAATATATCGGCGAACATTCCGAGGCCGAATTCAGCCACGGCATCTGTCAGCCTTGTGTCAAAAAGCTTTATCCTGGAGTTTATCCGGACTAGCTGGTACGATTTCTCAGTCGTACAACTCGTACTCACTGGATACACCGCACATGGGCATCTTGATTGTTGATGATTCGGTCGACGAGCGCCTCTTGCTTCAGTCGATCCTCTCGGCCGCAGGCTACGATGATCTCCTGGTCGCCGACTCAGCCGCCGCCGCATTCCGTTTGCTTGGGCTCGATGACGGGAAGCACGGTGCCGCTTCTCGAGTCGATCTGATTCTCATGGACATTGTTATGCCTGAGATGAGCGGCATCGAAGCCTGTCGCCAGATCAAGGCAGTCGAACGATTCCGTGACACGCCTATCATGATGGTCACCGTGAAGACCGATCCCGTCGATCTCCAACTCGCCTTTGCCGCCGGCGCGCTCGACTACATCTCGAAACCCATCAACAAGATCGCGCTCTTGACCCGCGTCCGATCGGTGTTGCGGCTGGTCCACGAAATAGACCGGCGACGGGCTCGGGAACAGGAACTCCTTGAGGTCATGCGTCAACTCCAGGAAGCGAACCAGATGCTGCTGCGCCTGTCATGCCTTGACGGCCTCACCGGCATTACCAACCGCCGTCAATTTGACGACTTCTTGGACCAGGAATGGCGCCGTGCGGTTCGTGAATCGACACCGCTCTCTCTGATCATGCTCGACATTGATCGTTTCAAATCCTACAACGATACCCTCGGCCATACGTCGGGTGACGAATGCCTCCGGCAGGTTGCCGCTGCGATCTCGGGGGCGGTCAACAGACCAGGAGACCTTGTCGCGCGGTACGGCGGAGACGAATTCGTAGTCGTGCTTCCCGGCACTCGTACGGACGGAGCGGCACAGGTGGCGGAAATGCTTCGTCAACGAATTGAGTCACTCGGCATC
>JBGTMB010000117.1:0-16195 GCA_041743755.1 Nitrospiraceae bacterium | reverse complement strand
GAGAAAGAACATCGTGAGGCGTTGGAGCGCATTGCGGGAATCACGGCTGAAGAGGCAAAGAAGCAGCTTATTCAGGAAATGGAAAGCCAGGCGCGACTCGAAGCCGTTGGTCATGCCAAGCGGACGATAGAAGAAGCGCGGGAGAATGCGGAGCGGGAAGCGCGCGAGATCATTACCAATTCAATCCAACGTGTGGTGCGTGACTACGTTTCTGAATCCACGATTTCTGTCGTGCCGATTCCGAATGATGCCATGAAGGGACGGATCATCGGGCGGGAAGGGCGCAATATCCGTGCGATCGAAGCCGCAACCGGGATCGACCTGATCATCGATGAAACGCCTGAAGCCGTCATTGTGTCGGGCTTCGATCCATTGCGCCGAGAAATTGCCAAGGTCTCGCTCGAACGGTTAATGCATGACGGGCGTATCCATCCGACGCGGATTGAAGAAATCGTTGAAAAGGTCAAGGTCGATATCGATAAACTCATGTATGAGGAGGCCGAGAAAATCATCTTTGAGTTGGGGCTCTCGGATTTCCACCCGGAGTTAATCAAGGTGCTGGGTCGGCTTAAGTACCGGACCAGCTATGGGCAGAACAATCTCTATCATTCTCGAGAAGCCTCGTACATTTGCGGCATCATGGCGTCGGAGCTTGGTCTCGATGTGAAGCTGGCGAGGCGGGGAGCGTTGCTGCACGATATCGGAAAAGCCGTCAGTCACGAAGAAGAAGGTCCGCATGCCATGTTGGGTGCTGAAATTGCCAAGAAGTACGGTGAGAGCGAAAAAATTGTGAATGCCATTGCGGGACACCACGAGCAAGTCCCGCCGATCTGTCCGGAATCGGTGTTGGTCGCTGCAGCTGAAGCGTTGTCTGCGGCCAGGCCTGGGGCGAGACGGGAAGCTTTAGAGACCTATGTGAAGCGGCTGGAGAAATTGGAGTCGCTTGCTACGACGATCAAAGGGGTGCAGAAGGCGTATGCCATTCAAGCAGGCAGAGAAATCCGTGTCATTGTTCGACAGGAAGATATTACTGATGCCGAGTCGTTCCAGCTGTCTCGGGATCTTGCGAAGAAGATTGAGCAGGAGCTGACCTATCCCGGTACGATACGAGTGACAGTGATTCGTGAGAGCCGGTATGTGGAGTATGCCAAGTGAAGGTTCTGTTCATCGGCGATATTTTTGGAGAGCCTGGGCGCCGAGCATTGGCCAGGGCTGTTCCAAGGCTGGTGGCTCAGCGGCAAATCGACATCGTGATCGGGAATGGCGAGAATGCGGCTGGTGGGTTTGGCATTACGCCGGAGTTGGCAGAAGAGCTATTTGAGCTCGGTCTCGCGGTGATTACGACTGGGAATCATGCCTGGGATAAGAAGGAAATTCTCGACTACTTTCCCCGGGAGCCACGACTCCTTCGTCCGGCTAATTATCCGAGTGGTGTACCGGGTCACGGAAGTGTGGTGGTCGAGTCGGCCGGCGGGGAGCAGCTCGGCGTTCTTCAGCTGATGGGGCGAGCCTACATGCCGACATTGGACTGTCCATTCCAGGTGGCAAAAAAAGAATTGGCCGCACTGAAAAAGCGAACAGCGGCCGTGATTGTCGACATGCATGCGGAGGCCACATCAGAGAAAATGGCGATGGGGCACTATCTGGATGGAGAGGTTGTTGCTGTAGTCGGTACCCATACGCATGTGCAAACGGCCGATGATCAGATCCTCCCGAAAGGTACTGCGTATCTGACGGATATCGGGATGACCGGTCCGCTTCATTCCGTCATCGGGGTAAAAAAAGAGCTGGCGATCGAAAAGTTTCTGACCGGGATGCCACGGCGCTTCGAAGTGGCCTCAGGTCCCTCCGTCTTTTGCGCGGTGTTGCTTGAACTTGATGCACGTCTTGGCAAAGCATTGTCGATCGAACGAATTCGCATCATTGACTAAAGGAGACTCGCCACGAACCTTCCTGGTTTTGCCGATTCCCTCTCTCTCTCTGCTGCTCCGAAACGGGTGTTCACGGTTTCGGAGTTGACGGGGCTGCTTCGCGTCTCCATCGAAGAACAATTTCCCGAATTCTGGTTAGAGGGCGAACTCTCGAATCTTCGCGCCCCCGGGTCGGGACACGTCTATTGCACGCTCAAGGACAGAACGAGCCAAATTCGCGCGGTGTTGTTCCGGTCCAGTGCAGTTCGGCTGCGCTTTGCCTTGCAAGAAGGGCTACAAGTCATCGTGCGAGGAAGGCTTACGGTCTACGAGCCGCGCGGGGAATATCAGATCGTGCTTGATACGGTAGAGCCGAAGGGAGTCGGCGCACTGCAGCTGGCATTTGAACAGTTGAAAGAACGATTGGCAGCAGAGGGGTTGTTCGATCAAGATAGAAAGAAACCGATCCCAGTATTTCCTCGGACTGTGGGTGTGGTGACTTCACTGACCGGCGCAGCCATTCGAGATATCCTGGCTGTTCTTCGGCGACGCTGGCCGACGCTTCATATTCTCATCGCTCCGGTTCAAGTCCAAGGGGAGGGTGCCGGGCGTCAAATTGCTCAGGCGTTGGCTGATTTGAACGACTGGGGGTCTGTCGATGTCATCATTGTTGGACGAGGTGGAGGATCGCTGGAGGATCTCTGGAGTTTCAATGAAGAGAATGTGGTGCGTGCTATTGCCGCATCCCATGTGCCAGTGGTGTCGGCTGTCGGGCATGAAATCGATGTAACGCTTGCTGACTTCGTCGCAGACCTCCGGGCGCCAACGCCCTCGGCGGCAGCGGAGGCGGTGGTTCCGGTGTTGACCGACATCGTAGAGCGATTGCGGGAGCTGACGGTCCGGACTGGGCAGGTAATGCTCCGGCATTGTGCCTTCGAGCGGCAGCGGCTTGATGCCGGGATTCGAGGGGTGACGGATGTACGCTTTCACCTCCAGGAAGCGGCACAACGGACCGATGATACGGTCGATCGATTGCGCGAACTGGTTCAACAACTGCTTACGTTCGCGCGTGAACAGGTTCACGAGGCGCAGCGTGATCTGTCCGGTCTCAATCCTATTCTCACGATCAAGCAAGGTCTTGCGACCGTTCCGCAATTCTCGAAGCGTCTTGAAGGGCAGATGGGAGTAAGGCTGGCACAGCATCGTCACCGGACCCACGCGATGCTGGCGCAGCTCAATACTTTGAGCCCTCTGGCGATTCTGGGACGTGGCTATAGTATTCTTCACACAGTTCCGGCTGGTCAGATTGTCCGTCAAGCGAGTGATGTGGAGGTTGGACAGGAATTGGAGGCGCAATTGTCACGTGGGCGATTGAGTTGCAAGGTGATGCGTGTGTGTGACAATTCCACTGTTTGAAATTGCGGGGCGGTCCAGTATAATGAGCCTTCATCCATAGATCGCGAGGCGTGGTGTGGCAGCAGTGAAATTTGAACAGGCAATGGCACGATTGGAAGCCATCGTTGGCGAGTTGGAAAAAAACGACCTCCCGCTGGACGAATCGCTCAAGATTTTTGAAGAGGGTATCCGTCTCTCAAAGAATTGTCTCAAGATTTTAGAAGAGGCCGAGCATAAAGTCGAAGTGCTCGTGCAGGATAAGAACGGCAAGAAACGAATTCACGCTTACTCTTCAGACGACGCAGCCGATGAACCGTCCTCCTAGCGTTCCTTGCACAGGCTCCCACCCCTGTTCATGCTCTCTTGCGTGGTTTCCCTAGTCGCGATGGCTTCCCTCCCGCGTATTCACAAAGAACGGTTGGACCGTGTGCTTGCAGCCCAGGGTTTGGTGACGAGTCGGGAAGCTGCAACGAGAGCTGTCTTGGCAGGAGGAGTATCCGTCGACGGGGTCGTGGTGGATAAGCCTGCGAAGTTGGTGCCGTTGGATGCGCGGATCCAGGTTGTGCAGCCTGCCTTGTACGTCAGTCGATCTGGTGACAAACTCGCCGCAGCCCTTGATGCTTTTCAGATCGACCCGAAGGGGACAATCAGTTTGGACGTAGGCTGTTCGACGGGTGGATTTACCGATTGTTTGCTGCAGCGAGGGGCCACTCGTATTTATGCTGTTGACGTCGGGTATGGGCAGTTTGAGTGGAGGCTTCGTCAAGATTCACGTGTTGTCTTGCTCGAACGAACCAACATTCGGTATGTTGACCGTACAGCGGTTCCTGAGCCGATCGATCTGGCGGTGATCGACGTGTCCTTTATCTCTCTGACACTGGTCTTGCCAGCGGTCGTTCACCTACTCAATAGCGCAGCGGTGATCGTGGCGTTAGTGAAACCACAATTTGAAGTCGGTAAGGGCCAGGTGGGGCGAGGGGGGATCGTGCGTGATGATGTGCAGCGTGAGGCGGTGACGGAGAAGGTTATTCACTGCGCCACGCAGTTGGGATTTCAGCTGAAAGGTGTACTCGACTCTCCCGTGATTGGGCGGAAAGGGAATCGGGAAATTCTTGTTGGTTTTACGCGCACGATTACAACCTGACTAGACACATGATGGATAGGCGATGATGCGGATTCATAGGCAATGGGGGCATGCATGAAAGTACTTGTGACCGGAGGCGCTGGTTTTATAGGTTCACACTTAGTCGATCGTCTGATCCAGGAAGGGCATGAGGTTGTTGTGGTGGACAATCTGTCCACTGGAAAACGGCGAAATCTCAATCGCGCTGCCCGGCTTGTTAAGCTTGATATTCAGAGCTGGCGACTTGAGCGGGTGTTTCGCAACGAAAGGCCTCATATGGTCATGCACCTTGCTGCGCAGATGGATGTTCGAAAATCTGTGGAAGATCCAATGTTTGATGCCCAGGTGAATGTCCTTGGGACACTAAACGTCCTGCAGCAATCGATCAAACATGGCGTGCGGAAAGTGGTGTTCTCGTCATCAGGTGGGGCTATCTACGGCGAGCAAGAGATCTATCCTGCCCCTGAGTCCCATGTCACGAGACCACTGTCGCCATACGGTGTCAGTAAACTGTGCGGGGAGCAGTATCTTTCTTACTATCAACGAGTGAACGGACTTCAAATCGTAAGCTTGCGTTATGCCAATGTGTATGGTCCACGGCAAGATCCTGAGGGAGAGGCAGGGGTGGTTGCGATTTTTATTCAGAAGCTACTGAACAACGAGCAGGCGATCGTCAATGGGAATGGACGGCAAACGCGAGACTTTGTGTATGTCGAAGATGTCGTTGAAGCCAATCTTGCGGCGATGGGGCAGGATATACAAGGGACGTATAATGTCGGAACAGGGGAAGAGACTTCCGTCAATGATTTGCTCGGAATTTTAGTCCGCCATACGAATTCGACATGCAAGGAAGTTCATGGGCCGGCCAAAGGTGGCGAGCAGGCACGGAGTGGCATTGATTCAGGGAAGCTCCGGCAAGAATTATCCTGGGAGTCAAGAACTGAACTCAGTGAAGGGCTCAAGCGCACCGTCGACTATTTCCGTGAACGCATGGGCTAGCCTGACGCTTTGTTCATGGTGGGGCACGCACGTGTACCACGTGCGGTGATCAGGTTGGGTCAATATCGAGGAACGGTTCCGTCTACCTGGGTCGACCAGGCGTCAATTCCTCCCACCAGATTCTTCACATTTGGGAAGCCTTGTTGAAGCAGGAAATTCGTGGCATCGGCGCTTCTCATGCCATGGTGGCAGATGGCGATGATTTCTGAGTCGTGGCTTAATTTAGAGAGCGATTGAGGGAGTGTTCCAAGAGGAATGAGCGTTGAGCCATCCAATTTTGCGAGGGAATATTCCCAGTCCTCTCTCACATCAAGCAGCACCAATTTGTCGCCTTTATCAAGGCGTGTCTTCAGCTCTTTCGGGGAAATGACGAAGCCCATAAGGTGCCCTCCTTACTTGTGTCGTAAATAATAGTGAGCGGAGAAAAGATTGTCAATGAGACCGATGATGCCATCCGGTCTGTATTGTTCGTATAGACATTAGTCAACTTGCCGAGCCTTGAGTTCTCCGCTTCATGGAGAGGGTAGTCGGACATACCGCACATTTTTGTCAGCGTATGTCTGCATATAGATTCATAGCAGGTCAGTTTTAATATGACGCCAGCTGCCCAAGGAGAGGCTGTTAGTTAGCTTATGTATAAGATATTGATTGGTTGTGACAATCATAAGCGCACATACGTGAGTTGGGCCCAGAAATTGCTTTATTCCAAGAGAGACCGTGGCAGGCCAGGAAAGGTCAGAAAGGTTGCCTGAAAATGGCCATAGCCAGAAGAAAGAAACCAGCAGAGCAGGTGCTTGTTGTCATGGTGATGGTGAAAAATCTGAAAGAAGCTATAAGGATTGGCGAGGAAATGGTATATATGAAACTCGCTGCTTGTGCGAATGTCATTCCAGGGATTCAATCGATTTATCGTTGGAAGGGAAAGGTTGCCAAGGCACAGGAAGTGCTGCTCATATTGAAGTCGACTACACCACGGTATCGTGCGCTCGAGAAAGCAATCACAGCGATGCATACCTATGAGGTTCCTGAAGTTATCGCGTTGCCAGTGACAAAAGGCCTTGCGGCATATGTTCGGTGGGTGCAGGTTGAGACCCACGGCTAACTGTTCGGTGAAGGGGACATTTATACAAGTAAGGGGTTGACTGAAGCAGTTTCTGTCGATACACTCGCCAGTGATCGATGACTGGTGGGATTAGGGTAGCCCACTCAGCGGGGGATAAAGGTTATGGGACAGACGAACGGCGCCGAGGACAACGATTCCTATACTATCGTGGTCTTTCGTGGCGCAACAGCCAAGCCACTGCGATATAGTTTCCCTCGTAAGCTTGTCAGTAGGCTATTGATTGTTGGAGCTGTCTTAGCCCTTGTCAACGTACTTGTCATTGGGCACTATGTCATGAGGACAAATGAAGTCTTGGAGCTTTCAGCATTCCGTGCAGAAGCCATGAGTGCACGGGAGCAGACAGGGACTTTTTCCAGTGCCGTCGATGACTTGAAGAAGCGTTTAACAGCTATGAAAGAGGTCAACCAGCGGCTTCGTGTCATGCTGGGTATCGAGAATCCTAAACCAGGGGATGTGACGAACGGTCGAGGCGGTGAGGATAGCCCCATTCCGGATGGCAATACTCTCCCTACCTCTGAGAATACCCTCAAGAGTAATACAGAGAATCAGCCTTCCGGTTCACCTGAATCAAGTCAGAGTGCTCTGACTAGCCCAATGAGCTCATCTGCCGGTTCGATCGGACTCAGTGAGCAAGAAATGATTGCCTCAATCAGGGACGGTATAGACTGGCTGTCAAAAGAATCCACGATTCAGGAACAGTCGCTTCAAGAGCTATCGTTGGCTGCTGAAAAAAAATCTTCTCGATGGGCAGCAACTCCATCCATTTGGCCGGTGAAGGGTTGGGTGACCTCCGGGTTCGGGCCCAGGGTTTCCCCATTTACAGAGAAACCTGCGTGGCATGACGGGTTGGATATTGGAGCTGCGGCCAATGCGCCTATTCAGGCTCCGGCTCAAGGACGTGTCACCGCAGTCGGCTTCGATCCTAAGTTGGGAATTCTTGTGAAACTCGACCACGGATTCGGAATCGAAACTGTCTACGGGCACCTTGCAAAGTCGTTAGTCAAAGAAGGGCAGCGTGTGAAACGTGGAGAAGCCATTGCACTGGTCGGTAGTACTGGATTAGCCACGGGTCCTCACCTACACTATATGGTGAAAGTGAATGGCCAAGCGCTAGATCCCGTAAAGTATATCCTCGACTAACTCGTTAGACTCCTCGTCTCACTCATCGTTCCCATACCCGCGCAATCTACCGAATCCCCCTACCTCCTATGCTATACTGCCTGGCTAATACGGTCGTCGAGGCCATGCTGTCGCTCTGCCTATGACAGATATTGAAATTAACCGGTCAGTGAAGGCGCGCCCAATTCAGGATGTCGCCGATCAGCTTGGCATTCAAGCCAGCGAGCTATTTCCGTATGGAAAGTTGAAAGCGAAGGTCTCGCTCGACGTACTGGAAAGGCTTCAGGCTGCGCCTCTCGGCAAGTATATACTTGTGACCGCCATCAATCCGACCCCACTTGGAGAAGGCAAGACCACTACGTCTATCGGGCTTGCCATGGGTCTCTCACGACTCGGCCATCGAACGGCCGTCACGCTTCGCCAGCCTTCGTTGGGGCCGGTATTTGGGATTAAAGGTGGAGGAACTGGAGGAGGAAGGGCGCAAGTCCTTCCGATGGAAGACATCAATCTTCATTTGACCGGCGATGCCCATGCGGTATCGGCCAGTCACAATCTCTTGTCGGCATTTGTTGATAATCATCTGTTTCACGGGAATAGACTTCAGGTAGATCTAAATCGAATCACTTGGCCACGGACCTTGGGAGTCAGTGATCGGGCATTACGCCAGATCTCGCTGGGAGAAGGGGCTGGGGGTCGCAGGGGACAGTTTGTGATTACCGAAGCCTCAGAAGTCATGGCGATCCTGGCATTGGCATCGAGTCAAGCTGATCTACGACACAGGCTCGGGCAGATCGTTGTTGGGTATACAACGGATGGTAAGCCAGTGCGGGCAGAAGAGTTTGGATGTGCCGGGTCCATGGCCGTCTTGCTCAGAGAAGCGTTGTTGCCGAATTTGGTTCAGACGTTGGAAGGAACGCCAGCGTTTGTACATACTGGTCCGTTTGGAAATATCGCCCATGGGAATTGTTCGATCCTTTCCGATGCCGTTGCCTTACGTTGTGCAGACTATGTGGTCACGGAGGCAGGATTCGGAAGTGACCTCGGGGCCGAGAAATTTTTCAACATCAAATGTCGCCTTTCAGGATTCAAGCCGGAAGCAGCTGTGGTGGTTGCGACGCTTCGCGCGCTCAAGCTTCACGGTGGTGGAGGTGCAGCCAAGGTTGGAGCCCCTCTTCCCCTAGGCCTTACTGGGCCGAATCAAGATGCGTTGGCCAAAGGTTTTGCAAACTTGGAGCAGCATATTGCGAATGTGAAAGCCCATGGGGTGCCCGTGGTGGTTGCAGTCAATGCGTTTATCGATGACTCGGTAGCTGAGCTGGAATGGGTGCGAAAACGGGCTCGCGCGGTCGGTGCGGTGGATGCCGCAGTCTCAACACATTGGGCCGATGGCGGGAAAGGGGCTGAAGAGCTGGCGAAGGCTGTGGTCGGCGCCATAGAAAAAACATCTTCGTTTAGACATTTATATGATACAGCCTGGCCGATTAAGAAGAAAATCGAGATCATTGCCACGCAGATGTATGGGGCTTCAGCCATATCGTTCGATGCGCAGGCTGAACGAGATATTGAAATCGCACAGCAGCTCGGACTCGATCAGTTACCCATCTGTATGGCCAAGACGCCGTTGTCGTTATCGCACGATCCGGCGTTGAAGGGGCGCCCATCAGGGTTTACGCTTCCGATCAAGGAAGTGCGAATGCTTGCAGGGGCTGGGTTCCTGACGGCGGTCTGCTCAGGGATTCAACTCATGCCTGGGTTGCCCAAGAAGCCGGCAGGGGAGCGTATTGGAATCGATCCAGGCACGGGAGAGATTGTGGGGTTGTCCTGAAGGCTAACGCTGCTTAAGATAACGCAAGAATTCTGAGTCTGGACTCATCACCAGAGTGGACTTGTCTTTGAAGGTTTTCTTGTAGGCTTCCATCGTGCGAGTAAATTCAAAGAAGTGAGGATCCTGCCGGTAGGCATCAGCATAGACCTTAAAGGCCTTGGCATCCCCAGCGCCCCGAAGCTCTTCCGATTCCTTGTACGCCTGAGCCAGAATAATCTCGCGATCCTTTTCCGCCTCTGAACGGATTTTCTGTGCCTCCTCAGCGCCTTCCGCACGATATTGCTTCGCCTGCCGTTCCCGCTCAGCTTGCATCCGGGCGAATACAGCCTTCTCGTTCTGCTCAGGGAGGTCGGCGCGTTTGATTCTCACGTCCTGAATCTCGATCCCATACGCGGACGCTTTTTCATGCGACCGTTGGGTCACGATCTTCATGAGTTCGGATCGGTGATCCGCGACGATTTCCAGAAGGTCATGGCGTCCGAGTTCGACCCGGAGTTCAGAATAAATAATGTCGTTGAGCCGTTGCAGCGCTCCCCGCTGGGTTTGAAAGTTCTGATAGACCTTGAGGGGATCGACGATCCGCCATTTGGCGTAGTTGTCAAGAAGGAGGGTCTTCTTGTCCTGTGTGATCACATCTTGCGCCTGTGAGTCATAGTCCAGCAGGCGTTTATCAAAATAGGTGACCTCTTGAATGAACGGCACTTTCACATAGAGCCCCGGCTCTGTGATATTGCGAACCGGCTTCCCGAGTTGGACCACGATCGCATTCTGGATGATGTCGACGACGAAAAGCGGTGAGGCTCCTAGGAAAAGCAACCCAGCGACGACCACGAGCAGTGCAATGATCAATCCCTGCTTGGTCATGATTTACGGTCCTCAGTGGCGGCGCTGGGCAAAGGCTTGTGTCGATCGAGCGGAAGGTACGGAAGCATACGATCGGCTGCTTTGCCGTCAATGATGATCTTCTCGACGTTCGGGAGGATTTCTTCCATGGTTTCGATATAGATCCGCTTGCTGATGATGTCTTTGGCTTGATTGTATTCTTTCAACGTTGCCGAAAAACGGTTAGCTTCGCCCTGGGCGCGATCCACTCGCGCTTGGGCGTTGCCCTTCGCCTGGTTCACCACCTGAGCGGCTTCGCCTTGAGCTCTGGGGAGAATGTCGTTGCGATAACTCTGAGACTGGTTGATGAGTTTCTCTCGATCTTCTTTCGCGTTCGTCACGTCCTTGAAGGCAGCCGCCACGGCCTCTGGAGGACTGACGTCTTGGAGCTGGACGGCTGCGATCTGGACGCCACCCTGGTACTGGTCGAGAAGGGCTTGCAGGAGTATTTGAGTATCCTGCTGGATCTGGGCTTTGCCGGTCGTCAACGCTTCGTCGATCTTGCCTTTACCGACCACTTCCCGCATGGAGGCCTCAGCAGCTTTCCCGATCGTCTCATCGATTTGTGCGACGTTAAAGAGGTAGTTCGCAGATTCTTTGATCTTGTATTGCACGATGAATTGGATAGCCAGGATGTTCATGTCGCCGGTGAGCATCAGGGCTTCTTGCGCGAGCATCTGTTGGCGGCCTTGCCGATCTGTGCGGAAGCCGACCTCGATGCGGTGGAGTTTTTGGACCTTTGGCTGCAGGACGGTTTCGACAAAGGGGATCTTCGCGTGAGGGCCAGGTCCCACGGTTCGGACAGGGGTACCAAATCGCTTGACGACGCCCTCCTCATCCGGGGCGACGATAAAGGCACTATTCCAGGCAAGAAAGATGACCAGCCCTGCCAGGGCGACGTTTCTGAAACCGCTCGAGGGCATCAGATTCTTGAATGAGGGCAACAGATTCTGAAACTGCGATTGGGCCTGCCTCAGGGCATCCTCAAGCGGGTCGCTTTTCTTGCTCCAAGGATCTTTAGGGTCCCAGACCATATAAATCATCAACCGATGTTATGATAGCGAATGATCTCTAACCTGATCACCTTAGCAGACTGCCTAGACGGGACGCAATCACGATAATCCACAGAGGGTCCCTCATGCCTTCTTGGTGTGTATGAAGGGATACCTGTGTTGTCGAGGAAAGCGAGGTAAACGGCTGAACTCTTCCTCGTTTTTGTTGATGGGATGATCCTGCTCCAAGCAAGGCCACGGCTGTAACCGATCCATTACGCGGGCGGATTTCCTGGGTACCTGGCTACAGAATTCTGGTGAGGATGAGGTAGGCGATACCAGCGAGGAGAGCCGACGCCGGCAACGTCACCACCCAAGCCAAGGCCATGTCACGCACGGTTGTCCAGCGCACGCTCTTCCAGCCTTTGAGGAGACCAATTCCGATAATGGCCGAGCTGCTGATATGCGTGGTCGAGACCGGCAATCCAAGAGAGCCGGAGAGGAGAACGAGGGACGATGTCGTCAGGTTTGCAGACAGCCCCTCCGCATGATTCATCTTCGTGACGTTCTCAGCGAGGACTTTGGTCACGCGAAGCCCCCCAAAGTAACTACCGAGCCCCATCGCAATGGCCACTCCCCCGAAGGCGGTAAGCTGGGACGATGTGCTGGGCCACGCAGCGGTCGTGCTGCCGAGCAAGAGCATGGCGACGATTTTCGGGGCATCGTTCGTCCCGCGGGCAAACGACGCAAGGCCGCTGGAGATCCAGTGAATCGTATCGAGCCCCACAACCAGCCCCTGTAAGCCGGCGCGGTCGCATTGCGATGGTATTGCCATGATCGGCTGGCTCAAACTCGTGGCTTGAAACAAAGTTTTGGTGCTGCCATTCGTATCGATCGCCACCAGCGCCCGCGAGGCCGGCATCACGCACAGACAAGCCCCCTCCCATTTTTTCGCGAGTGTGCGAACAGCGGGATGGATGAGGAGTGAGACCGTGAAAGCGAGGAACGGACTGAGCAATAAAGGAAGTGCAATCTTCTTCCCGATCGCGGACCAGACCAATCCTTCTCCGGCGAAGGCGACGAAGCCGGCGCCGACGATGGCTCCAGTGAGCGCGTGAGTCGTTGAAACAGGGAGTCCCGTGCGCGAGGCAAAGAGGATCCACGCAATCGCCCCTGCTAAGACAGCCAAGGTGACGGTCGGTCCGATGATTGTGCCGGTTTGGACGAGGCCGTGGCTGAACGTCTTGATCATCGCACTTGCGACATAGGTCGCCAACCCTGCGCCGATTACGGTCCAGACTGTTCCCCAGGCGATGGCCGATCGATAATCGGTGACCCCGCTGCCGACTAAGGTCGCAATCGCTTTGGAGACATCGTTGGTGCCATTGGCAAAGGCGAGCGCGAATGCGAGCGCAAAAGTCAGCAGAGAAATTTCCATTGTCCGTAATCCTAGCCGGTGACGGATCCGCCGCAGGACGACCCAGAGCCCGCGGTGCAGCCGTAGCAATGGTTGCGCGTCGTGATTCGTCGCTGATTGAGTTGAACCGGATCGAAGTCCCGGATATGGGTGGGCGCGCCATGGTCCACCGGCAGATCGAGCATCTGGTTGAAGTCGCAGTCGTAGAGAGTCCCGTCCCAGCCCACCGAGATTGTGTAACGGCACATCACACCGGCTGCGGCAGCGGGGTTGAAGGCGTTGGCCAATCGCTCCATATATGGCTCATAGTTGCCGCTCTCCAGGAGGAACTCAAGAAACCGGCTGATCGGCATGTTGGTGATCGTATAGAGATGGTTGAACTCGATACTGTGACGAGTTTGAAGTTCTTTGCGGAACTGCGCTTCGATGGCCTCTTGCTTGGGAGGGAGAAAGGCTCCGACTGGATTACAGACGAGATTCAACGACAACCCGCTGCCAGGCTGGCCGTAGCCGAGCCGATTGAGGAGTCGAAGCGCCTGAATCGATTTTTGAAAAGTGCCCTCGCCTCGCTGTGCATCGGTCTGGCCGGCGCGGTAATAGGGGAGTGAGGCGACGATTTCCACACGATGCCCGGCTAGGAACGCCGCCAAGTCCGCTTGGGATGGAAGGAGCAACACGGACAAATTGCAACGATCCATCACGTGGCGACCCAGCGCCCGGCTCTGTTTAACCAGCCAGCGAAAACTGGGATTGAGTTCCGGTGCGCCGCCCGTGATATCGACCGTTGGAATATCGGTCTGAGCGAGAGCTCGGATGCACTGCTCGGCCGTTTCGCGGGCCATCTGTTCGGTCCGATCAGGTCCCGCATCGACATGACAGTGCCGGCAGGTCTGATTGCAGAGCTTGCCGACATTGATCTGAAAGACGGTGATCCCGGTGGCACGAAGCGGGAGCAGGCCGATGTGATCGAGCTGCGCCTCGAAGGGAGGGTAACTCGCTGTCCTTCCGAGTATCTTCAATTGCTCCGTTGGAGAGGCGAGGGGGTTCTGTTGTCCCAGCAAGGTCAGTGGCATAGGGTTTTGGTCACAATGTCATGGCCCGTTTCGGGACCGACTCACCGAGATCTTCTGCGTGACTCAGTGTCACGACGCATCAGCAGCAACTCCCGTTGGGTGTGCAGGTCACGGCATCACCGCCGACGTGCCGACCCGCGCGATTAATGATGGCAAAATGGGGAGCGTAGCCGTCAGTTTCTATTACGTGTAGGGTCTTGGAACAGATCTCCACCGGTTCGCCTCGGCGGTACACATGGTGATCGTCATCGGACGCTTCGACGAAGGGTCCGGCGAGCATGGCATAGTGCCCTTGCCAGGTGCATGGAGCGTCTGCCGGGTACACGGCGGTCCATCGGTTATCGGCTTGATCCAGCCAGAGAGGGTCGGAAGACAGGACGAAATGAGATGCCAACGGGGTCTGGCTCAACAGGCACGCAGCGTCGGGAGTAATCGGCTGGGGAATGCCTCGCAGATGAGTCATGCCCAGTTCATCGACCACTCGGCTGAACGGCCCACGGAGCGTTGCATAACGAATATCCGACTGAGAGGAGCTTGCAGGGAGTTTATATCCCGTCAAGGTGACGGAGAAGAAATGAATGCCGTCGATGACCTGCCAGGGTGAGGCTTTGACCAGGTAAATGCCTAAGAAGCCGGCCTCTGCCATTCCCGCAATATAGCCGGTGAGTGTCAACGCTCCGGAGAGGCAGTCACCCCACTTGTCAGCGTCATGGACCAAGTATTGTGGAATCGGTTGATCGGCCACGATATCGGAAATCGTAAATCGCCCTCCCGGTTTGGCGACGCGATACATTTCTCTGAAGACCTTGTGTTTGTCTGGAGCCAGATTGATCACACAGTTGGAGATGATCAGATCGACAGTGCCATCGCTGACCGGCATCGCGTCTGCCATCCCTTTGCGAAACTCGACGTTGGAGGAAGCATACCCAAGGTTAGCTGCGACGACGGGGGCATGCGTTCGGGCGATGGCCAGCATCGTGTCGGTCATGTCGATCCCGATGACGTGGCCAGTGGGACCCACGAGCCGAGAGGCTTCAAAACAATCGATGCCGCCGCCTGAACCGATATCCAGCACGGTCTCACCGGGGCTGACGGTCTTGAGTCCGGCTGGCGTCCCACAACCATAGGAAATTTTAAGTACTTCTTCTGGGATGAAGGATTGGAGGTCGGCCATGTCGTAACTGGTCGGACAGCACATCTGTTCGCCCCTCGATGCGGCCCGAGCATAACGATCACTGACCTTTTGGGTAATCTCATCTATAGGCATGGCATTCTCACAGAAAAATGTGCATATGCAGGCCCGTCCATGTATCAACTCCCTACCTGGTACGTCAACTCCGTTTTCCCTCAGGTTCCCCAGAACATGGAGGGGAGAGCAGAGTCACTCACACTAGCCCAATTGTGAGTCCTTGATATACAGCCTATCTTACAGCTTCGATGTCATACAAGGGATCACTTTAGAAGCTTCTTCTATTGAAGGTCACGTGTCAGGTCCTCAGGGTAGAGGACAGGCAGCAGATACCGTGCGATGAAGTCGGAAGAATAGAAAGTCTCGCCACCCTGTGTGTGCAACCAATTCTCTAGCGGTGTAAGCTGGCAGATTTATTGGAGAGCGCGGCATTCCGACTCGAGAGGATGGTCCAGGCGTGGATAGGCCTGTATGCGAGCGATTCCAATGATGTGTTGAGTGGCACGGCCGTTTTTGCAGCGTTCGTCCCAAATCAATTCATCGGGTCAATCTAAAAAATCAGATCCTCCGTTGCCGTTTCAACACTGATTGGCAACGGTCTAGCCTCGCCAAGATTGTGAAAGAGGACTACTTCTTCAACACACACTTTTCATAAAGATTGTTGAGTTTTCCTGCGGAATCGTATCGAATCTTCAGTCGGCGATAGCCTCCTTCGTTGTACAGCTCTCCAAATTCTTCTCTGGAGTAGAACGAAGTCGAATAGAGGGATTTTTGGCCATCGAGCTTCCGTACCTTGGCCTCTATGGCCTTATTGAAGTATCCCTCTTCGTGTTCGGTCTTCACCGCGTCCCAGAATCCAAAATTGACATAGAGTTTGTGGGGAGTCATGGAATACAACGAATACGAGGCCGATGGATTATAGGCAGTCACAGGACAAATCCAGACCGGCTTGATTCCGATCTCCTCATGGAAGAACTGTGCAAACTCAGGCGCATGATCGATCGGAATTTCGACATCCTGGATAACGGCTTCTTGCCGCCCTCGAAATGCCCTGGCAACCCATTGGGCCACGCGTGAGTGACGGAACCACTTCAATACCTTCCAGTACGCCGAGGAACTCAGACGTTCTTTTCCCCAGAGCCACCGCA
>JBGTMB010000116.1:0-21222 GCA_041743755.1 Nitrospiraceae bacterium | reverse complement strand
AGGCCTTGATCCACACAACCGGCGCGCCGTGGAGGCCTTCCCATTGCGTAGAGAGCCATTCTTGAGCAATCCAGAATCGTCGGTGTCGTTCGCCGTCAGGAACCCGCCAGGCCCAAAAGATATGCAACACGCCGTGGCCCTCTTCCGTTCGAACCTGGTAATACTCTAGGCCTCGATATCCAAGGTGCCGTTCAATTCGTTGTCGCAATTGTTTGTGATGATAGGTCAACTTATCGGCCTGTCCTCCCTCCGCTGTAGAGAGAGTGACCCACAGCACTTGGAAATGGTGAGCCTCCCAAAACCAAAGAAGTGAACGGATACGTTGATAGCCCCGCTTTTGTTTGCGCGACCATTCGCCGGCAGCACGCTGAGTAGGTTCGGTCCATCGGCCCATGTTTGTCCCTCCTTTGTGAAAGGAGACAAGGACAAGTTGGGCTGGAAGGGGAGCGTGCAGAACACGGTTTGCTTTGCCCGTGCTTTGCCCGAACTATCGAGCACGAGGGGGAAAATGGGGTTCCAGACAGAAAAACGGAGGACTATAAGTTATTGATAATTAACGATAGGGAAGGATACAGTCCGATGGTCTCCGAACCAAAGTCGGACTTAAAATCCCTCGGGCTTAAACCGCCCATGCCGGTTCAATCCCGGCCTCCGGCACCAATATCAACATGTTAGAGGCTCCGTTACGATTGAACTGGATGAGGAAAACCTCAGAACTGTGTGAGAACTGTAACGGTTCTCGACTGTTCGACCGCTTTGGCATCCCGATCATGCAATGTCGCCAGGCGTCTTAATCCATCCGATAAATCCGCCTCACTGACAATCGCGTAGCGACGATAGACGCTCTCGGTTTTATGTCCCGTCAGTTTCATCGCCACACTGCGCGGCACTCCTGCCCGTTCGAGATTTCTCACGGCGGTCCGTCTGAAATCGTGGGGGATACGTCCGACCACTTTGGCCAACTCCCAAGCCTTATCCCAGGCCCCACGATAGTCCTTGATTGGCCTACCATTCCGATGAAAAACCGATCCGATCAGCCGGCCCGTCGCCCGCTGTAAATCTTTCGTGTATTCCCATTGCCGCTTGAGCACGTACGCTAGTTCTGGGAGGACCGCGAATGGAAACATGCGGCCTTCATCATTCTTGGTAGTGCCTGGTTCCAACCTCAGAGTTCCTGCTGTCCAATCAATATGCTTCCACTGGAGCGGGAGGATTTCGCTACGGACTCGCCAGCCCGTACAATAGGCGAAAGTCATCACTCCTTGAATTTGTTCTGGTAGATGTGACCGAACCGCTTCAAAGTCTTCACGCTCAAAAAATCCAGAGCGGGTATTATGTACTTGCAACGACGGGAAGGGCGGACAAAGTGCTTTCCCTGCCCGTTGTGCGAGACGAAATGCCCTCCGCATGACGGCTAGGTCGTTACGAATCGAGGCAGGGGCCACTCCATCGTTGAGTCTGGCAGCCACGTAGGAGTCGAGACGGTCCAGGGTGAGGTCTCGCGCATAGGACAACCCAAAAAACTCCCGCAAGGCAGTGGTATCGAAAACGTCAATACAGGAACAGCTGCTAGGCGTGGTGTATTCATTAGCTACACGTCCTATCAACCTGCTCTTTTGCCTTTGAAGGGCCTTGCGTTGGCCGCTTCCTTCTTGTCGGACACGATCCAGGTAGGGGAAGCGTAGCAGGGCACATCACCTGTGAGAGCCTCGAGGAGATCAAAGACCCTGAGGTTGACATCAGTGGATTGTGCTCTATTTGTCATGCCTGCTCCCTTCCTGTGCACTTAGGCCTACACCATGTCATCATCAACGCATGAATTCGCCCTACGGCACTCTCGTCATTACAACTACGAGGAAACACCCTAGTTGGTGCGTGCATCTCTATGCATGAAACCTGTTCCGGTCCTTCGTGCAGCTCACTGAGCCGGGCGAAGGAAGGAAGGGTGGATGAGTGATCCTTGTCCCCGCCATTGCAGCGTCGAAGTGCGTTATGGCCTGGTCCCTGAAAAAATCACCGCGTTTGTGCGATTACCGGCCGGAGCCGCTCCATACAGTCGCCGGTTCGGAACATCCAAGAAAGCAATTCCCACGAGCGTAGTTCCAGGGAATTCACACGGGGCCCCACCAAATGTCACGCTTTGATCAAAAATGTTGCCGCGGGATCGTGGCGAAGCGGTTCCCGAAAATGTGCACCCGTCGGCCTCAACCGCAGTAAATGCCCCAGTAGCAGTCACCGTGACCGTCGCGGATTGGACACCTTGAGCACTACTACCGGCTTGGCCCGTATACGTGCCTGCAAGACTTGCCAGGGTCGGCGTTGTATCGTACGCGGTATCGTAGGTGCTGGTGAATGTGGTCACACTCGGCCCAGGGTACGAGATAGAACCGTTGAGGGATTGGCGTTCGGCATAGCTTGCAGCTATTGTCGCACTCAGCACGCCAGGCCTTTCAACATTAAAGTCCTGCGCGTTCGATGACGTGAAGCTGCCGTTGCTCGCGGTGCCATTGCCTTGTACCAGGCCGGCGAGCAGTGCGGGATTTGCGGGAACCGAATAGAAAAAATAATAGGTGCCGTCATCGAGGACGACGTTCGTAAGAGTACGGTTGGTATTGGTGTTCCCAGAATACAGCCCCTCAGCAGAACTAGCGATCGGAGCAGGCGCGGGTGGGGAATTAGAATCATTGTCGCCACCACAACCGCCCACGGTCACAGCAAGAGCCAGTCCAATTATGCTAGCGAGGTGTTTTTGCATGGCGTTCATGTCTCTCCCCAGGGTTGGAATACGTTCACGTTCTATCGTCTGCAACATGAGCTGCTGCTATTCTCCGGCATCGCTTCTCTGATCTTGGGCTGCGGAACAGTTTCAGCCCATTGAGGGTCCAGATGGAACCTCCTGGCTCATTAGATGAGGGCGTGGGAGAGACGCGGGACTTTTGGTGGGATTCGTGAATTCTCTGGTCCACTGATGCTGACATTCCAAATTCAGACAGGCCCACCATCTCATTTGCGGCACGCTCATTTTACGGCCGGAGATCGTCCAGCTCACGATCGGTTCGGCCCGTTGGCTCTGACATTTTGGACAAACCATACATCCTCCTTGCCATGGAAATTAGGGGTAAAATATCACGTGACCAGAAGAGGATAACTAGTACTATCCCTAGTTTATTGGGCATAGGGTGCGAAGCACATCAGCGAGGGTGCACCCGTGGTTGTCCTGCGCCTTGCTAGGCTCGGATGAGAAGATGATCGAGTAGCGCAGGTTCTTCGGTGTCCTTGGCGGCAGGGGGAGCGATAAATTGCTTTAACCTCATGCGGTCATTGGGGCTCACTTGGATCATCTCCACAGCCACCCAGTGCTCGTGAACTCTTCTGACCTCCGCGAGTCTGATGTCGATAAATGACTCCTCACCTTCCAACCATAATTGGACTTTTACAAAATCTCCTGTTCTCAGGTGGTCAGGGGTGGAGAGCTTACACCCACCTTCTATGCGTTCGAGGATACACCCGTCCGCTTCAAGCTGCCTATGTGCATTCGCGAGCACACAGTCAATCGTAAACTTCGGACTGTCCCACCACGCCCACCACGTCTGCTGTTTCGCTTGATCCATCATCTTGTGTGGATGGTAGAGCGACGGCGACGGCGTGGCTATACCTCAAGAGGTGGGGCTTAGTGAAAAAAATCGTCCGTGGGCCACTGTCTAGGAGCCTGTCCGACATTGACTCCAGAACCCCTTGTCAGGAGCCTCTGACTCGTGTATAAGCAGAATACACTAGCTAGACGATAGGAGGCCTTACGATGCCCACCCGCACCTTTCGCCCCTACGAGCCCGACCAACTGCTGTTGTTGCCGCCGTCACTCCGGGACTGGCTGCCGGCGGACCACCTGGTCTACTTCGTGGCGGATGTGGTGGAGGAGCTGGATCTGCAGCCCATCCTGAACACCTATGGCGACCTGACGCGGGGCACGGCCCCCTATGATCCCCGGATGCTGGTGGCCGTCCTGCTCTATGCCTACGCCGTGGGTGTGCCAGCCTCGCGACAGATCGCCCGCAAGTTGCATGAGGACATCGCTTTCCGGGTGCTGGCGGCGAACACCACGCCGGATTTCCGGACCATCAGTGAGTTCCGCAAGCAGCATCTGGCAGCGCTCCGCGGGCTGTTCGTCCAGGTGCTCCGGCTCTGTCAGCACGCAGGCCTGGTCACACTGGGACACATTGCCCTGGACGGCACGAAACTCAAGGCCAATGCCTCGAAACACAAAGCGATGAGCTACGACCGGATGGGGAAGGAGGAGGACCGGTTGCAGGCGGAGGTGGACGGCTTGCTGCAACAGGCCACTGACGCTGATGCCCAGGACGATGCCCGGTATGGGATGGACCGGATCGGGGACGAACTGCCAGAGGAGCTGGCCTTCCGAGAAGGACGGCTCAGAAAAATCCGCGAGGCCAAGGCCGCCTTGGAGCAGGACGCCCGCGAGGCGGCCGCGACGAAGCAGGCCGCGAATGAGATCCGGGAAGCGGAGGGCCCCCGTCGTGGCCCGAAGCCACAGCCCCCCGACCCGGTGCCGGCCCCCACGGCTCAGCGCAACTTCACGGACCCGGAGAGTCGGATCATGCCGGCCTCGGGCGACAAGGACAGCTTCGTCCAAGGCTATAATTGCCAAGCCGTGGTCGATGCGACAGCACCGATCATCATCGCCGCCGACGTAACGCAAGCGCCGAATGACAAACAACAAGCGCAGCCGTTGCTACGGCAAGCCATCGCCAATATGGGCAAGGTCCCCAAGACCGCCAGCCTGGATGCTGGCTACTTTAGTGAAGAGAATGTCCACGCCCTCATCGCGTTAGGCTGCAGGCCCCTGATCCCTCCGGATCGGCAGCAGCATGGCCGGGCAGTGCCGGCCGCGCCGCGCGGCCGGATTCCCACGGGGCTCTCGGTCGCGGACCGGATGCGCCGCACGCTACGGACGAAGCGCGGGCGACGTCTGTACGCCAAACGAAAAGTCACGGTCGAGCCGGTCTTCGGTCAGATCAAGCAGGGACGCGGGTTCCGGCAGTTCTTGTTGCGGGGCCATGACCAAGTCCGCGGTGAATGGGCGCTGATCTGTACGACCCATAACGTGCTGAAGCTCTGGAGGACCACCCGCTGCCGACCAGCTCCCTAGCCCGGCAGGGGATAAGCGGAGTGCAAAGCGGGAACCACGGAACCAGAGGAGAGGAGATCCTGACCGTCTATCCGTGAGCTGGCGCTCAGGAAGGGGAAATATGATGCAAGTCGCTCAATGTCGGACAGGCTCCTAGGCTTCCTGTATTTGCTCAGCCTGTAGTGAACCTGTGTATTCCGGAGGTTCGATCGTGCGCCCTCGATGAACTGGCCTGTAGCCGCACCGGGCTCCCGCCGCAAGCTACCAAGTATTCGATCGAGGAGGATCAGTAGAGGAGGCTAACAGGCTACTGAAAAAGTCCGCCAGCAGCGTTCTCGCATCGTTCAGACCCTCAACGTACCCCAAGGGTACGCATCGAGCCTTCACTCGCTACGGCCTTGCTGGACGATCTTTTTGAGCAGCCTGCGTGACCGTGCTCATGTTGCACTAGCTGTGCGGACTTTCGACGTGCGTGCCAACATAGTTTTTCCGCAGACTGCTAAAGGGCTTATTGAGACATAGCGCACAATATCCTTGAGCGCTTCTGGTACAATCACCTGCCTGGGCGATCTGCGCACAGATAAGCGAATCTGTTGCTACGATGAGTCTTCAGGCAGGAGGATTGTGGTGTCCCGCCAGCCATGTCGCAATACACCGTCGTGAATAAGATGGGTGAGCGTTCTCTCACATCGATACTCAATATGGCGGGCTGGTTTTTCCTGTTTGGTCGAATGAGACTATCCGAATGGAGATAGCTCGATCCAACGATAGGATGAATCAGAGAAATACGAAAGCCAATGAACGAGGAGGATACAGATATGACAGGTCGGTCATCCGCTCAGCGATTCCTGACGCTTGGGAGTATCCTTGCGGGACTTGGCGTCGCCGCCGGTGCCTTTGGCGCCCACGCACTCAAGGATATTCTCGATCCGCCTATGCTCCAAGTATTCGAGACCGCCACACGGTATGTAATGTACCACGCGTTTGGGCTGTGCATCGTGTCGTGGGCCATCGATCGGTACCCCGAACAGCGCCTTGAAAAGTCAGGATGGCTCTTTCTTATCGGCATTCTTCTTTTTTCAGGCAGCCTGTACGTGGTGTCCCTTGCAGGTATCCGGTGGATGGGAGCCGTGACTCCGATCGGTGGGCTGGCCTTTATGACCGGCTGGCTCCTATTAGCTTGGGGAGTCTGGCGGGACACCCGCGCTCGTTCTGTGAACCGTGCGCCCTAGCTGAGGTGGGGATGTCGAGCAAACAGATTGAATTGAGGTTGTCTCATCCCGCGTTTTCAGCCGGGGTGGAGGGCAATCCTGTTACGGCGCGCAGCCAGCCGTTCTTTTTCCGCTGATCGACCCCCAACCTCCTTGGGAATTCACAAAGCTCCCTTCAAGCCGTTGTCCTTCTTTGCTGAACTGCAGACTGTCCTCTTGGACTTGACCATTCGCCTCCCAGCGTAAGTAGACGTTTTCGCCCAAGACGATCATTTCCGCGAGACCCGGCGGAGTAAACTGCGTCTGTCCTGATGGTGGAAAGAGCAGCGACAGTTTCTGTTCTTGATGGTTGTGCTGATGATTGTGAATGATCCATTGCCATGTGCCACAGAGCCGGGCCTGCCCACGGAGTCCACGTACTCGCTCCTTCCAATTTCGTAACCGATCCCATTCACGATAGCTCGCCTGCATCGCCTCCACTTCCAGGCGGGTGGCTCGCTCGAAGGCGGTGACTATTAGAAGCCCTTCCTGATCTACCTTGGCCCATTCCGGGGAGGCCAGTACGTCTGACAGTTGACTCAGTGTGTCATGCCAGGGTGTGTTTCCCTGTTGATCGAGCCAGACTCTGGCTTGAGGAGACCCAACGAGTCCCTCGGTCACAGGTGCGAGTTGGCGATCTCTCACAGCCTGCCTCACGGTCGAGGCGAGACGCCAAACGGCTAGGCCGCGCATCAGTCGATGAACTGCTGCAGCCAGGTGTGGCAGCAGGAGTTCATTGGCAAGTTTGATCGGCAAGGAGTTCGTCCCTAATGTCCTGGCCGCATCGCTCAGCTGGAGCGCGGGGCCGATTGCTGACACAAATAAGGTGCTGGCGCCCTTGTCAGACTCTATCGTGGCTAGCTGATCGGAATGAGCGCGAATGATCGATGTGAAATCGGGGATGGAGCTCGGAAGGGATTCGTCCGCTTTGGCCGTGGACAAGGTTCCGAATAGAGAGACAGCCACTATGGCAAGGGCGAGATTGATTCGTGATAGGGCAGATCGAACTAAGCGGATGTGATTGTACATCGCAGTACTCTACCGTGCTTCCGGCCGCACCCTCAAGCAGGGGCGGCTGACATAATGTGGGGGCCTCAGTTAGGTGCCTTGGAAGCAGGTCTTCAGAAACGCGGCAGTTGACTCCCACGCCTCGGCTGTTGCATCGGCACGATAGCTCTCCACCCGTTGTTCATTACAAAAGGCATGGGGGGCATTGGGATATGTTGTGATCTCGACGCGCTTGTGATGTTCCACCGCAGCCGTACGCAACCGGTCCACATCCTGACTGGGCACCCACTGGTCCTGGCCGGCCTGGTGATAGAGTACCGGGCAAAACAGATCGGTGATCGCGGTGTCAGACTGCATCACTCGGCCGTAATAGACGACCGCTGCGCGGAGCCGTTTCCGTTGACAGGCGAACCGGAGTGCGTACGATCCACCCATGCCGTAGCCGACCACGCCATGGATGTTTTGTTTAATGTGATCGCGGGTATTTAAAAACTCACAGCAGGAGTTGATGTCTTGCAGGACGAGCGATTCGTTCAGCTTGCTCATGAGCGCGTCCGCAACCTCTGCGTTGGCTGTCACCATGCCACCCAGTCGTCCGTACAAGTTCGGAATGATGACGCCATAGCCTTCGCATGCCAGCCTGGCGCCGAGATCCTTGATTTGCGCCGTCAGCCCCCATTCTTCATGCAAGAGGACGAGACCGGGGTAGCGCCCGCTTGGCTGAGGCCAAAACTGAACACATTCCACCTGCACGTGTTTCGAGATGCGTGTCTGGATGTAGGGGTCGACGGCAGCATCCGTGAGTGTGGGAATGGCGACGCCACTCGGGAAGCGGGCTGTGCCTGTGCCGATTTGATTCAAGGTAAAAGGAGCGGTGATTGATGTCATTGCGGCAATCTCTTTTCCATCAAGGCGCAATCGGGTGCGCTCGACTCAAACAGGATTTATCCGACGCGGGCGTACTATAGGGACCATGTCGTCAGGCTGTCAATCTGGCTCGAGGGGTCGAGCTGTAGTTGACCCAGCGTTCAATGATGCGTACAGTTTCATCACCCTCACGGACGCAAGACGACTATGTCGCTTCAAATCGGTCTCATCGGCGTCGGACGTCATGGCCGCCGGTATATCCACCATCTTCTGCACGATCTCCCTGGGGTGAGTCTTGCCGCTGTGTGCCGGAAGCGGGTCGAGGAAGGGTTGCCGTCGCTTTCGACGACTGAGATCCCTATCTATGGAGACTATCGGGCATTAATCTCCGATCCGAGAGTTGAGGCCGTTGTCGTGGTGACCCCTCCGTCACTGTGTCCTGAGATCTGTTTTGAGGCTGTGAAGGCGAAGAAGCCGATCCTCATTGAAAAGCCGTTGGCGGCGTCGGGCCACGAAGCACGGGCGATGGTCACGGCGGCAGAAGAGGCGGGCCAGTTGTTGATGACCGCGCAAACCTTACGCTTCGACTCGACCATTCTTCTGTTGAAAGCGCGATTACCGGAAATCGGCCCACTCCGGTACGCGACGTTCACCAGCCGGATTGAAACGAAAACCGGCGCCGAGGTTCGGTCATCGGTATCGGGGCAGCGCGGCGCATTATTGGAGTTTGGGGTTCACCTCTTGGATCTCGTGCCGTTTCTTACCGGCGAGGAGGTGGTTGCGGTTCGTTGCGAGTTGGACCGGCCACCAACCATGGCGCCGGAGATGATGGCGATCGTGCAGGCTCATACCGTGAGCGGTCTGCACTGTGTGATGGACATTGCACGTGTTGGGGCGGGGAGGGTTGCGAGAGCGGAGTGGGTGGGATCTCAGGGGCAAATGGCCGCTGATTGGTTTCACCACCGGGTTACCGGAGTGATCGGTGATAGCGCTCCGTTTGAATGGGCGGTTCAACCGCAGCAGACGATTCTTGCGACACTCCGCGCCTTCGTCCATGCCATCGAAACGAAGACTGCGCCGCCTATTACAGGGCGCGACGGGTGGCGTGCTGTCGAGGTGATTGATGCCTGCTATCGCTCGGCAGAACGTGGCGGAGCCAGGGTCAGCGTCTCTTCTCTCCGCTAGCGAGATGCTGAAAAAGTCCGCCAGCTTCATTCTCGGTTCATCGAAATCCTCAACGTACCGAAGAGATTTTCGGAGGTCGGAATCACTGGAGGGGGTTTTCCGTTCGCCAAGATTCATGGTCGAACGGACCCACCAAGTGTGGTTGGTACCTCCTCCGGTTTCGACTCGCCTGCAACCGTGCTGGACGAACTTTTTGAGCACCCCGCATGACACTTCCTTGTTCCTCCTAAGAAACCAATCGCCGGTTTCTAGAATCTCTTGATTATATTTCTATGAATCGGCGACGATGTGCGTATCTGTTTCCTCCACCCCTTCAACTTGATGGATCTTGGTGATGACCACATCCGAGAGGGCTCGTTCGTCCGCAACAGCGATAAACAGAATAATATCCGGCCGCCCAAAGCACGAGTGGGCTTGTTCGACGCCGGGAAGGCGCTTGAGTACCTGCAGCACGTCTTTCGTCCGTCCGGCTTTGACTTTGATTAGAATATAGGCTTTTGTTGCCATTGCGTCCTCCTGTGGAAGTTATTGCGCCCCGCCTGGCATCTCCCGCCTTCGTTGCGCAAACACCTGGTGCATGGTTTGTTCCCGTTGTATGAAAGTGGTTCGTGCCGTCGCGACAAGTTCCATAAACCGATCGAAATCTTCCGGACTCACGTTGAATTGCCGAAAGCCCGGCGTCAAACGATCTCGCTGATCGATCCCCATGGCGATCCACTGGGCACTGAGTGCCTCAAGCACATCCGATGTCCAGCCTGTCGAACGGAATCCCGACAGGGTTTCTTTTCCGCTGCCTCCTCCCTGTGCGGCCAACGCGCGAGTCAACAGTAACTGCACGGCTGGATCACTACTTTTCAGAAAGACTGATTGAAATTGGATGACGGCCTTGATGACGCGGTTCGCTTCGGGAGTGTCTTCAGGCGGAAGCACATCAGCGTCTTGAAGTGTGGCCAGGACTGCCATTGATGCCCCAACGAGGCCAGATGGGCTGGCTCTATGGCCAGGCACTTGAGCCAGGACAGGATTGATGGTTCCTATGAGCAAGCTACTAAGGAGAACACATACCGGTAGAGGATCTGGCAGCCTGCTGAACGAGGTACGTTTTTGAAACTCAGCATGGAAGCAGGTGGAAAAGGTAGACATAGAGCGTGATTATACAGAAGGGGAGAAGGGCGTGCTAGCGTTCTGGTTGGTGTGATGATAAATAGGTGAGATACAAGAAAATCCCTGCATGCTTCTACTGTTTCTGTTGAAACAATTGGATACGGTTTCTATAATCCAGCAGCCTCGCACTGGAGTTCGACATGCTTGCAAAAGTTCTGAGCGCTGCACTCGTCGGTATCGATGCGCATCTGATCGATGTGGAAGTCGATATTGCTGGAGGGCTCCCGCAATTCTCAGTCGTCGGGCTCCCTGATGCCACGGTGCGAGAGAGCCGTGATCGAGTTCGCTCTGCGCTGAAAAATACGGGGTTCCATTTCCCGGCCAAGAAAATCACGGTGAATCTTGCTCCCGCAGGAATCAAAAAGGAGGGATCGGGCCTTGATTTGGCGATTGCCCTTGGGATTCTTGTGGCAGAAGAAGTGATTGCGCCCCAGAGCATACTAGGCCGAGTCTGTGTCGGTGAACTCTCATTGGATGGGCAAATCAAAGCGATTACCGGCGCGTTATCCATCGGGATTGCCTGCCGGCCCAATTATAGTTTGCTTCTGCCGGCTGAGAATAGCCAAGAAGCGGCCGTGGTGGAGGGCGTAACGGCGTATCCGCTCCACACGCTCCCAGAGGCCGTGGGATTTCTTAACGGCACAATTTCGCTGGCCCCGGCTCACACAGACCGGGAACGGTTTTTTACCACTCGTCCGGTGGAGGACGACGACTACGGGGATGTAAAGGGACAGGATCATGCGAAGCGTGCTCTAGAGGTTGCAGCAGCCGGCGGGCACAATCTTTTGATGGTGGGACCGCCCGGATCGGGCAAGACCATGTTGGCGAAACGTCTCCCGACGATTCTTCCACTTATGGAACCTGAGGAAGCGATCGAAACGACCCGTGTTCATAGTGTCGCTGGACAATTACCGGCGAATCATCCCTTACTGACAGTTCGTCCTTTTCGCGCTCCGCATCACAGTATTTCCGATGCCGGGCTCATTGGAGGCGGAACAGTTCCTAGGCCTGGGGAAGTATCCTTGGCGCACAATGGCGTGTTGTTCTTGGATGAATCTCCGGAGTTTCGTCGTCCTGTTTTGGACGGATTACGTCAACCCCTGGAAGATGGGCATGTGACCCTCACCAGGGCCAGCGGCTCGCTCCGTTATCCTGCTCGATTCATGTTGATCGCCGCGATGAATCCTTGTCCCTGCGGGTACTATGGAGATCGTACACGTGAATGTGTCTGCACTCCTCATCAAATTCGTCGGTATCGAGCCAAATTGTCGGGGCCACTTCAAGATAGACTCGACATTCACATTGAGGTCCCGCCGGTTTCCGTGCGAGATCTGCATGATCATGGCCCGACGCCGGAAAGTTCTGCCACGATCCGATCGCGTGTCCTGGCGGCGCGCGATCGACAGCGCCATCGATATCGCCAAGACGGGATTCACTCGAATGCGCAGTTGAAGCCTCGGCTCTTGAAGCGGTACTGTGTTTTGGATGCTCCGACGCAAGAACTCTTGGAACGCGCGCTGACGAAACTCGGGTTGTCGGCTCGAGCCCATGGACGGATTGTCCGTGTTGCGAGAACCATTGCCGATCTCGCGGGCTCTGATAACATCGAGCCGGTACATGTGGCGGAAGCCATTCAATACCGCAGCCTTGACCGTCGGATGGAGTTTTAAGGATTTCCTATGTTGTCGACCGTGAAAGTCTTTCTCTGGTGGTTCATCGTCGGCGCCACCATGGCGCTGGCCGTGATCATGCTGCAAGGCGGCATTCGAGAAGCCATGCAAACCTCGGGATCGGTGTGGGGACTCAAGCTGTTCGAGTTGCTCACAACCATACTGGGAGGGGGGCTGTTTGGGGGCTGTATCGCATTGATTCTGGATCGCATCAAGAAGTCATGAGGGTATTTCACATCGTAGTGACATGAGGCTATAGATGGACGTGGAAGTGGGCTCGAATGTGTACCGCAACACCGACGGCATGATTGAAATCGAGGGGGTTCCTCAGATTGAAGTGGCACTGAAACCGATCACAGGCGCGCTACTCGTGAACTTTGCCCTCTTCAACGAGGAAGGCAAAGTGACGGCGAAGCTCAACGATAGTACCCTGATGATCAACGAGCAACGCGCATACGACGTGACGAGGACTCCCAGGAGTCTCCTGCTCACACATCCGGCGTCCGGAACCGTCATCTTACAGATCGATGTGTCGGCACCCGGTGTGGTGGCCCTCACGAAAGGGGAGTTTTATACGATCAAGGGCCACGTCATTCGGATCTCTCCCACCGAATGGAACATCGATAAGCTTCGCGCCAGCGGGACCATCCAAGATCTGAAAGGTAAGTCGGTCGTCCTTGGATGAAGGAGGGAGGTCACGCTATCCTGTGACTGTCGGCACGATAACGATCTGCCCGTCATTCATGTCCACGGTCGCCGTATCTCCATCGCGTAATTCACCCTTGACCAGCTGACGAGCCATCGGCGTTTCAATTTGCTGCTGGATCAATCGCTTCAAGGGCCTCGCCCCATACACTGGATCATAGCCGCTTTGACCCAGATGCCTCAAAGCCGAAGGCGTCACCAACAGCGAGATTCGCCGCTCTGTCAACCGTGCCCGCAATCGCTCAAGTTGAATCTCCACGATCTTTGTAAGCTGCTCTGTCTCTAGCGGATGAAACACAACGGTTTCGTCGACGCGGTTCAAGAATTCCGGGCGGAAGTGCTCGCGTAGTTCCGCCATCACGACGGAACGGACCTCATCGTAGGAGGCACGCCGTTGCTGTGCGTCAAGAATCTGCGGGCTGCCGATGTTTGACGTCATGATCAAGACGGTGTTTTTGAAATCGACGGTCCGGCCCTGTGAGTCCGTCAGTCGTCCGTCGTCCAATACTTGGAGGAAGATGTTGAAGACGTCGTGATGGGCTTTCTCGATCTCGTCAAACAAAATAACCGAGAAAGGGCGTCGACGGACAGCTTCAGTCAATTGTCCGCCTTCCTCATACCCGACATAGCCTGGTGGGGCTCCAATGAGACGGGCGACCGTATGCTTTTCCATGTACTCGGACATGTCGATTCGAATCAGATTCGCCTCATCATCGAAGAGGGTCGCGGCGAGCGCCCGTGCCAGCTCGGTCTTTCCGACACCGGTCGGACCGAGAAAGAGAAACGAGCCGATAGGCCGGTTCGGGTCTTTAATGCCGGAACGCGCACGAAGAACCGCGTCGGCGACGGCTTGCACGGCCTCCTCCTGGCCGACCACGCGCTGATGGAGTAACTCATCCAGTTTTAATAACTTTTCCATTTCTCCTTCGACCAACCTGGAAACGGGAACTCCGGTCCAGCGGCTTACGATAGCCGCGATGTCGTCTTCATCAACCTCTTCTTTCAGGAGCCGGCTTTCGCCTTGTTTTTTGCCGAGTTGCTCCTGTTCCAGGCCCAGCTCTCGCTCAAGGCGAGGTAATTCTCCGTATCGGAGCTCCGCTACGCGATTGAGATCGTAGGCCCGTTCCGCACGTTCAATCTCCTGCTTCACCTCTTCCATCGCCTCCCGAGTCTTGCGTAAACGCGACACAGAGGCTTTCTCAGAGTTCCATCGTGTCTTGAGCGCGTCCATATCTCGTTGCTTCTCGCCTAATTCCAGCTCAAGGGTCGCCAGCCGTGCCCGACTGGCCTGATCCTGTTCTTTCCGCAAGGCTTCTCGCTCGATTTCCAATTGCATGACCTTCCGCGAAACTTCGTCGAGCTCCGCCGGTAAACTATCGATTTCAGTGCGCAGGCGGGCTGCCGATTCGTCGATGAGGTCGATAGCTTTATCTGGCAGAAACCGGTCGGTGATATACCGGTTCGAAAGTTTTGCGGCGGCGACTAGTGCCGCATCTTTGATGCGCACGCCATGGTGTACTTCATAGCGCTCCTTGAGCCCGCGCAGAATCGAGATGGTATCTTCTACGGTCGGTTGATCGACCAGCACCGTTTGAAACCGTCGTTCTAACGCTGCGTCTTTTTCGATATGTTTTCGATATTCATCGAGCGTGGTCGCGCCGATCAAATGCAGCTCACCACGGGCCAGCATAGGCTTGAGCAGATTGGCGGCGTCCATCGCCCCTTCCGCCGCACCGGCTCCTACGACCGTATGCAGCTCATCGATAAAGAGCAGAACCTGTCCTTCGGCCGCCTGCACCTCTTTGAGGACGGCTTTCAATCGTTCCTCAAATTCGCCTCTGAATTTTGCGCCGGCGACTAACGACCCCATGTCAAGCGTGATGACGCGCTTCTTCTTCAGTCCTTCCGGCACGTCTCCCTTGATAATGCGGGAGGCAAGCCCTTCGACAATGGCGGTTTTGCCGACGCCTGGTTCTCCAATGAGTACAGGATTGTTCTTGGTTCGCCGTGAAAGAATTTGCACGACACGGCGAATTTCTTCATCGCGTCCAATGACGGGGTCCAGTTTTCCTTGCCCAGCCAGGCGGGTGAGATCGCGGCCATATTTTTCCAATGCTTGGTAGGTGCCTTCCGGATCTTGGTTTGTGACACGCTGAGATCCGCGTATGTGTTGCAGCGCACCCAAAAGTCGTTCCTTCGTCAGACCAAGTTTCTTGAAAATTCCCCCTTCTTGCACCATGGCGAGGACGACATGTTCGACACTGAGATAGTCATCTTTCAAACCACGTTGTTCATCTGCGGCGTTGGTCAAGACCTGATTCAATCTGGAGGCGACGTGGAGTTGTCCGGGACTCGCCCCTGCGCCTTGCACTTGAGGCAGTTTTGCCAGCGCCTGCTCCACTGCCTGGCGAACCGAAGGGACCGACAGCCCTGCCTGTTCGAGGAGCGAACTAGCGAGACCGCCGTCCTGTTCCACGAACGCAAGCAGAAGATGCTCCACGTCAATACCCTGATGACTCCGCCTTGCGGCATGAGACGACGCGGTCTGGAGCGCTTCTTGTAGTTTGATCGTCATACGGTTCATGTCCATAAGATCTCTCCTCTCCACATAATATCCGTGTGTGCCCGTACCCTTCACATAAGCATAGGATAGAGGAAGTCAATGTTCCTATAGTGGGGCGTGATCGGCTTGACCAGAGAAGCCCTAGCAGACTATTGTTTCTCATGTCACGCATTCTTGCTGAAACCGTCTCACTCTATCGGAACGCTTTTCGCAAAACCGGAGAATCACTCGTCCGCGGCTGGTTGACCATTGTGGCCGTGGTGGGATTTGGATTCCTGCTGCTCCTTGCTACGCAGATTGCCTCGCCCCTCGGTATGATCGGTGGGTTTGTACTTGGTGCGGTGAATGCGCTTCTGGTCGGCGCGACCCTCAGTCTCATTGAGCAAGCGATCAGCCACACTCGGGCACTGACCGTTCGCGACGTCCTTGGCAGCGTCGGTCACTATTTTTGGGATGTCATCGGCATTGGATTCATTCTCTGGCTGCCGCTCATGGCACTCGACATGAGCATCCAGGCAAACCCGTTTGGGCAACTCTTATCGTACGCAGCGCTCCTGCTCATCTTTCTCTTGCTGAACCCCGCGCCTGAAATTATCTATCAAGTCCGGCATGATTCACCGCTTGAAGTATTGAAGACCTCCTATACGTTCATCCTTGAGAATTGGATTGAATGGTTTCTTCCATTTGCATTGATCCTGATTCCGATCGTCCTCTCACCCTCAGGACCGCAATCATTTTTTTCTCTCTCCAGTCGAGTAGGGCGAGGCGCCGGTTTGGATTTTTCCCAAGTCCTTGTACTGCCGTTCACGATTCTCGGAGGTTGGCTGGACTATGCGGGTATCCCTTCTTCGATCAGCTGGTATATCGGGCTACTACTCACCCCCCCGCTTGCCGTAGCTATGCTGTTGTTTCGTGGCCATCTCTTTGCCTCTTTACATGGTGGGTCACGCCGGCAACGTCGATTTGTCTCGCCATTCAAGTAGAGAAGATTCGGGCGAAAGAAATAGAAGGTTGTGCCTTTTCTCTTGGCATTACTCAACCTTTCCTGGAGCCCTCGCTTCCCAGAAGCACAAATGACGCAAGAGCGGGTTTGCGGGCTAGACCCTTGAGTAGCCAACTGAAATAGTGTATGGAATTGCATACAGCCGCTACGTAAAGGCGAGAAAGAGTCTCTTTCGTGCGAGTGTCTGTCTTTTGGCGGATTATTCTGACCTCCCTCGCCATCATCGTGGTGATGGCAGGGGTGAATTTGTATGCCTTATTTCAACTACGTCAACTGAGCATCTTGAGTGCCAATATGGTCACGCTCCATTACCCGGCGATCGAATCGGCTAAGCACTTGCTCACAGTACTCTACGCTCAGCTGAATAGTGAAAAAAAGTATCTGGTCGTACGCGATGCCACCTTCTTACGACATTTCGATGAAGAAGTTGAAGAGTTTCATCGTGGCCTCCAGTCCATGGAAGCGCAGGAACTGACGCCCAAAGGCAGTGAGCTACTTAATAATATTAAGCACATGCATCAAGAACGACTCGCGATGCTCCATGAAAAACTGGAGAGGAAGGCCTCGTATCCAGCGCCTCTGTCTGGTCACTATGAAGGTCGGCGAGACGCCTTGATGGAGCGCATCAGCGCCACGCTCCAAGAGTTGATTAGTCTTCATGAGTCGGGCATCAGCGTCGGAGTGAGCCGGTCACGCGAAAGTTCCGCCCAAGCGGAGGCAGTGACCGAACAGCTGGTTCTGCTTGCACTTGTATTCGGGATTACGCTCGCCGGCTTTGCGAGCTATTCGATCCTCCGGCCGCTTCGGCAATTGCAGAGCCATATCACACAGATCGGGCAGGGTAATTTCCGCACCCCACTGAATATTCGAGCCCCGAGCGAGTTACGAGACCTCGTTGATGCGGTCAATCGAATGGGTACGAAACTCCAAGAGTTGGATGATATGAAGGAGGAGTTTCTTGCCCATGTTTCCCATGAGCTACGCACGCCCATGGCCTCAATCCAAGAGGGCACCCATTTACTGTTGGATGAAATTCCTGGCCCGTTGGTACAAGAACAGCGCACGACCTTGCGCATTATGGCAGACAGCACCCGCCGACTCATCACGCTCATTTCCACTATTCTGGATCTGTCCAAGATGAATGCCGGGATGATGGAGTATCGAATCGTTCCCATGGATATCAAGCGGGTCGCAGATATATCAGTCAACAAAGTTCAACTCCTTGCCGATGCCAAGCATGTGCAGCTGTTGCTGGAAACGCCTGGACGACACGTGTGGGTCAAGGCCGATGTGTTTCGAGTTGAGCAAGTGCTCGACAATTTACTCTCAAATGCTCTGAAATTCAGCTCAGAGGGGGGCATCGTCAAAGTTGTGATGAAGCCGGATCCGAGTGTGGGAACTCTCGAGGTGAGTGTGACTGATGGAGGACCCGGCATTCTGGCTGAAGACCTGCCCTATATTTTTGAGCGCTTCTATCAAGGGCGTACTAAGGCCAAGCAGGGCGCACCAGGGAGCGGCCTTGGGTTGGCACTGGCAAAGAATGTGGTCGAAGCGCATGGAGGACGGATTTGGATCGAAAGCGAAGCCAAGAAGGGAACGACCGTACGATTTACCTTACCCCTCATGAAGCCAGGAGAATCGGTATGAAGGTTGTCTTTGTCTACAGAGGCCTTGTCCTGGCAGTCGTGTCCTGTTTTTTTTCTCTGGCAGGATGCGCGGCATGGTCTCCAGCCCCTCAATTTTCGCAGCCATATTTCCTCGTAGAAGCAGGGGAGGCGCAATCGCTTCGTGGATTGGCCAAAAAACAGGAGGCGCTTGCTCAGAGATGTGCCGAGCACAATTCCTGCGACTATTCCTACTTTATCCGCGCGTTGCTGGGGTTGTACGAAAGTCGCGATAGCGCCTCGAAGTACTTCGAGAAGGTCATTGCCGTTGCCCCTCAGACTCAGCTCGCATTTGCCAGCAAACTCTGGATCGATCTCCTCGAGCGTCACGCGGCACCCGTTAAACAATCGTGGTTCCAATCGGTCATGGCAGCCCCAGCCATTTCGGAAAGTCAGGCTATCTTGGCACAAGCTTCAGATCAGTTGGTGCGAGACTTGCTTGTAGGACTGATGCAAGACGTGTTGTATAAAGAAGGAATAATCCAACAGCTGAGAGCGATGAAGGATGCTGACTCCCAATCCCTGGAAAATCTTCAGCGTGATCTCGCTGAGCGTGAACGGAAGGGAGATGTGGGTAGCGTGAAAAAGGATATCACGAAAGGCCAAACTGATGCGGGCACGGTACTGTCCCTGCATAAACAACTGATGGATCGAGATAGAAAAATAGAGGAATTGGCGAGCCAATTGGAGGCACTGAAGCGGATCGACCAGGAAACGAGGGATAAGGTTCGCCCCATCCGTCCTTCAGTGACGGTTGTTCCCCCTTCGACTGCGCCGGAACCCACAGCACCATAGAAGGGACTTCATGGAAAAAGAACATATTCTCGTAGTCGACGATGAGGAGGGATTGTTACATCTTGTGAAAATGCGATTGACCGCGATGGGTTTTGCCGTCACAGGCTGTACGACTGGCCGCGAAGCCCTTGCGGTGGCGAAGAATACCCGGTTCGACCTTGCCATTACCGACCTTCGCCTTGGGAATGAAGACGGATTGGATGTGACAGAAGAACTGTTGCGGATGTATCCAGGCCTCCCGATTATCATCCTGACCGCTCACGGGAGTATTCCCAATGCCGTAGAAGCGATGCAGCGTGGAGCGTTCGGGTATCTCACGAAGCCTTTCGATGACAAGGAACTCAAGGCCAAGATTGAAGAAGGGCTTTCTCCCCAACGGATGAGAGGTGAGATTCAGCGACTCAAGTCTCTCGTCAACGAGTTGTACGGCATGGATAACATCGTTGCGCGAAGTCCTGCGATGCAGCGCTTACTTCAGCAAGTGGTGCAGGTGGCAGACTCCGACGCGACCATTCTTCTCTTCGGAGAAACCGGGACCGGCAAGGAAGTGTTCGCGCGCGTGATCCATTCGAACAGCCGACGGAGTAAGGGACCGTTTGTCGCTCTCAATTGCGCAGCCATTCCCGAAACACTCTTCGAATCAGAACTCTTTGGGCATGTGCGCGGGGCCTTTACCAACGCCCATGCCTCGAAGCGAGGTCTGTTTCAGAGTGCCAATGGCGGCACACTTTTTCTCGACGAGATCGGAGAAATGCCGCTCTCGATGCAGGTGAAACTGTTGCGGGCCGTGCAGGAACGGGAAGTTCGAGAAGTGGGCTCTGAACTCTCAACGAAGATTGATGTGCGAATTATTACGGCGACCAATAAAGACCTTGGTGAAGCGGTCAAGAGCGGGGCATTCCGGAACGATCTGTACTATCGGATCTCCGTTGTCCCGCTGTTTATCCCCCCGCTTCGTGAACGCCCTGATGATATTCCCTTGCTGGCGCAGCATTTCCTGACTGCGAGTGCGAAGCGGGCGAATAAAGAGTTGCGTGGTTTTACGCCGGCCGCGCTCAATCGATTAGTGGCACATCTCTGGCCTGGAAACGTTCGTGAGTTAGAAAATGTCATTGAGAAGGCCACTGTCATGACGCGGCAAGACATGATCACCCCGGATCTCCTGCCTGCGATGGTGGCATCTCCGGACTCGCCAATGAAACCGTTGACTGAAGCGAAGGAAGAGTTTGAGAAAACCTATCTGAAGAACGTCCTGCAGCTCACCGGCGGCAATATCTCTCGCGCGGCCCAATTTGCCGGACGCTATCGGGCGGACTTCTATAAAATGCTCAAAAAATATGGCCTGCACCCCTCAACATTAAAGGCTAAAGCCGAAGCTGAGTTTGAAGAGCTGGAAGAGGAGGGTGACCTTACGGAAGCCGAACGCTAGTCCGCGTCTTTTCCTACAAGGGGGTGTAGAGTCCTTTCAATAACTCCACGCTGGAGATTCAAGAGCAAGATTTCCTGGCGGCGTGCTTCTGGCGGCGTGATGCGATCATCGATGGGTAGTCGCGAGTCGCGTCAGCCATGCAGAACAGGTATGGAGCTGGCGGGAGGAATTGAACCATCCAACCGTCGCCGGGTCGGCCTTGAGGTTTACCTCGCCGGCTCCTGCGGAGGGGGCCAGCCCCCTCGCACGCTCCCCACGAAGGGGACACATCCCCTTCGAAACCCCTAGGTTGGAGGTTCAACTATATGGAGCTGGCGAGAGGAATTGAACCTCCAACCTGCGGTTTACAAATCGGAACAGACCCGTTTTCTCACCCTTCTTCACCCTCACAAGAACCAACAGAATCACCAATGGAATGGCCAGGTTAGGCGATTCAGCCGAGTTGCGCACGATTGCGTGTGGAGAGGGCAGTTAGCAGGAGTATGGTTACATTTTCGGTTACAGTTAAAATATTAGGTAAGCGTATAAATGACTAAGCAGGGAGACCCCGGAGAACCACGGAGCGAGGGTAATGGAGCAACAGGCGATGCGCCGGATGGCGAGAGCCACCGGCGCACGGCTGCCGGTCCCCCGGCAGCCCCTAAACTTGTCAGAAAGACATTTCTCGTCGATCACACGGAATCCCACTCAGACACACAGTCATCTGGCGGGTCGATGTGGTCCGTCAAGATTCATGACTTTGGGAAGCAATGGATTGAGAGTTCATGGGGAAA
>JBGTMB010000115.1:0-4568 GCA_041743755.1 Nitrospiraceae bacterium | reverse complement strand
TCCTGCTCCAGGAGATGCACCGCGAGGCCAACACCACGGCCTCCAAGTCCGCGCACCCCGACACCAGCGGCGCCGCCATGGAGCTCAAGGTCTTGATCGAGCAGATGCGCGAACAGGCCCAGAATATTGAATGATAGCGGGGCGAATGACATTTGAGGCGTATCTCGCAGGACGTAGAGATCCTTTCTCCCATGAGGGAGCAGGGAAGGATGAGGGGGAATCAGATCAAACGCTTGGCAACCCTCCCCCGCCGGGAGAGGCGATTTTCTAACTTTGCGCAGGGGCGACAGACGCGGAGCTTGACAACTCATTAGCCGAGCGGTACTTTCCTGCAGGAAAAACCTCACTTGGCATATGGCAAACGAGATTGTACCAGGGGAGGATGCCTGGTACTTTCCAACTGTGAGCATTGAAGCAATTAAAGGCGCAAGTCAGTTCGGTGTAGTCGTGAGCAAAAATATCGAAGCCAAGGCTTACTACCCCGATCTCGCACGAGCTCGTAAGATCTGTGAAAGGCTCGGTGCACAACTAGCCCGGAGTCATCGGCAGAGGGATACGTATCTGGCGGTACCGTACGGCCGTCTGAAACTTCGCGAGAGCGACGTATTTGAACCTTGTCTCATCTATTATAATCGCCTCGATATGCCCATGATCAGGGAGAGTTCATACACCTTGGTTCAGCTGCCTCGGAGAATTGACGACCTTAAACAGCTTCTTTCAGACGCTATTGGCATTTATACGGTCGTGGACAAGCAGCGTGATAGGTATGAGCTCGACTCCGCCCTGATAAACGTGGACGAAATCGCGGGTCTAGATTCTTTTGTCGAGATCGAGGTAGACGCAGATAAGATGGGATCCGGTGACGAAGCCGAGAAACGTGCCCAGTGGCTCAAACAAGAGCTTGGCATCCAGGAGAACGATATTGTTCCGTGGTCCTATGCCGAACTACAAGCTATGTACCAGCAGGCACAGCATTGTCGGAACCGCTTGGCTGACACGCCGAAGCAAGGGCGTCTTTTTCTCATTGATGGCCCTAGCGGCTCAGGCAAAAGCACGTTGGCCGCCCTTCTTCGTGAAGAAGAAAGCTTGGGCTTGAAATTCATCCGGCGTCACTGCACCAGAAAACCTCGTTCAAGCGAAGAGAATGAATACGTCTTCGTCTCTCCGGAGCAGTTCCGTTCACTTGCTTATTCGGGGGAGTTCCTTGAGTATCGCGATTTCCAGTTCGGCATGAGCTATGGCTTGATGTGGAAGGAGGCGCTCCCACCGCTCTTAGCAGGTCAAAATGCTATTGCGATCATGAATTGGGGCAATGCACGCCACGTTCGGCGCATTTTTCCAGAAGCTGCCTTGATCCTTTCTACAGCGTCTCTGGATTCTCTGCGCCGCCGCCTGGTCTCGCGCGGAATTCATGACGAAGGACAGCTGGCCGAACGGTTGGAAAACGCTCGTCGTTTCTCAACTGATGCTTCTGATTACCATCTTATCATCCACAACGAGGATGGCCAGCTTGCTAGTGCAGTTAAGCGGATTCGTGAATATATTTTAGGATATTCCTGAGCACTGATATTCGTCGCTTATGCATTCAGGCGCCCAAGAGAAAGGAGAACGCCACGCTGCGCTCCTATCGTTGTATGAGCGTACGTGGGAAGAAATCCAGCGTCTCCGCGAATTCGAGTGGAAAATCGCTATGACGTTCATAACACTTAGCGGGGGTTTTATCGCTCTTGTCTGCTCCGATGGCTTTAAACCGCTATTAACCCCCTCTCTGCGGGCGTGGCTCATAGCCGTTCAGGCGTGCGCCGTGGTGTTTGGAGTCTATTGTCTTATCGCCACTCATAGGTTTCTCACTCAGCAGCGGAACATCCGGCGAACGATAGAGGGTGTGTTAGCATTCTATGACCCAGGCGTTTTTACACAGAATGCCCTTCTTCCTGAGGAGTGGAAAGGCAAAAGGGTCTTGTTCAGGTTTCAAACCTACGGTCTTCTGATCCCGTTAATGCTGACGGTACTCGTGGTTCAGACCTTGACCATGCATCTGACTTGGGTCATAAACAGAGGTCCAACTGTGGCTCCCGTAGCCATACCGGGTCCCTCCCCCGGGGCAGGAATCCCGCAAGTGCCACCCGCAGGTCCAACGGCTCCTATTGTGACACCTCCGCCAGATGTGCAACCCATTAAGTAATTTGTTTAGGGGCGAAATGGCGCTCCGGTTCCGCTGGAATCCAGCATCCTTCAGGCGAATTCAGTCGCTGTCCAGAGCAGCAGTTCCTACCAACGGGTTTCTACCAAAAAGGCCTTGAGCGCCTACAAATTTGATGCAGCTTCCGGCAACAGCGAAGCTCCTGCAGATGGAGATAGACAAAAGCTCTGCTCTTCGGGACATTGATGTTCTACTTGTCCAGCACCTGTTCGAAGACACCCTGGCCTTTATTTCTATCCTCCTCGATGTGAACATTTCCGTGCGTGCTGTGATCGGAATCCCCTACTCCGCTAAGAAGCCAGTCGTCCATGCGTTGGAAAATCTCGGCGTTGACACGTTGGTGCCTGATATAGATAAAATTCCAGACGTGGTTCTTCGCCACGTCGAGCAGGGGTTGAGGGTAGGCCGCCAGGTGATAGTACATGAAGTAGGAGGTTATTGTGCGCCGTTGGCTGGCAATAATCTCACGTTCCAACAAGGTTGCCTCGGGGTTGTGGAAGAGACTAAGCAGGGACTATGGCGGTATGCTGCGCTCCCGAAACTGATGATACCGGTCGTACAGTTTGCAGATTGTAAGCTTAAGATACTGGAGAGTGAGTTTGTAGGCCGGGCAATCGTGAGATCTATCGACGAAGACTTAGCTGTTTTGGGGAAGAGTGTCGAAACTGCAGATATTGGTGTAATTGGCTTTGGAGATATTGGATCGGGCGTTGGCCGCAGCCTTCATCAAAGAGGCGCGCGTGTTTGGTGCTTTGACAAGAGACCGATTCGGATGATGGAAGCGGCGGCGCGGGGTTTCATCTGCGCTGATCTCAAGCGGTTACTTGGTGCCTGTAATGCTATAGTTGGCGCTACAGGGGTGGGATGTATTGACGAGACTCTATTGCCGACGATTAGGAATGGTGCTCTGCTGTGTAGCGCCAGTTCACGTAACATTGAGTTTCCAATAGATGCAATTCAAAAATCCAGCGTCAGTAACTCGACGCTGACCTCGCACGTAACAGAATATGCGTTCGCATGGGGCAAGCGGCTATGTGTGTCTAGTGACGGATTTCCGGTGAACTTTCGGTCACTTTCACTTCCGCCGAGCTTTGGGGACTTGATGTTTTCCCAGGTAGTAAAGGGATTTACTGGTGTATTGAATCGTAGCTACACCATCGGATTGCATCGCCTGTCGGAAGCGGATCAGGAGACTATCGCGGAAGCTTGGTGGGATTGCTATCGTGAGCAAAGTGGGATTTACGGTAGTATAACGTGACATCCAGGCTTACAGACCATACGATCAACACGGTGCGTGCCCGTTCGCACTTTACGCACGGTATAGCCGCAATGCCTGAGTGCGTCCGGCGAGACTTGATGAACTTGATGCGGAGTGCTCCAGCCAGCGAGCAACCTGGTGGTTGATGAACGCCGAGCTTTGTCGGTATGGAAGCCTCTGATCGTGAAGAAAGTGTCGCGTTCCGGCGATCCGTGAAGTTGTGTTGTACGGGTCGGGGGCCAAGGGAACACAAGCGTTCCCGCGGCATGGGCTCGTGCGCTTCCCAGGGGGCCAAATATCACATTTATCCGCTCAACGGCCGTAAGGCCTTTCTTTCCGCCATGTACTCGGGTGTTCCAGCAAACCGTGCCCACCGGGTACCCGCCGTACTTTTTCTGGTATTGTTCCTTCTCACCCTCGGCCTTGAGCCTGATGTATCCGGCCGACAAAATTCCTGGCTATTCCCGCGAGGAGTTCATCCAGGATCTGCTGCATGAGCACGAGACCGGAGATCCGCAATTGTCTGCGAAAGGGCGCGCCACAAGGGTTCAGATCGACGCAGCATCGCGCGCGTCGGTGTTTCGCTGCGCGGATCCTAGGACCCGGCTGAGGCGGGGCCTAGCGCGTCGGCCGAAACACCCAGCTTCATCGCGTTCCAAAGACCATAGAGGTTCGTCCGGTGGGATCCGGCCATGAAGCGAGGGGTCGCTTTTCGGGCAAGGCGAGCGGAACCCGAGGAACGTTTTCCACTGCCGCGCAACTGCTTTGCCGCGAGGGGTATTCTTCGAACAGGGTCTTTGATAAGCTAGATCGCTTCGATTGCCGGCGCGGCGCGCCGGCGCCCTATGGGAGCACCCGATGGCCAGGATCACCGTGGAAGACTGTCTTCCCTTCGTCAAGAACCGCTTCGAGCTCGTGCTCCTGGCGAGCAAGCGGGCGCGCCAGATCGCCATGGGCTCGCGGCCCCTGGTCCCCGACGAGAACGACAAGCCGGCCGTCATCGCGCTGCGCGAGATCGCCGCGGGGCTCATCAGCATGGCAACCGTCGACGCCATCGAGACCAAGGAGAAGGGCGAGGACCCCTTCTCGGTGTTCAACGACCCCACG
>JBGTMB010000114.1:0-4156 GCA_041743755.1 Nitrospiraceae bacterium | reverse complement strand
TGTTTTTTCCTTGGCTGGCCTTCCACCTGTACAACTTGAGGAATACGGCGCAGGGCATCACCAATTACCTGTACGCATCCCTCGCAATGAATACTGGGGACGACGAAGTCGAACTTGTCGAACTCTTGTTTTTCTATCATCTCAGGTTCCTTTCCCTTTCTAGTTTTAGGCAAGAGTCTTCCGCCGAAAGAATTGAGGAGAACGGTGGTGACGCTTGCGGCCATCGCGATCATCGCCCAGAGCGGATGGACCCAGCCGGTGGTAGCGAGTGGCACTCCGAGGCCGTTGAAAGAAAACGCAAGCACGAGGTTTTGCACCGTCTTTCGGTAGCTTCGTTTCGCAATGTAATAAGCATCGACGAATCCGCCTAAACGCTCACCGACAAGAATGATATCGGAGGACTCGATAGCAATATCCGTCCCCGCTCCGATTGCCACCCCTACATCTGCCTGCATCAGAGCCGGTGCATCGTTGATCCCATCGCCGACCATGGCCACGCGAAACCCTCTGTTCTGGAGCTCGCGCACCTTGCCCGCTTTTTCCTGAGGGAGGACCTGTGCGTAGACTTCCTCGACCCCAACCTGCCCCGCCACGGCTCTTGCGGTCTCCCAGTTGTCGCCCGTAATCATGACAGGTGTAAGACCCGCCTCTTTCATTTGCCGGATGGCATCCGCCGCATCTGTTTTGACCGTATCCGTGATCGACAAAAGGCCGATAAGCTTTCCGTTTTCGGAAATTCCGATAACGGTTTTAGCCTGCGCCTGGAGCGAAGCAGCCTTTTCCTCTGCCGCATCCATCGAGATGCCCTCCTGCTTTAAATAGCGGAGATTGCCGATGAGAATTTTTTTGCTATCCACCTGAGCACGGACCCCACCGCCAGCAACGGCTTTGAATTCGCGCGTCTCTTTGAGTTTCAAGCCCTTTTCCTCAGCGCTTTCGACGACAGCCTGCGCGAGAGGATGCTCGGAGAATCTCTCCGCGCTAGCCGCTACTTCAAGGAGGCTTTCAGCGGTGCCTCCGTTCAACGGGATTACGTCTGCTACCTGTGGCTTGCCCACCGTGATAGTGCCGGTCTTATCGAGCAAGACCTTTTTGACATCTTTGAAAACCTGGAAAGCCTCCCCGGTTCTCATGAGAATGCCTTTCAGCGCAGCCTCTCCACCTCCACGGATCATCGCCAGCGGAGTCGCCATGCCAAGAGCGCATGGATATCCCATGACCAAGACGGCCAGCGCAGCATAAGTGGCCCGGATCACATCCGGTTGTCCTGTCACGAACCACGCTCCCACAGTCCAGATAAGGATCGCCAGCCCCGCGAAGGCCAAGACACCAGGCACGAAGTATATGAGGATGCGGTCAACGAGCTGAATAATGCTCGGCTTGAGCGCCCGCGCCTCCTGAATATGTCTGGCGATCTGTTGGAGAAAACTTTCTTTGCCGATTTTCGTCGCCCGCACCACGAGGGTGCCCGTCTGGTTGACTGAGCCGCCGATAACCTCGTCGCCTTTGGATTTTTCCCGGGGTAGTGGCTCCCCGGTGACGAAGCTTTCATTCACCGCCGATTCGCCTTCGATAACTTCGCCATCCACTGGAATCTGCGCGCCAGGTCTGATCCTGATTAAATCGCCGGTTTGTACTTCGGTGATTGTGACTTCCTTTTCCTGTCCATCGCGTATGACCCGCGCTGTGTCCGGCTGGAGATTGAGCAGCTTCCGTACCGCCTGGCTGGCCCGGGTTCGAACGAGCAGCGAAGTATATTGGCTCAGGATATGGTAGGTGGTCACGAAGACCGCAACGCCGAAAAAATCCGGAGAAGGAAAGTCCGGAAAAACGAAGCCGAGGATTCCCCCCAAGAGGCCAGCGAAGGCAGCAAACTCGAGCAAAACGTGTTGATTCAAAATTCCACGCCTTAGAGAACCCCAGGCCATCTTCAGGATCGGCCATCCGACGATAAAGACCGTCACTAAGGCGAGGGCGAATGTAACCAACTCGATGTGGGGGAACATGCGGCCGAGCCACATAAGCAGCATTAGCAAGAGTGCGATTCCTGTGAGCGATCCCGCGATGATCAGGCGATCTCTTTCCCACTGTATTTCCGCCTGCTCTTCTTCAAACGTGCGCACCTTTTCTGGATCCCGCACCGTGTAGCCGACAGCAACGAGAGTGTCCTTCAGTTGTTCGGGCGTTACTTTGGCGCGGTCGTACTCAATCAGAGTCTCTTCATGAGCGAGGCTGACATGAACATCGCTGACTCCCTCCATGCGCGTGAGAGCGCGCCTGATCGTCTCGACGCAAAACGAGCACGACATGCCGCCAATCTTAAACTGCACCTTTTCCATGATTTTCTTCCTGATCCTGTCCACGCTTTGTTTCTCGGGCCGCCCCGCCGGCAAGACCGCGTGTAATTCTGCTCGCCTGCACGATTGACTTCCTTCTAATTTGTACGCTACACCTTCAACTATAGTTTAAGGTCAAGGAGGGCTCTGAAAAAATGTTGACTATAGGAAATGTCGCTCAGCGGGCTGGGGTTCGCAGTTCAGCGGTGCGATATTATGAGGCTCGGGGGCTGCTGAGGCCGGCTGCGCGCCTTCCGAACGGCTACAGGATTTACGACGAGGACGCAGTCAGCTCGCTCAACTTCGTGCGCCGAGCTCAAACTCTGGGGATCACGCTCAAGGAAATAAGAAAACTTCTGGAGCTGTCGCGCCGAGGTCAACGACCATGTGCGGAGGTTAAGCAGTTGGCCCGCCAGCATCTGACCGATCTTGATCTCAAAATTCGGGAGCTAAAGCTGCTGCGCAAACAGCTCCAGTTGTTGTTGCACCGCACATCTCGGCAAAGTCGGCGCAATGCGATATGTCCATTGATCGAACAAGTTAAAGCGGGGGAGGCTAGAAATCCTGGACCCCGAAGCAGCAGGATCAAAACGAACTAAGTTAGTTTTCTTTCTTAACGCTTGTAAAATATCTTCGTTCGACGGTCGGCAATTCCATTGCCTTGGACCATCCCGCAGTCTTTGAGTAGAGTTGGCGTTTTGCTGTTTGCCGCTTCGAGAAGAGAACCTTTTTTCAGAACGAGTTACGATTAAGCCAAGTTTGTTGCTAAACCATGTAGCTGATGTCATCCGAATGGCTCGGATAAACGTACCGCATCTCTTTTAACTGATCCGCCGTGAGCCCAAAGCGCATGGCCATAGCAAATAAATTGATCGTCTCCTCCGCATGCGAGCCCAACAGGTGAGCCCCCACGATACGGTTGCTGCCTTCCTCGACCAGAACTTTGTAACCGGAGTACTTCATGCCGACCCTGCGCGATGAGTACCAGCCCGACGTGTCTCCATGGTTAATCCGTATTTGCAAACCCTGGGCCTTGGCTGACTGCTCCTGCAATCCGACCGAGGCCAAGGGCGGTACCGTGAAAACCACTGATGGGATTCCCGCGTAGTTTGGTTTCTGATGATTCCCGTTCAAAAGATTGGCTGCCACAACCCGCCCCTCCATGCTGGCCACGGGTGTCAGCGGCAAGCCTTCAGTGGCAGCGGCGTCACCCGCGGCGTATACCGCCGGGTTGGAAACGCTCTGAAGATACTCGTTGACCGTCACTCCCGTTTTTGTGTGCGCGATGCCTGCCTTTTCCAAATCGAGATCATCGATTTCCGGCAGCCGGCCCGCGCCATGAACGACTAAGTCCGCTTGAAAGGATTTTTTACCGCTCTTCCGCGAAGTGTGTACGATGAACTTTTTAGAAGATTTTTCGATTGCTTCGACAGGCGATTCTAAGTGCACTTCAACACCGATCGCTTCGGTCGCTTTTACCAATTGCTTCACTAAATCCGGATCAAAACCTGCGAGGGGTCTGGGGCTTCTATGAAGAATCTGAACCTCAGCGCCGGCCCGCGCAGCCACGTGAGCGAACTCAAACGAGATATAGCCACCGCCGACGAAAATAATCCGTTTCGGGAGCTTTTTTAATTCCAGAAACTGATCGCTCGTGGCGAGAAACTCTTCGCCTGGAATGCCGAGCTTGGCGGGACAAGCGCCGGAGGCAATGACCACATGCTTTGCTTGCAGGGTCCGCTCACCCACCCGCACGGTGGTTCTATCTGCGAAGCGCGCCCGCCCCTGGAACGTAGCGATACCCGCTTTGGCAAAACTCT
>JBGTMB010000113.1:0-5624 GCA_041743755.1 Nitrospiraceae bacterium | reverse complement strand
TGACGATCTCAGTCACCTTCTTGATCGTATAGTCGATCTCATCGTCCGTGTTGAACCGGCCCAGACCGAAGCGAATCGAAGAGTGTGCCAACTCCGTCCCTACACCCAATGCGCGAAGCACGTATGAGGGTTCCAACGTGGCCGAGGTACAAGCCGAACCGGACGAGAGGGCAATGTCCTTCATACCCATCAGCAACGATTCACCTTCCACATAGGCAAAGGAGATGTTGAGGTTGCCGGGGAGCCGATTGGTCGGATGGCCGTTTAGATAGCTTTCTTCGAGGGCCTTCATGATACTGGCCTCCAGACGATCGCGCATTGCGATCAATCGCACAGTATCTTTGGCCATCTCCTGCTCGCAGAGTTCGCAGGCCTTGCCGAATCCCACGATTAAGGGCACCGGGAGCGTTCCTGAGCGCATACCACGCTCGTGCCCACCACCATCCATTTGTGCCGCAATGCGAACCCGAGGATTCTTCTTTCTCACGTAGAGCGCCCCGACCCCTTTGGGTCCGTACATCTTATGGCTCGTGAAGGACATGAGATCGATTCCCATATCCTGTACATCAACCGGGATCTTGCCAACGCCTTGCGTCGCATCGCAATGAAAGAGGATGCTCTTTTCCTTGGCGATTTTCCCGATCTCTTTGACGGGGTTGATCGTGCCGATTTCATTATTCGCCAGCATAATGGAGATGAGGATTGTTTTGTCTGTAATGGCTTTACGCACATCCTCGGGATTCACCATCCCGAATTTATCGACGGGAAGATAGGTGACTACCGCTTTGCCCTTGCCCTCTAACGATTTGACGGTATCGAGCACGGCGCGATGTTCGGTGGACGATGTAATGATATGGTCGCCCTTTTCTTTGTACATTTCCAACACGCCCTTGATCGCGAGATTGTCCGATTCAGTGGCGCCGCTCGTGAACACGATCTCTTTCGGGTCGGCTTTGATCAGCTTTGCGATTTGCTTTCTGGCTTGCTCGACAGCCTCCTCTGCGGCCCACCCAAACGCATGGTTGCGGCTTGCCGCGTTTCCGAACTTCTCGACGAAGTAAGGAAGCATGGTGTCCAATACGCGTGGATCCATCGGCGTCGTGGAATGGTTGTCTAAGAAAATAGGCAGTTTCATCGTTCAACTCCTTGTACCGCAGGGGACTGAATGGTGATAAGGGGTGTGCCGCCCATCATGTCTTGCAGAGTCATACTATTGAGCAATTGGGCAATACTGTCCTGAACTTTTAAGAGTGGTGTGCGGATATGGCAATTTTCCCGCTGCATGCAGAGCTCTCCGTCCTTCTCGTGTGAACAGTCGGTAATACCCAGGGGACCCTCGATGCTTTCGAGAATTTGCGCAATCGTAATCTGGTGCGCGCGTCGGGCCAGCACGTATCCGCCCTTGGGGCCATTGTGGCTCTCGATCAGTGCGTTCTTGGCAAGAGTCTGAAGCACTTTGGCCAGTAGCTCGAGAGGGATGTTATATTCTTCCGCAATCTCCTTCGTATTGACCACGCGCCCAGGCGTCACATCGCCAAATTGGACAGTCGCGATATGCTGAAGGGCCATGAGGGCATAATCTGCTTTTTTCGAAATCTTCAACATTGCTATTGCCGATCTCCAAGGTCGGAGACTATAATGGTCTCCGATCAATAAGGTCGTATTAAGAATATCACGCAAGTTTCAAAACTGTCAACAGCAGAAAATATGGCTGATGCAGGCAGAGAAAGGAACGGGTAGATGGGCGGGACCAACCCTTATATTCAAAAAGCTGACTACGAGCTTCCACACGTAGCCTATACCGTCACATTTATTGCCCCTGGCGGTGTGGAGACGAAGGTTGAGGTGGACCCGACCAAGATTCCCTATGGCCCAACCGGGCTCCCCGGGAGCCTCCTGGACGTGGCAATGGGCAATGGAATTCTGTTGGAACATGTTTGCGGGGGGGTCTGTGCCTGTTCAACCTGTCATGTCATCGTCAAACAGGGGCTTGAGAGCTGTAATGAAGGCACGGACGATGAGTTCGATCAACTGGAAGAAGCACCAATCACTTCTCTGCAGTCACGGCTTGGTTGCCAATGTGTGCCAAATGGCACAAAAGATATTGTGGTCGAAATCCCGGCGGTCAATAAGAACCTCGTCAATGAAGGCCATTAACCCGCATTATTCATGAAGGTTCTTGGCGAAAGCGTGCAGACACGAAGCGAGATGGGCACTCGGAGCTGTGAAGTCCTGAGGCATACTCGTGCAGTATGTCGAAGAGGTGAACGGCGAGACTGACCGTCGTAGCCGTGTATCCGCGCTTGCAGCAGAAGCTTCATGAGTAATTCGGGTTAGTCATAGGTCTCTATTTTTACTTCTTTTCGGTCATATCCCGCTTCCACAAGATAGGCTCGCAGTGGTCGCACAAAGCTTTTCGTGCCGCACAACATCGGAATCATTTTTGGCGCTTTCTCAATCAACGGCCTGAGCATGGGACGCACGAGATCGACACCCTGTTGCTCTCCTTCCGAAGCCACGAGCGAGAGATAGCGAAACTTCGGATACGTCACAGCCAAGGTCAACAGTTCCTGATGAAAGAGGAATTCATCCTCTGCAGGGGCGACCGCAATCAAAAGAATCGTATCGGTCTGTCGCTGTGCGTACAGCTGTTTCAGCATGCAACGGATTGGGACAAGGCCCGTGTATAGGGCAACAAATAAGAGATCACGGTCGAGCTGCTGTGGGAGCATAAAGTTTCCATAGGGGCCTGAAAGGTATATGACATCGCCGGGTTTGAGTGTGTAGAGATAATTGGATCCCACACCGTCCGGTACGCGATCGAAGATGATGGTCAACTCGCCTGACGGCGTGCCAGGCGCTGCCATCGAATACGCCCGGTTGAGCGGTGGTGCGGCCCCGACCGGCAGTTTGAGTGAAACCCACTGGCCGGGCTGGAACACAATGTTCTGAACGGTAGGAAGAAGCACAAGCTGGCGAGTGTGGGAGGTGAGATCGTTCACCGAGAGCACCGTCGCTGCTTGCGTAAATTCGGCCATCACGATCTCCTGCTTCCTCATAGCAGAAGCGACAACGAGATGAAAGCTCCACGTTTCCTGTACAAGGCTTTTCCCTGCATGTTATAGATACCGACCTTTTCGTATCACATCGGTGAGTATGCAATGACTCAGGTACGAGTGCGTTTCGCGCCCAGCCCGACCGGTTTTCTCCATATTGGAGGAGTCCGCACGGCGCTATTCAATTGGCTCTTTGCCCGCCAGCAGAAGGGCGTCTTCATTCTCCGCATTGAGGATACGGACCAAAGTCGGTCGACGGACGAATCGATCCAGGCCATCATCGACGGCATGAAGTGGGTGGGGCTCGATTGGGATGAAGGGCCCTATCGGCAGACCCAGCGCATAGACCTCTATCGCGATCATGCCATGCAGCTTCTTGAAACGAGCCATGCCTATTGGTGTGCTTGCACAGCGGAAGAGCTTGACGCTAGGCGCAAGGAAGCCGAGGCCAAGGGACTGTCGCAGAAATACGACGGCCGTTGCCGTGATCGTGGCCTCATAAATCCGGCCGGTGACGCGGCCCTGCGATTCAAAGCTCCGCAAGAGGGAGAGACCGTGGTCGATGATCTGATCAAAGGTAAGATTGTCTTCGATAACGCGGTGCAGGATGATCTGATCATTCTCCGATCGAACGGCTATCCGACGTACAATTTTTCAGTGGTGGTTGATGATGCGTTGATGAACATCACCCATGTGGTACGTGGAGACGATCACCTGACGAATACGCCACGGCAGGTTCCGATCTTCCAAGCGCTCGGGTTTTCGGCCCCTCAATTTGGGCATCTACCGATGATTCTGGGCTCGGACAAAGCCCGTCTTTCGAAGCGGCATGGGGCTACCTCAATTATGGCCTATAAAGACATGGGGTATCTGCCTGATGCCATGGTCAATTATCTCGTTCGGCTCGGGTGGTCACACGGAGACCAGGAACTCTTCACCCGCGAGGAACTGATCGAGAAATTTTCCTGGAAACATGTCCAAACGTCCGCCGCCGTGTTCAACCCCGAGAAGCTTCTTTGGGTCAACGCTGAATATATTAAGATGAGTCCACCAGTACAGGTGGCTCGGGCACTAGTGCCTCTGTTGGAATCAACAGGACTGACAGAGGAAATCCATGCTGTCTCAGACAGCTGGCTTGCGCAACTCGTCGTCCTAGTGAAAGAACGGGCGAAGACGCTTGTGGAGATGGTCGATTGGGTGAGGCCGTATTTTGGGCAGGCCGTGACCTATGACGAAGAGGCGGCGAAGAAGTTTTTGACGCCGGCCATGGCACCGATCCTCAGTAAGCTACTTGCTCGTTTCGAGGCCTTCCCTTCTTTCTCAAAACAGCCATGGGAAGAGGCCTTCAAGCAGCTGGTTGAAGAAGAGGGGATGAAGATGGGACAGCTGGCTCAACCAGTCCGCGTGGCCCTGACCGGTCGCACGGCTAGCCCTGGCCTCTTCGATGTCATGGAGATACTGGGAAGAGACCGGACATTGTTTCGTCTCCGCCAGGGGGTCGAACGGGCCTCAGTGTAATCGGCCGGCCCCCGCGAGCAAACCCGCGTCGATCTTGACGGAATCACATGCCATATATTACTGTGAATGCTGGTTGGGGGATCGTCTAGCGGTAGGACGTCAGTCTCTGGATCTGACTACCTAGGTTCGATTCCTAGTCCCCCAGCCAAATATGCTTTCCCGCCCGTACTTTCAGAACTATGCCTCGGTTTCATACCGCGCTGGGGGATCGTCTAGCGGTAGGACGCCGGCCTTTGGAGCCGGCTACCTAGGTTCGATTCCTAGTCCCCCAGCCACTTTCCCAATCACAATGGTCACGGTTAGAATTGGATCTAACGGAGGAGATATCAGGAAGGATCACAAGGTGGGTCAATAATCCACGAATAGACTCTGGTAAGTTTGAGTCTCACCTCCTCGTCTTTTACCCCCAATACGTCCGTATGAGCCCGGTTTGTTATTTCTGGTGTGTGGTTCACAGTCTGGTTCTGGATTGCTCTAACCTTACTCACCTGCAGCTTAACAACACCGTTATTTTGGGGATTCTTCCGAGCACGTCTCAACGTTTCTTCGGGGGTAGAGTACTTGGCCCAATCAGTAGACATCCCCCCATCAGGGTCCTTGAAAGCGCCAGGGAGTGCTATTCCGTTGCGAGTCCACTGATGGTGCACCCGCATGAACAACTCATCATTGTCAGGAATCGATTCTTGAGGCCAAGCACTTACGGTGTCTGATGACTCATTAACCACTGAAGAAGCCCTTGGTTGATTTTGTCGGGAGCGAGTTTACCCTTTATGTATAGATTTCCTTTGTCGTCTCCGTAAAAGCTGGCAAGACTTTCCGAGTCAGCAGGAATATTAAGAAGCAATTCATAGTCATCTGATTTCCATAGAAGGTCAATGCTTCCATTGGGCCCTGGGAGTATCTTTGGAATAGGCGTTTTAACCCCCTTGGATTCAGCCAGCTGATTGCTGTGTTCCAATACAAACTTTGACGCTCTTTCCCAAGTCTCTTCGGAATAGCCTGGACTTCCCTCCCCATCCCAATCCTGCTGAAGGTCCAATAAGTAAGCTC
>JBGTMB010000112.1:0-24423 GCA_041743755.1 Nitrospiraceae bacterium | reverse complement strand
TTGAGAGAATTCCAGTGCAGAGCGAGGGCCTTCAGAGCTTTGAAACGCGTGTCGTCACCGCGACCCCTACCACAACCTGGAGGTTGAACGACTGGTGGTCGCTGGAGGCCTCGTACACCTATGCCCATCGAATGACCGATGCGACGGATGATACCATTATCGGGAGAGGGCATTCGACCTTCCTGAAGTTGACGTACAGCATGCCGAAACTCTCGATATCGCGATGAGGAAGTCGCCGGAAGCGATGCACGTGGAAGGTTACAGGCCCATGGAACAGCCGAAAAAAGATTTCAGAGATGTGCTGGGAATCGTCCGGCGACGCAAGTGGGCGATGTCTCTCGTGGCCCTTGTCATCATGTTGGCCGGGGTGGCGCTGGCGTTCTTGCTTCCGCCGTCCTATCGCTCGACCGCCACCATCTTGATCGAGGAGCAGGAGATTCCCTCCGACATCGTCAGGTCCGCGATCACCAGCTATGCCGATCAGAGGATCGAGACCATCAAGCAGCAGGTCATGACCCGCTCGACTCTGTGGAAGATCATCGAGCAATACGGGCTGTATGAGAATTTGCGTAAAAATAGCTCCACGGAAGAAGTGCTGGAGCGCTTTACCAAGGACATGCGTGTAGATGTGATCAATGCCAAAGTCATCGACAAACGGACGCAAAACGCAACACAGGCGACCATCGCGTTCACGCTGACGTACGACGGAGAGAGTCCGGACATTACGCAGAAGGTGGCGAATGAACTGACGAGCCTGTTTTTAGGGGAAAACCTCAGGTCGCGCGAGCGGCATGCGCAAGAAACCACTTCCTTTCTGAAAAAGGAATCTGAACAGCTCGCTCAAAAAATAGGGGCACTGGATTCTCAACTTGCCGTGGTGAAGCAGAAGGCGGATGGAGCGTTGCCGGAGTTGACGTCGCTGAACATGTCGATGCTCAACCAGGCCGAACGCGAGCTCCAGGATACCGACCGCGATATCAGAATGTTAGAGGAAAAGAAAACGTATCTGGAAGGAGAACTCGCGTCTCTCAAGCCGCATACCCCCATCATTTCTGCCGGCGGGGAACGTATTCTTGATTCGGCCGAGCGGCTGAAGGCCTTGCGGGCTCAGTATGCCAGCGCGGCGGGATATCTGTCGCTTGAGCATCCTGACGTACTCAAGATGCAACAAGAGATTGCCGCGTTGGAGCGAGAAACCGGCCAGCATGCCACGCCCGAAGAGTTGCATAAGAAGCTGACCGGGGAACAGGCCCACTTGGCAAGCCTGGTCGATCGGTACGGCGCTGATCATCCCGATGTGATTCGGTCTCGACAGATCGTCGCTTCGCTTGACCAGGAGCTGCAGCGTGTGCCTGCGGCGGGGACTCAGGTTTCCATCATCAAGCCGGAGAATCCGGCCTATATCAATATTAGCTCACAACTCTCCTCGGTTGCGGCTTCCCTCCAATCGCTTCGAAAATCGCGAGACGGCATTAATCGCCGGGTGGATGCCTATGCAGGTCGGCTTGAACGGACGATCGAACTTGAGCCTGCCTACCTGGATCTTGGTCGGAGGCGTGAAGAATCGATCCGGAAGCACCAGGAAATCGTATCCCGCCTCTTGGAAGCAGAGGTATCGAAAGAATTGGAAGTTCAGCGCAAAGGGGAGCGATTTTCTCTCATTGACCCTCCGGGCCTTCCGCAGAAGCCGGAAAAACCCAATCGTCCCGTCATTATGTTCCTAGGTCTGCTTCTCGCGATCGGAGGAGGAGTCGGCAGCGGCGCAGTGCTTGAACAGCTCGACCGCTCGATTCGCGGTGGCGAACAGCTTAGTAGGCTTGCAGGACTGCCTCCGCTGGCGCTCATTCCCTATATCCCTAATCAAGACGATGTGAAGCGATTGGCCCGCCATCGGGTCCGGTTCGCTGTCGCCGGAGCAGGGGTGGTGGTGTTGCTGGTCGTGTTCGTGTTGGCGATGGGGTCCCCATTGGATGTCGTCTGGTTCGCGGCGCTCAGAAAGCTTGGCTTGGTATGAGAGGAGAGAGGCTCCGCTCATGATAAAAGATAATCTACAGAGTGCAATGGACCGATTTAAGGAGCGGCACAATGCCGGGCATTCGCCTCTCAGGTCGAACGGACCACACGCGGCAACCTCGCCGGCCGTGATCTATTCGCGGACCCGTTCGGTCGTGATTTCCGACGAGATCTTGCAGCGCCATCGCATTCTTACCGGCCGAAATTCGAACCAGTTCTCGAATGCCTACAAAATACTTAGAACGCAGGTGATCCATCGATTGCGCGAGAACAACTGGAACGTGCTCGGAATCACCAGCCCCAGAGACGGGGAAGGTAAAACACTTACGTCTATAAACTTAGCTATTGCACTGGCTGCTGAGCCCACCCAAACGGTTCTCCTGGTTGACGCCGATCTTTGCGCGCCACGCCTTCATAGGGAGCTCGGGCTGGAGTCCGATGAGGGGCTGACGGAGTTCTTGCTGGACAACCGGCCAATCGAGGATCTGTTGGTCTATCCTGGCCTGGGCCGGCTGATTGTGTTGCCGGGCGGGAGGGGAACAGATCATTCTGCTGAGGCCCTCACCTCCCCGCGCATGAGCGCGCTCGGGAAAGAGTTGAAACATCGTTACGCCTCTCGCATCGTGATTTTCGATCTTCCACCGGCGCTTGACCGGGCGGATGTGCTGGCTTTCACTCCCCAATTGGACGCCCTGCTTCTCGTTGTGGAGGAAGGTAAGACCACAGAGCCTGAATTTCTGCAAATCATGCAGACCTTGAAAGGCAGCGTTCCGATCCTGGGGACCGTGTTGAATAAAACCGGCCGCGATCACCTCAGCCTGTCCACCATGAAGCGTACGAACGCGGGGAATGTGAAAGAGAGAGGGTAGGCGCTCTATGTACGAGTCTTTCTACAAGTTCCGCATAAAACCGTTTTCCTTGTTGCCGGATCCTGAATTCCTTTTCTTGAGCACCCGGCATAAGAAGGGATTGAATCTCCTCGAATACGGGCTTTACAACCGTGCGGTGTTCACCGTGTTGACGGGAGACCCGGGGACCGGCAAGACGACATTGTTGAACACAATTCTTGACCAGAGCAGGGGTCGGTTTACCGTTGGAGTCATTACGACGACCCATCCGGATGCCAACAGTCTCCTGCCTTGGGTGGCTGATGCGTTCGGGCTGGAATGTCCTGCCCAGGATACGGTCGGGTACTTCCGGGCACTCACCGCTTTTCTCGGGCGATCCTTTTCCGCTGGGGAACAAGTACTCCTCGTCGTCGATGAGGCTCAAAACCTCAACATCCAAATGCTGGAAGACCTCCGCCTCCTGTCCAACATCAATGACGGTCGACAGAGCGGTATCCAAATCGTTTTGGCGGGGCAACCCAACCTTCGCACATTGCTGACCGGAAGCGATATGCAGCAATTGGCGCAACGCGTGGCAGTGGATTATGCGCTCGAGCCGCTCGATGAAGATGAAGCGAAATCATACGTGCAACATCGGCTCCGCGTGGCAGGGGGCCGGCCCGATCTCTTGACGAAGTACGCCTGTTCGCTGCTTCACCAGCTCAGCGGTGGCAATCCGCGTTTGATCAATCAACTGTGTGACTTGGCGCTCATGTATGGTTTCGGGCAAGGGGTTGACCGTATTACTGCTGCGTTGTTGTTGCAGGCTGCCGTTGACCGTGCGCACGGAGGTATCCTGCCGGCCGTTGTAGATCCACGAACCATCCTCCTCGATCCGGGTCGGCTCAATCAGGAAGTTCAGGAGCATGTGCCGACGCCGCTGCCTGATCCCATGCCTGTGTCTGTGCGACTGGATACTCCTGCGCTGCCCGTAGTTGCAGTTCAGGAACATGCTTCCAGCGAATTGTATAGGGAAGGGCTCGACTTAAAGCAGGCCGGATTGTATCGAGAGGCGCTCAAGAAGTTCGAGGAGGCAGAAGGGGATCCGGTCTACCGTTTTAAGGCGGCGGCACAGCGGGGGTTTTGTTTGCGGGCGATCGGAAAGCTGGATGACGCCGCTCTGTCGTTTCGCCATGCCCTCGCTGTCAACGGTGCGAAGGCGACGGATATCCTGCAGGTCCGCTATGTTCTGGGGCTGACGTTGGATACGTCGGGCCACCGCGATGAAGCGTATGATCAGTATCGTAAAATTCATGAGGTTGACCCAAATTTTAAAGACATCGCCAGTCGAATCGACTCTGCCGATGAGTCACCCAAGTTCCCTTTCTCCTTGCTGAAGTCGCTTCGCCAGAACTGGCAGCAGTTCAGGGGCACGATGGTGTCAGGCAATCGGCTTCCATGACAGGATGCTGAAAAAGTCCGTCATCGGCATTCTCACATCGCTCAGAGGCTCAACGTGCCGAACGGCGCCCTCGGATTCTGGGATGACGGTGGGGCTTTTGCGTTCGCTAAGTTCATTCAAAGGGCGACGATTCGCACGAACGGCAGTACGTACCGACTCGCCTCTTCGCTCGCTGCGGCCTTGCTGGACGGTCTTTCTGAACAGCCTGCGGGCCATTCAGCTTCCGTCAGTGATCTCAGACGTGGTGTCGTTTCCGGTGTTGTCATCTCATTTGTCAACAAACTGCTAGATGGCCTCTTTGAGCATCCTTCGGTGGCATACTCTCTTTGTCCCAGACATGTGACCCTAGCCCGCATTATTCATGAGCACTTCTGCTGCAATCGCGGATTCGCTGCTGCGACGAGCCTTCGGCGGGCAGGCTCGCCGAAGGCTCCCTCGACGTACTGTTAAAGTACGCCTCGGGACCTCACGGCTCCGCGTGCCCGTCTCACAACGCGACTGCGCGATTTCGCGACGAACCGTCATGAATAATGCGGGCTAGTAGCCTGCTGCGCCGAAATAGTATTTCCGCAACCCGCTGAAGCCAGGCTGAGATAGTAGCTCCTCTTCACGAGTTTACCCGTCCTGGATCGCGTCGTAACCTGGCCGTAATCGTTACTCCCTATGCTCCTCAGCCTGGATGGCCATTGCGTAGCTTGGTTTGGAGGATGCATGTGTGACCGGGTTTTCACCGTCGCAAGGGGGACATTACGTATCGCTCTCATCGCTATCCTGGTTTCTTTGTGCTGGGGGCGTGACGGGTGGGGAGGTCCGACTGAGGACGTCCTCTTGGAAAATAAGCAGATCACCGTCGATCAGTGGGTCCGGCTGAAAGCAGAGGAGGAAAAACGGGACGCGAAAGCCATAGAGCAAAGCCGAGGGATCAGCGATGTGCCTGTCCGAGAACGATGGTACGAAAAAATCAGCATCCGCGGCTACACCCAATTTCGCTATAATTTCACACCGAACAACGATCTACTGGTCGATTCCCAGGGGGATCGCTCGATCGGCAAGAACAACGAGTTCTTCATGCGCCGCGCCCGCCTCATTGTCAGTGGCCAGCCTCATGATCGGGTGTTTGTCTATCTCCAGAGTGAATTCGCAGGCCTCGTGAGCAATTCAGAAGGCACAACAGTGCTCCGCGATGCCTATGCCGATCTCTTTCTGACGGAGAATAAAGAATGGCGGATCCGAGCCGGAATATCGAAGGTGCCCTATTCATTCGAAAACTTGCAATCTAGCCAAAACCGGCTGGCGTTCGACCGCACCGATCCGATGAACAGCGCCTTCCCCGGTGAGCGCAATCTGGGAGTCTTTCTGTATTACACACCGACAGCGGTGCGCGAGCGGTTCCGTCGGTTAGTGGATAGCGGCCTCAAGGGCTCCGGCGACTACGGTATGGTGGGCATCGGTGTTTTCAACGGTCAGGCGGCGAATAAGCGCGATGCGAACAAAAATAAGCACATTGTATTTCATTCGTCGTATCCCTATGAATTTTCGAATGGTCAGATCGTCGAGGTCGGGATGGATGCCTATACGGGACAGGTCGTCGTTCCGACCTTTCCCGTCGTGCCTACCGATCCGACGCTGAACGCAGGACAAAGTGCGGTTCCTCAACTGACGAATGACGGGAATTATCTCGACGAACGAGTCGCGTGGCACGTGGTTGTTTTCCCTCAACCGTTCGGCTTTCAGGCGGAGTATAACATCGGGAGGGGGCCTCAGCTGAATGCGGCCAGGACAGCGGTGGAACTCGGCTCCTTGCGCGGCGGCTATATCCAGCTCTTTTACAATTATAAATGCGACACCTATTGCCAGAACATCTTCCCGTATGTACGAATGCAGGAATATTTCGGAGGCAGAAAACTTGAGGAGAATGCGCCGCGATACTCGGTGCGGGAAACAGAGCTGGGGATCGAGTATCAGTTCAATCGCGCAATCGAATTGACCATCGCCTATTCCTGGTCTCAGCGAACCTCAGGGGAGTCGGCTACCCTTCCTATCACAGGGAGCAATCAGACCTGCGCAAGCCCCGCCTCGCAGATCGCGTGCTTCCAGACCCCCTATCAGCTCCAAAGCGGCAACTTGCTGAGATTCCAACTCCAGTGGAGCTTCTAGCAAACCGGTGCTCGCGCCCGTGAGGCTAGGGAACCGCTCCAGGCTGGGCGGCAGGTTGAGCCCGGGGGTGGGACGGGAGTTGCTTGTATAGCACGATCAATTCGCGGTGGTCTCGTTGAAAGAATATTTCCAAGTTTCCAGCGGGTCGTTCCCACTTGGCTGAGTACGGCTCAAAATCCAGGCGGACGCGTTGCGGAGCCAGCGATTGCATCGGCGTCAACCGGTCGTCCTGTGTATCGGCGACCCCAGCGTCGGCCATATAGTGAGTAGGCGACCGGTAGTTCGCAAGAATCAGATGCAGTTCGTCGCCTCGTACGAACAGCCCTCCGGACGTGACTTCTCGGGTGAGTGCTGAGGTCTTTCTGGTCTGATAGAACGTTACGACTTCTTCCGGCGTCGCTTTACTCAGTGCCAGTGTTAATAGCGGTGCGAAGAATGCAATGTCTTTATCGGAAAAGGCCGGATGGATGAGCGGAACAGGATCTCGCTGTAGAATGTCCCCTCGAACAAGGGCAATGGGCTCTTCGATCCTCACCCCGTCCAAGATCGAGGCGATCTGTTCTGGTGTGAGCGAGATCGGATGGGAGCGTTCCGTTCCTTTCTTCACCGTCCGATCAAATTCCAATCGGACGTAGGTCGTTGGATCGTCATAGATCGTGATGGTGGTGAATTGTCTGGGGCTACAGGCGCCGATCAGTTCGACGCCAACGAAGGCAAGAAAAGCCAGGCAGATGAGTTGGTTCATGGGTGGAGTGGCAAGAATGCCTTGACGTGGTGGGTTGGTAATTGTCAACGGGGCCTAGTCACGGACCTTGGCCAATGGCCCTTCAGTAGCCGCAGTTCGCACAGGAGTCGCCCACATCGTGGTCAGTCGGTTAAGTTCCATCGTCGGAAGCGGGTAGTACCCTTGGTTCACGACAATTTTCTGCCCGTGCTGGCTCAGAGCGAACTTCACAATCTCAAAAAGCGGGCCTGGCGGTGTAACTTTCGGTGAGCGGTTGATATAAAGATACAGATTGCGTCTCAAAGGGTACGACCCATTTATCGCCGTTTCAAATGTCGGCGCGACGTACCGTCCACCCTTGACTGCGGCCAGGGGGACAGGCTGGACTTGCGATGTCTGATAGCCGATGCTGCAGAATCCAATTCCGAATCGATCCCTCATCAGTTCCATCACAACCGAGGCCGACCCGACGCCCACCGTCATAGGCTTCTTAAAGTCAGCCCCGTTCAGAACGTGCTCTCTAAAGAATGAGGCAGCACCGGAATTCCCATTCCGCCCGTAGATTTGAATAGGCGCTTCCGCCCACTCTTCTTCGAACACCATCGCCTCACCCCACATACGGACAGGATATTCTAACCCGCGTCGCCGTTCTTTGGAGAAGATGGCATCGACCTCGGCGAGGGTCAATCCTTCGATCGGATTATCTTTATGTACGAAGACGGCTAGTGCATCCACGGCAACAGGAATCTCAGTTGGTTCATAACCGAACTCCCGCTTGAATTCAACGATCTCCTGCTGCGTCATACGCTGAGACATCACGGCAACCTGAACTTTTCCCTCCAGCAACGCGGCGACTCCCGTCTCGGATCCGTTGCTTTCTACTTTGATGGTGAGGCCGGGATACAGTTGTCGGAGTTTTGCCGACCACGAGTCCATTAATGGTTTCATGGTGTCAGACCCGGCGACTGAAAGGGTCCCGGCCAGGTTGCTCACCACCTGATAGGGTGGGATCTTGGGATCCAGCGAGGGCATGATTTGTGCTGAGACTTGGAAGACGACAGCAAAGAGTAATGTAAGGAAGACAGAGATACCCACCGAGGCTGAACGGGGATATTGTGTCATTCTCTGTCGGGCTTTCATTCCCGTGTCCTCCAATATGTACATGGTCTATCCGGTTAGTTTCGTTAGACGAAACACACGAGACAGATTCGGAGAGACCATGCTTCAGCGTTCGACGTAGGAAGGATGCCAGAATGTTGTTTCTATAAGATCAATGAATTGTTAAATCGGAATTAACTCCAGCCTGAATGTTTTGTCAAAGGATTCATGCGCGTCTGCGCAATTTAACAAATATTAAATCTTGGTGTAACGACATGGTGTTGGGCCTGGCATACATATGATCGTGTCATTGTGGTGATCGAGAAATATTCCATGATAAATGTACGTATCTCAGTGCTCATCTTTTTGAAGGCCGAATCGTTCGCACAGTCGGTCAAGAAGGCGATTGAAGCGAGCGGATACCGCAGTATAATGGTGGCCACGGAGTCCGTTGCTCTCTCAGAAGCAGAAGTACACGTGCCGTCCGTGATCATTCTTGATCGTCACTCCGGAGCCGTCACCAACCTCCGCCGAATGAGAGTATTGGACAAGGTTCCGATCGTTGTCGTGCAGGAAGGAAGCGCCTCCTGTCAGGATGAAGAGTGTCTTCAAGATTATGGGTGGGACATAGACTTGGTCGTGTGCGGCCAGAGTGTTCGTGAGTTGACCGCGAGGGTGCGTGCCATCATTCGACGCTTAGAGGCGGGCCTCAGGACGAACAGGCAGTATAGTGTGGGGAATCTTCGGATGGATCTCGATCGTCACGAAGTCCAGATGAACGGTCATATCGTCGATTTGACCCCAAAGGAATTTCAGATTCTGAGACAGTTTCTCGAGTCGCCTCGCCGGGTGTTTTCTCGCCAGGAGATGCTCAACCGGGTTTGGGGGGATGGCTATGCGCTTGAAGAACACGCGCTCGATGTACACATTCACTCACTGCGGCAGAAGATCGAACAGAATCCGGCCAGTCCAATGTTTCTCCTGACCATCAGGGGCGTGGGATACAAGCTACGGGCTTAAGAGGGTAAGGAAAAATCAGTTCAGCACAGCTGAGCTGTGATGGCCTGCACGCCTTGGTCGCGATGAGAATATCCACGCACGATACTTGAAAAGTCCACCCAACAAGGTCTCCCTTTGCCAATGGCCGCGGAGGGGACGGCCCCTGAGTAAAATTGGGCAGGCAGAGAGCCCCGTCTCCTCCGCACCGGGTGCGGAAGACACGGGGTGGGAAGAAAGTTGGTAAAAGGAAAGGAGTATTGGCGTCTAGAATTCGTCTATAGCGACGGGGCGAAGCAGATCGCGGACGGAGAGGGTACCCACCACCGTCCCGCCCTTGGTGACACTCAGGTGGTGGGTCTGGTGCCTATTCATGAGGTCTGCCGCCTCGGTGAGCGGGCGGCGCTCTTCGATCCCCACGATCGGGCTGCTCATGATGTCTTCGACAGGGATAAAGTAGCATGCCTTGTCGGCTCCCACGAATTTCCTTACCACATCCGATTCCGTGACGATGCCGATGATCTGGTGATCGTGAGACACCAACACGCTTCCCACATTGCAGGCTTTCATCAACTTGGCGGCCTCGACGACCGAGGTGCCGGAATCTACCGTCACGAGATCTCGTTTCATGAGTTGACTGACTGTCACCATCTGTTCTCCTCCTTTGATATTTGGTTATATATATTGGTGTGATTCTACCAAGCCGGCATTGCGCCACGGTTAGAGGCTTGTTAATGATGCGTAAATTTCACCGTTTCGGGATGGGATATCGATCTGCGCCAGGCCGTCCTCGGCGCGCGTGGAATCTCAACCTAGCCATAGTGTGGTGTATGCGCGACAGCATTCCTGGCGGAATAATGCCAAACGGTTCGTGTCGTTGCTGGAGTTAAGCAAATGCGCTCATGTCGTGACCGCTTCTCATCCAGACACCTCTTGCTGGCCACACCTTGTTCGACAGGGGCTTTGCCTGGCGTGGCCCTTCCGTTACGATATGCGGCCAGTGCGGTAACGAATGCGAGGCCGGACATGATGGTTGTCGCTCGCGTCATGACCTGCGTCATTTTTCACTTTGGTTGTGTGAAACGCGTGATCACTCGTCGTCAGTTCAACCGCACAATTCGCCCTTCAATGGCCGCTGAGAAAGGCTGCGGCAAGCCTTGGACATAGGTGATCAAGGCATCCAAGTCGATCGGCCCGCCCTCCTGATTCTGCCCCTGCGTCAACACCGTGAAGTTGTCGCCTCCCGCTGCCATGAAATCGTTGACGGTCACGGAGAAGCTTGCTTGCCGATCGATCGGGGCGCCGTTTCGGCGCACTTCGACGATGCGATCGCCGATCGGCCGGTTGTTGTCCCACGTATAGGTCAGTCCCGAGGTTTTCAAGATGCGCGGGAAGGGTTGATTGAGCCATTGTTGATTCAGCAAGTCGTAAATTTGCTGGCCGGTGAGAGTCATCCGGACCAGACTGTTGCCGAACGGTTGTACTGTGAAAAGTTTGCCGAACGTCACGGGACCTGCCAAAAGATCGGCCCGGATGCCGCCGAGATTCATGAAAGCGAAGTGCGTACCAAGAGCCGTTCGCTGCGCATCGGCAATGAGATTGCCCAAGGTTGACTCACCGGCTGGATTTTCCGTGCGCAACAGATCGGTGGCGGCTTCGCCGATCACCCGGTTGACGAGCGGAGCGACCTTGGCTTCAGCCTGCGCGACCACCGACGCTATCGCTAGGTTCGGCGTGAGGCCTGGTCCTGCGTCCGCAAAGGTCGTCACGATCGCGGCGCTTTTCGCCACGACGTCGCGGGTTTTCCGGTCTATCGTCAGGTCAATGTCTCCGTAGGCTGTGCTGGAAGAGAAGGCTTGGGTGACCAGGATTTCCGTGCCGTTCTGGTTCTTGAGCAAGGTGTTTGTGAATGAATGGGCATGGCCGGATACGACCACATCCACGTCATTGTCCAATCGTGAGACGATATCGACGATGTCTTGGCCTGTGACCAGGTCGCCCGGCTGGGTCGGGCCTTGGTAGGATGTCTGGGTTCCGCCTTGATGAATCAACACGATAAACGTGTGGATCCCCTCTTCCCGGCGCAGCCATCTCACATAGCGATTGATGCTGTCCGCCTCATCCAAGAATTTCAAGCCGGCCACACCTGTAGGCGTGACGATCGTGGGTGTCTGCTTCAGCACCGCGCCGATGAACGCAAGCCGCACTCCATTGACCTGCTTGATGACGAAGGGGGGGAGGATCGGCTTACCGGTCTTCTCGACGACAACGTTCGCCGAGACGTACGGGAACCGCGCGCCTCGATAGGGGTTTTCTAAGAAAGGTCCTGTCGAGTGGTTGCCGCCATTCAGCAGACGGAACAGCTCGTCTTTGCCTTCGTCGAACTCGTGATTGCCTGGCGTGCCGACCAGATTGCATTTCGGATCCATCCGGCGGTCACGGCGGTCGTCCCTCGATTCTTCGATCTCCCACGCGCGCAACCGATCCCGTCCGTCTGTTCGGTCATTGAAACGGTAAAAGCGGTTGGCCAGCAGGTTTACTACACTGATAGACGGCTCATCTTGCAGGAGCGCCGATTCAGGAGGCGACGCGCCGACATGGTCGCCGGCGTGCACGATGAAAGTGTGATCGCCGAGACGAGGATCGTTCGGATCAGTCTGGGCTGCGGTAAGATACGACGCCAGCACTGCGGCTCCTCCGACCGGGCGATTTGCCACGCGCCGTCCCGCCGAGATCTGTCCGTGAAAATCGTTGATGCCGAGTATCTGCACATGCAGGAGCGAGTCTTTATCCTGTTTGTGAAAATCGGGGTGTTGCCACTCCATTCGCCGTTCGGCGGCGTAGCGCATCTCAATGGAGTTGTCTTTGTCGCCGTCGCGGTTCCATTCGAGAGAATATCGCTCTTGCAGTAGGTCGGCGAATGCGAGTTGAGAGATGCACGCGCCCTGAACGAAGACAAGCCCGCTTAGGGCAAGGGGGACAACCATCTTCTTCAGCATGTGTCTGCCCCGCATGGGATTGCGCCTTTCTTCCAATGGAGGCTCATGGGATGCGCACAGTGATCTGGTGGTACACCATGCTTGGACGGAGCATAATCGACCCGCGTTGCGAGTTGGTTGGGGCAAGGTTGAGGAGAGGTAAAATATACATCAAGCTCGTCTTCGTACGAGTGGCGAGCAGAGCGTGGCCTTGTCAGGATTCGGAGGCCCCCGACGCGGTGTGCACAGGGGCGTTGGACGTTCGCATATGTGATCGGCGCGCCTCTCGATGTCGATTTAAAGGGTCTTCGCCGGTGTGGAGAGACCATGAGTCGGAACAAAGGGGGTGGGGAATCTTGTTTTGAGCGATCATCTTCAAAGAAGACTCCCGATCAATTTTTACCGTGTCCACCGCCTTATTGACAGCCCCAACAGCGCTATACCGGTGGCGAAGAGGGCCAGGGCAGGAGGAAGGAGAACTGGTTGCACGAGAAAAGAGCCTGTGTCTCCAGACAGCAGATCCGGGTTCGCCCCACCTGTCCCGTTTATGGCGAAGTAGTTCGGCTGACCGTTGATAGGATCAGCTGAAAAATCGAGAAAGAAATCCAATCCGGACAATGGCACGATTCCACTTCCTGAGGCGAAGCCAAAGATCTCTGGATGCGAGTCCTGAAATGTAGTGGCGCCAAAGAGGTTCAGAAACTGTGCCCTCCACCAAATTCGTTGACAACCTTCGCCCCTATCAGGAGACGGTCGAAAGTCCCAGTTGCGGTAAAGCGAAGAACCACCGTGCTTACGGTGCGGCGCGATAACATGGTACGGGAGAGGTGACGATTCTCTGTATCCCGACTACGCGGCCTCCAACTACTTCAACAACTTACAAGACCGTCTGGTGTACAAACAGGAGTCATGAGCGCTTCATCGCTCTCGGCAGGCTGTTCGCCTGAGAGCACGGGATCCTTAGAACTTTAAGCGAATCCGTTTTTCCGATATCCAGCCCTCGATGCCTTCATCTCCACGCACAAAATACATCCAGCCCCCGGCCTGGAGCTCACCGTCCATGATGGTGAATACAATTCCCGGCCGAACGATCGGCCCAGGCCTGCTGCTGGATGCATTGGCGAACAATGGCATGGTTTCCCCGGGAGCCCCGCTGTCCACTATGACGGTCACTTTCTGTCCTTCACTGAACATCGGGTCGAGGGAGGGTGTGGCTGGTGCAGCGGCCCTGGCTGCCGTTTGAGGTGGTGGAACAACTACCGGAGGCGCAGGGGGGACGGCAGCGGCGGGAGGAATTGGTGCACCCAAGGGGGCCGAGGTTCCGTTACTCGGACGCGGAGCGGCTTGCGGTGCGGAGAAGGGCGGTACTGCGGGTGATGGGGCCGACGGCTTCATGGTCATTGGTGTGAGGGTCTTCTCACCCAGGGAGGGCTTCAGCCATTCTGTCAGCATTTCGGGCTCCATCCAGACATAGGCCATGCCGACGACAAGCGCTAGGAGCAGCATCCAGAGCATCGGGCTTCCTCCCCCGGATTTCTTGCGCCGACTCACTGAACCTCTTGCTGTCGGGGTGATCCGGTGATCGAGTTCCTCCTCTGTGAACTCCAAATCCGGGTCTGGTTGGCGGGCAAAGAGGAGCGTCCAATGAACGGCCGGCCGGACAGCTGTCAGATCCTCAACGAACACAGCCATGACACCTCCCTGCTGAACGAGTCGATCCCACATACACTAACACAGAGACTCATGGGTGAACGTACCGTTCAGCTGTGTTAACCGACTCTTAATTCTGCCGTAACGATGTGTTGTTAGCCTGGTCTTATCATTATTCGTTATGCTGACTGGTCCTTCACCCATCATACTCGTACGCGACTCGGTCCTCATCTTTCTGAAGTCCGAGTCGTTCGCGCAGTCGTTGAAGAAGGCGTTAGAAACGGGTGGGTACCGCGGCGTGGCGGTGACCACGGAGTCCCTTGCCCTTAAAGAGGCGGAAGCGAGTGTACCATCCTTGATTATTCTTGACCGTCGATCCTCTTCCATCACCAACTTCCGTCGAATCAGAACGCTGAACGCCGTTCCGATCATCGCTGTGCAAGAGGAACACCCCTCCTATCCCGATGAAGAGAACCTTCAGCATGATCAGGATATGGACTTGGTCGTGTGCGGGGAGAGTGTCCGTGGATTGGTTGCGCGAGCACGCGCCATCCTTCGACGCCGAGGGGCCGGTATCAAATCGCATCTCCAGTATAGTGCGGGAAATCTTCGGATGGACGTCGATCGTCACGAAGTACAGGTCAACGGCCATGCCGTCGATCTCACCCCAAAGGAATTCCAGATTCTCCAGCATTTCCTTGAATCACCCCGCCGCGTATTCTCTCGCCAGGAGATGCTCAATCGGGTGTGGGGAGAAGGCTATGCGCTCGAAGAGCACGCACTTGATGTGCACATTCATTCGCTGCGGCAGAAGATCGAGGCGGACCCGGCCAATCCGAGATTCCTGCTGACCGTCAGGGGGGTGGGATACAAGCTGCAGGCCTAAGGTCTGCAGGGGTCTGCCCTCGCAAATATAAATACCTAATGATACAGATCCCCTACGTAAGTGGCGTTGTATCTGTCCTCAGGTCTCATTACTCTGGCCGGGCTCTTGTCATGATGGCGGGCGTAATATAGTCACCAACTCGATGGAGGCGTGTTTATGTGGGGGCAGGAGAAAAAAATAGGGCCGGGCTCACGCGAGCAGGAAGGCAAAGAGGTTGTTATGGGTGCTGCCAACTCACCAAACACCGAGGGGGCTGGAGACATTAGTGCCTTTGTGGGAAAAGGAGTCGAGTTCAAGGGTTCGATCTCCTATCGCGGTACGGTGAGAATTGACGGATATGTCGATGGAGAAATCCATACGGATGGCGTCCTGCTTATTGGTGATGAGGCCGTTCTCCAAGCAACAATTACCGCCGGAACCATTATCTGTAAAGGAAAGATTACGGGAGATATCGTGGCAACAGAATGCATCAAGCTCCGCGCGCCAGCTATCATGACGGGGAGTATCCAGACGCCGATCCTCTCGATGGAAGATGGCGTGGTGTTCAACGGCGCCCTCGAAATGGCTCACCGTGTGCGCGATCTCCCGCAGGATGCCTCGTTGCTTTCCATCGGAGTGGTCGAACCACTGAATAGTAAACGAGTCAATGTTTAGCGGGATATCTATGCAGCGTCGTTGCACCTGAGGAGAGACTGCTTAGGGAAGACTGTCTCAGGAATTGCGGCGAACCTCCAATCGCGCCTGCTCCAAATGCAATATCCCTAAGCAAGGCGGGATAAGTCGCCGCACTTTCCTGTCTTTCCTGCGCCAGCCCGACTTAGTTGCCAGTCTAATTTTAACCGGCACAACACTCTCTAGTGACTCAGCCGCGTACGATGGCCCCCTTCATGCCATAGAGAATCCAGAACGGGTCGCTTTGTGCCTACGGGTCTACGCTATTGACCTTCATGGCTGTGACGATTTCGTGAAACACGACTATGAATTCCTGCTCCGAGGCTGGCTGCACTCTCTGGTTCATCTGGTGAGGAATCTTTTGGCTATCTTCTGCCACGATGGATCTTCAATGGATTCAGTGGATTTCCTGTACCGAAGGCTTTAGGTGCCCTGTCGACATTTTGAGCGGTGCAGTACAGCCCTTCATGACATTCGTTCTTCGAGGGGCTTGTGCCCAGGAGGGCATACCCATGCCACATTTTTACGTGAACTTAACCTCACCGTAATTGATCCAAGCGGCGGTGCGGTGCAAGATAAGGATCAAGCATCCATCCTCTCTCTCAAAGGAGGCACCATGCGTGCATCGAAGACCGAGGCGGCGGTAAACTATGAGGACATGATCTCCCTCCATGAGGTCCTCCAGTTAGTCCGCGAGTTGGAATGTTTGGGATTCGTGAAATGGATACTCTGAGCATTACGGACCTTTCACGGCAAGAAGCAGATCGGATCATGAAGTCCCTGAACGGGGTGTTCTTTCAAAACTTCCAAGCCGCGTTTCTTGAGGAACGCTCTAGCACGTACGACAACAACGAGATGTGGGCCCTCCCTGAACACCAGCGCGTCTATTTTCGAATCGAATCCTATCTGTTCGGAATCAATTTCGGTCAATCAGGGCTGATCACACTTTCATCATTTGCCAGGATTGCTGCGACCACTGCTACGAGATGCGCGCAATGCCTACAGTGCCTGCTTGAAGAAAAACTATTCCCGCTCGGTGTGGCTCAGAACAAACGCCTCATTACCGCCCTCCTCACCAAGAATGCAAAGGACGTGTTTCACGAACTTCAAAAACATCTGCCCGGGGTACGGATTGCTGACACGGAGCGGTTTGGTTACCACCTTGCCACCGTCATCTTTTAGGGCCAACTGATTATTGCTGCCGTCTGAATAGGCAAACCAAACGAGGAAAATAGGCACGAGGGGAGAGGAGGGCGTTCGCGTTGGTGGACGATTGACAGGGTTCTCACTGAGGCTGTGGGTTGGATTCTGGCGAGCCTGCCCTTGTGCGAACGAACGATCATGGCATTATCTCCCGGCCAAAAATACGCGAGAAGGCAGAAAAAAAGACGTGATCGTGTACGAACAGTCTTGGCACATCTCATGAGGCACGGCGCATCGCTCTATGACGCCCTGTCTATTCAATTCGATCCGCACCATGCTGCCGAGCTCCAGCCTCTCCTCCGTACCTTGAAAGAGTATGGATATATTGACGTCACTCCCAACAAGTTGGCGACGATTACCACCTTCGGTCTTCAAGAGTTGAAAATCCAAGGACCAGATGTAACCTCACTCAATGCCCCCTTGCATATCATGATACTCTACTGATGGGTATTTCAAAGGAGGGTATGACAATGACGAAGGCTGAAGCCGAGGCCATACAGGTACGGCGGACACATCGAAGGCTGTCGAAGTCGCAGAAGGCATGCGAACATAGGAACCAGGAATTAGAACTGGATGGACACGGATTTTTAACGGGCCACAATCGCTGTAGTGACTGCGGTGAACTTGTTATTAAGCCGTACTAGCCACGTCACATTCCCAGCGGCGCAGCCCGATTGCTTGACCGATCCCCTTACCTGGAGCCGACCCGTATGCTAGGTCGGGCCGGAAGGAAGACCGAGAACAATATCCTCCCCCTCGCCCTGAAACGGGTGTGCCCGTTTTGTGATCCGAAAAGACCGGAATAGAGGGAAGAAACGGGAAGATATGAAAATAATGGAACGCTCCAAGACATCGATCCTGCAAAGGAATTGGGGAACCCATTGCAGTAACGAGTTTTGTGAGAAATGCCCATTTGTCACTCTTAATCAGCGGGCTGTGGATTCGAGCCCCGCACTGTTCCAAAATTCATAAACAAGTTTGATTCGTCCCGTTTGTTCCTTCCTAATGAAGTGCGCGGCCTAACTCAACATTGAGGATAATTTAATCTGCACGTAATTCTGCGTGGCTCGGATGGCGTATAATGCCACGCGCGTGGGGAGGGTGTGAGAGAAATCGCACGAATGGTCGTGGCGTCTTTCGCCACCGCAGTGTCCGACTCCAATACCCATTTCTCATTGAGGTTGCTCGATTGAGATTAAACCTCCTTACTCAGGGTTGATCCGGTCAAAATATTCCTCTCCTTCGATCAGCCACCAGGGGTGGAATCATGACGACGATGGTCAATCCGCCAACTGGCCCCCATTTGTGGTCGGTGTCGCTGCTCTGCTGGTGCTCACCGTCAGGTGTCGGTTCTAGCTGACCCCCCTTGTGGTTTGGTGGTTGAAGAGTAGGGCCGACATCGGTTGAATATATCGCGAGCGGTAGAGGGGAGGCATACGTGAGGTCAAAATGGATGGCGGCGATCGTGATCATCGGGGTAATTTCAATGGGGGGCTGTGTCAGTCAAAAGAAGTATGAAGAGGCAATGGTCGACACCGATTTGGCTAAGTCAGACTTGGCCCTGGCCCGCGCCCAAAAGAATGCCTTAGAGCAACAGGTTAAGACGCTCAAGGATCTCAATATGGAATTTGGACACGAAGCCCAGGTCGCCCACGACGAGGTTGAACGTATTCAACATGACCATGACAAGGAACGCGGTAGTGTCGAGGGTCGGATCAAGGAACTCGAAGCTCAAATGAGGCTGCTCTCTGCCAAGAATCTGGCGCTGCGTCATAAATACGCGGATGTGAAGCAGCATAACGATACGCTCAAATCCCTGGTGGCTCGCTATCACAAAGAGTTGAAAGATCAGTCTCGATCTGTGACCGGAACCCCGACGCCGTCTGCGAATACCCCCTCAGTTCAGTCGGGAAGAGTTAAGGGGCAGTAAATTCTAGATTAAGACACAGGTGATGTGGACACAAGGAGAGAGTTGTGCGCCGTTCTGCTTAAGAATCAGAGGGGGTTGAGAATAGTGCCTGATACAGGATCCTTGCCCCGCTCAGGTTCCGAGCTTAAACTCGGTCGGTAGCGCCCGGGCCAACCGCAACTCACGAAGCAGGGCCCGTCTTTTGGATTGGTGCGTCTGCATCCGCTGCAGGATATCGTTCAGAACGTGCACCGCGCTGAGTATATGAGGACCCTTGTTCAGCATCACGCACTCGGCACGGTTCCCCATGGCTGCGTCCGTGATCTCGGCGCGGGACGGCATCCCGCTCTTGGCAAGGGTCTCCAGGACTTGTGTGGCCCAGATCACGGGGACATGGGCGGCCTCCGAGATCCAGAGGATCTCCTCTTGGACCTCTGCCAGACGCTCGAATCCGCATTCGACGGCCAGATCGCCTCGCGCGATCATCACGCCACAGCAAGGCGCCCGCATGGCTGTCAGCAGCATCTCCGGTAAGTTCTCGAAGCCGCGCCGCGTTTCGATCTTCAGCACGATGGCGGGCTGCCGACCTCCGAGACTCGCCAGGTACCCATGGAGCAACTCCACATCCTGGGCACTGTTCGCAAAGGACAACTCGACGACGTCGGCATGCTGGGCCACGAAGGACAGGTCCTCCAGGTCCTGAGGCGTCAGGGCCGCCAGCCGAAGGTCGCTCTCGGGCAGGTTGATTCCCTTGTCGCTCCTCAGCTTCTCGCCGCATACGCGTGCGTGGGTGATCTTGACGAGAACCCCTGTGCGTTCCACCTTTTCGATCACGCCGCCGATTTTGCCATCGTCGAACCAAATTGATTCCCCCGACCGAACATCATCGAACACATCCGGGATTGTGCAGCCAATCGAAGCGGGGCTCAGTACCTGTCCCGCACTGTCGTGGGTTGCAGGGCGGCCGGGTTTGAGGTCTCGCTGTAGAATGAGGAGGTCCCCTTGCCGGAGGACGATGGGGTTCTCGCCGGGCGGCAGTTCGCCGACGACTGACTCGTGGTCATCCCGATTCGTTGTCCCAGGCCCGTGACGTAGGACTGTGCCGGGAACGACATACGTCGTCTGAGAAGCCTCCGCCCAGCAGCCGTGGTCGGTCACGTCGACAATTTCGAAGGTCCGTTTGGCGTCTCGAGCGTCGATGAGTTTCACCCTTTCTCCCGGGCGAATGCGGGCCAGCCACGTCGCTGTTACGGGAAGACAAGCCTTTGCCGGCGAAGGGGGTGAGTGGGGAGTAGCCACCGAGGTCAACCAAACCCGTGCGGGGGCGGTGACTCGCCCAAAAATATCGCGGCAGGGGCGAATACGGACCACTGCCGGACCCGGCTCGAGCGGCCCGGTGCGCAGCTTAGGCCCAGCCAGGTCCATGACAATCCGGCAGGATCGCCCCAGCTTCTGTTCGGCCCGTTTCAGGTGCTCGATCATCCGCAACCATGCCGCAGTATTATCATGGGCACAATTGATGCGCATACAGTCCATACCTTGGTGGAGCAAGTTATGAACGAGCAGGTAATCGTCCGCGGCCTCGCTCGGCATGGTGATCATGATTCGGACCCCGCGATGGGTGGGGGCGGGGCCCAGCAAGGCTTCGGTGTGTTCGGCAAGCAGCCGTTGCCCGTTTGCAAAATCGAGAGCAGCAGCCTCTGTTGATGGCGGTTGCCAGGATCGCTGTGCCAGGCGATGCAGGACGTCTAGAACCGCGTCTACCGTGGCCAGGACGTGCGGTTCGGTTCGCCCGAGAGAGGACAGCCCCATTTCCGCCAACCGGAGCTGCAACGGACGGAGGTCGCGTCGACGGAGCGCCAGATAATGCAGGAGATTCCTGGCGCTTGCTTGATAGTGTGGATGCACGTGACTCAGGCGGGTGGCTGATGTGACCGTCTCGGCGATCATCTCCGCCCTAATAGCCGTGAGTTCCCTGAGGACGCCTTCGATGGAATCAAGTAACAACATCAAAGTTTCAAGATCGTAGTGAGGAAGGCTGTAAGTGGAGATGCACGGTACCAATTCATTCCTGGTTCCCTTTCACTCGAAGAACGATCAAAGTGTCAAGCGCCATTTGTTCTTTTGCAGAATTACGCTCATTCAATCAGGCAACACCCTCATCGCTCCAGCAGTTTGACCTCCTCGCACCACGCCACCGATCTCGCAGGCCACGACATCGTCGGGAAGGCCGACTCTGGTGCGTCGCTGCTTGACGAGAGCATGATTGGTGCTAAGCTTACGTCTGTTGTGATCGGAACATGCCGGCAAGGGATGGCCGGCGAACAGATGGACAGAGCATCTGCGGCAGGATAGGAGTTCGTCCGTAGAGGAATGAGGCTCCGACATTGTGATCATGTTGAATGCGGCCAATGGCTCGGGAATTCTCCGGATCGCCGGAATGATCTTTGCCCTTGCACTTACCAGCTGTGCGATCAGTTCATCCGCTCCGGGAGAAGAATACGAAATATCACATCTCAGGGTTGTCTTTCTCGACGAGAAGCAGATCCGGGACAAATGGGCGGAAGTGACGGGCAAGACTGCTGTGATGATGACGCCTCGACTCGTGCTGGAATCCAAGCGGCGAGAGGAGGTCGTCGTCGGGTTTTACGATTTCCATACCAGCACTATTTACTGCCCCAAAATGAACTTTGAAGCATGCGGACACGAACTGCATCATGCCGTGTTGGGTCGATTTCACCTTGAACGATAACTCCCACCCGGAGAACCCAGAAGCGTCTGACCGGGCTGTCCGCTCCGACTCCGTCTCTGAATGCCATTTGGCTCATTCGTAGATCGCGTCACTGGCGGGCCGTCACAGCCCTGTACCCGGCAATCAAGATTTGGACGAGAGCACAGCTCATTGCCGAGGAACCAGTCGGACGAGAAAACTGCCGGATTCAAGCCCAGTTGATTGCTGAATTGGTGGCCACCGCCAAAAAGCGTTTCGCCTTCTTCATCCTACTCCCCATCGTCGTCCTCGCTGTCTCCGTCGTCTTCATCCTTTGGATCTCTCACGATCTCGAAGATGGTGACGGTATTGCTGACTTCGTGAGACACGACCAAGAGAGGCCTGCCGTTCGGGCTATGGCTCTTCTTGATGAAAATGAGACCTTCCGGGGACAGGTCGGTCGGCGTGGTGTTGACATAGGTGACAAACGTCGGTGCTGTCGGCTTGGAGATGTCGTAGACGATAACGCCGCCGGTTCGCTCCAAGCCGATGAAGGCATAGGTTCTGCCGGAGACTTTCCCGATCGCGAGCCCTTCCGGCTCGGGGCCTTTGTTGTCGCTTCTGGTATCGAAGGTATCGACAGCGCCGTTGGAGTTGAAGGTCGTCGGGACCAGCGTCGCGGTTCGTTGTTCAAGATCGTCGCCGCTGTCGTAGAGCAATTCTGCGTCGGCTTTGCGAATGCTGAATGAGCGTGCACCCAACACATAGAGCTTCTCGAACTCCGTGTCGCCATCCGTATTGCCCAGGGTGTTCGTGACGGTCAGGCGGCCGAGGTTGTCGTTGTTGCGCAGACCATCAGGGCCGGTTGTAACGTCAGGAAACCCCTGGGCGGCAAAGGTAGCGCCGTCGAGTGTGAGCGCCCCGACGCGGGCCTCCTCAGAAAACCCGGTGTAGTCCCGGGCATCGCCTTCATTGGCCGTGACGAGATACGTTTTTCCTTTCACGCGGTATGAGGCGATACTGTCGGGCTGATACATTCCGAGCACCGGCCAGTTGCGAATGTTGATGATGCCGCTGTTGCTCGATCCCGGCACGTCGCGGTCGCTCGCGTCCAACTTGTTCTCTGTCAAGAGGTGATCCTTGAAACCGAGCCCGACGATCTTGGTGAAGGTGGCGGAGGGAATATCCAGCATGGCGATCGCGTTGTTCTCCTGCAATGTGACCCAGGCGGTCTTGGAGTCATGCGATACGGTGATATATTCGGGTTCAAGGTCTTTCGTGATCGTCGCGTTCGGGCCGAAGACGCGGATGCTGGAGGGGTTTTCCTGTGGGATGGAGGCGCTGAATCCAGCGGTTCTCACGTCGAGCTGGGTGAGGCTGGTGGCGTCGCCTCGCATGTCGATGACGCTGACCGATCCGTCCGGATCCACGGAGTCCGCCTGGTTGTAGCTGTTGGGCTCGCCCTCGTTTGCGACAAGCAGCCAGCGGCCGTTGGGCGAGAAGATCAGCATGTCGGGCAGAGCCCCGACCGAGAGTTGATTGAGGAAGGCGCCGCTCGCATCGAAGAACTTGACGCTGCCGGGATCGGTCTTCTGCGCTCCTTCGAGGGCGACCGCGACGATTCCTCTTCGCACGGCCACGCTGTTCGGCTTGCCGCCGAGCGGTACCGTCTGGGTCAGAACGGGAGACTCGGGCGCGCTGAGATCGATGACATCGAGCTGGCGCAAATTCAGATTGATGCTGAATAACCGTTTGGACGCCGGATCATACGCGGAGATTTCGGCCCGAGGCTCATCGGCGACTGTGCTGGCCCCCGCACTATATCGACCGATCTGTTTCAGCGTGATGGACTTCGAGTCCGACGCCTCCACGGAAATCGGCAGTCCCAACAAGCTGAGTAATCCTATTCCGACGATTGCCTGTTCGAACTTCATGTGTCTCCCTCCGGGTTGCATCAACGTGATCTGCCCGACGCAGACAATCACTATGGCTGAATCGTGTTAGAGCTAGATCACGGGAAAGTTAATATTGAGTTACACTAAAGGCCGACTACTAGGGCGACCTCACTGCATGACATGAAGAACGGCGTCAGTCACCCTACTTCTCCAAGGACAGATGACACCGGTGAAGGGAGGTCTTGGCCTGATGGCTGGCGCTTACACCGCACTCGAAATCGGATGGGGACGCGCTCCCTCCTTCCTCGGAGATTTGGTGCTCTGCCGGCGGTTGTCTTGCGCGATCAGCTGTGTCTGGCGTACAAGGAATTAGATAATCGGGTATTGATGGGGCTCGACAACAGCTACCGTGTCTTGTTCATGCGCGATAAATCTCTCAGGCCGCACATGATGGTATTGGCAAAATGTTTTCTCCATGAGGAGCGAACCACATTTTATCTGCCGGTTCGACATGCGATCACGGGGTTCGTTTTCTTTGCTACTACCTTCATGGGGAATGCTTATCCAGTCCAAGCCGAACTCTCGGCCAATCAGGTGATGATCGTGGCGAATGCCAACAGCCGGGAGAGCCTGATGGTTGCGGAACATTACGCGACCCGTCGGGGAGTTCCCCTGCAGCAGATTGCCAAATTGGATCTTCCGCTCGACGACACGATGAACCGGGAGGACTATGATCGTCGATTGGTCATGCCGCTTCGGCAGGCGTTGCAGGATCAGCAAATCCAGCAATCCATTCGTGTGCTGGTGACGGTCTACGGAGTGCCTCTGCGAGTCGCGCCGCCTAACCTCACGGTAGAACAACAGCACTGGCAGCATGACGCGAGTGACAGACTCAGTACCGCAAGGTTGCAGTTAGTTGACATCGAGCGTCGGGCTCGCGGAATCGCGGTGCAGCCCGGGTCCAGGCCGGCCCTGCTCACGAAGGAAGAAGGCGTTGTCGCGCATGAACGTCACGTGGCGTTCTTATTGCGTGTCGACGCGGCGGTTCAGGAGTCCATGAAGCGGGTCACGCAGCTGGAGCTGCCGACTCTTCATCAATGGTCTGCGCAGTTGGACGCTGTAGTCCGGGAACATCAAGGGCTGGCCGGCCTCGCGCAATGGCATCATGATCTCCCTCGGGATGGACAGGTTTCAGCTGGTGGGGAAAATGCAATGGTTCGGGCTGAACAATTGGAGGGATTGC
>JBGTMB010000111.1:0-10834 GCA_041743755.1 Nitrospiraceae bacterium | reverse complement strand
CTTGCTCGTCGTTCGTAAACTATTTGAAGACGCAGATCCAATGAAGAGGAAACAAAAATGTCGGGAGTCTTTCTTGTAACTGTGCGCTCAGAAAACTTACGCGGACATTCCGGTTTTCTTGGCGCGTGAGTCGAGCAGCTGTCCGCAACAATTCAGAAGACCCCCCGTTTCTGTTCCCTCCAGCGTTCTGAACTGTTGAGGCAAGATCAAGGCTGAGCGGAAAAGAATCTGATACTCGCTCAACCTTCACCTTCACCTCGACCTAACAGGATGCTGAAAAAGTCGCTTTTCCACCCGCGCGACCACGGCGCGCCAAGACGCGCCTTTTCCCATGCGGCGTTCTCGCTTCACTCCTAGAAACCGTGAAACGTAAGACGTAAAAGGTGAAATGAGGGACTGCCGAGTACTCTTCCTCCTAAACCTTTCACGTTTTACGTTTCACATTTCACGAACGACAAGGCCGGCCTTTTTGAGCATCCTGAGACTATTGTGACATTGGCGCCATAGGGAAGGTTCCATCGGCATGGTGTGTATACACCGAGTTTTCCCCAGCCTGCCAGATGAATAACTACGGGTTAATGATCAATATTGATCAGACCGGACATCCCGAGATAAGACATGATCGGCACATATGATGACCTATGGCGACGAGAATGTTTTGAGAGTGGCGTTGCGTGTCTCAATAACAAGAACGTCTTGAATCCATGATCCAGGTTGTCTGATGTACCACCATCTGTTTCAGCAAAATAGGGTGTGGACTGTTCTCTTCCTGATACTGGCTGCCCTGGCCTTGAATGCCTGCAGCGACGTGAATAATCTAGAAACTCCTCCTGGGTCAACACCACCTGGGCCCTTGCAGATTCTGACCTCTTCCACGCTTCCGGCTGGAACAACGGGAGTATCCTATGACATCACGCTCGCACTGAGTGGGGGAACACCACCCTATACCTGGAGTGTGGTCCCTGGATCGCCAGCGTTGCCTGACGGGCTCGCGTTGACTCCGTCGACTGGGAACATCTCAGGAACACCAACCACCACGGGGACTAGACTTCCAGAATTCAAATTGCAGGATTCGAAAGGACAGTCGGTCCAAAAAATCCTTTCGATTACGGTCAATATTGCGCCGACCCCTTTGACCATTCTGACAAACTCATTGCCATCTGGCTCGATCAACCAACCCTACGCTGTGGCCTTAAGCCCGACTGGGGGCACCACGCCCTATACATGGGACCTTAAGGCCGGCTCGTCGTCCCTGCCAAGCGGCCTCACGCTTAGTAATAATGGCGTCATCAGCGGAACGCCGACTGTGACTAAGACTGCCACCCACACCTTTACACTGACTGATGCGACATCGCTGACTGTCGAAAGAGCTCTGCAGTTGTCCATCAGGGCAATCCCCCTGTCGATCACGACCACCTCACTCCCGCAAGGGACGGCAAACCAGAGCTATAGCGCGACGTTGACAGCTACAGGCGGCACTGGTGCCTATACATGGGGACTCACGGGCGGATCGCCGGCTCTGCCAACTGGATTGACGCTGAATCCGTCAACCGGAGCGATCAGCGGCATTCCGACTGGCACCAGCAGTACCAATTATACTTTCACCGTCACGGATCAAACCCCTTCCACCCCGCAAACAGCGACCAGAACAGTGCAATTGATTATCGGCGGCTCACCGCCTGATCTGATCATTACAACCAACTCCCTACCGTCCGGCATGGTAACGCAGCCCTATAACAACGTGACGTTAACCTCTACAGGAGGAACCGGGGCAAAGACGTGGGATATTAGCAGCGGATCATTGCCGGCAGGCCTGAATCTCAGTTCATCTGGTGTGATCGCCGGGACACCAACAACCCCTGGAACATCTTCGCCGACCTTCCGGGTCCGGGACTCTGGAAGCCCACAAGACACCACGACAAAATCATTATCGATTACGATCAACTTACCGTCGGCGCCAAATATCACGACCACTTCACTTCCCGCAGGATCATTCAACGTGGCTTACAATCAGACCGTATCGGTCACGGGAGGCGTGGGGTCTCTTGTCTGGGGTGTCACCAGCGGGTCGTTACCACCCGGGCTCGACCTCAATGCCTCGAACGGCAATATTTCCGGAACACCGACCAGCGCCGGCTCATTCAGCTTTGCACTGCGAGTCACCGATCAGATCCCGCAATCCGATCAGCAAAACTTTACGATCGCCATCAAGGCTTCGACTCCGCCGTCTATAACCAGCCCGAGTTCACTACAGGCCGGAACCGTGAATCAGCCATATCCCAACACACAATTAGCAGCCACTGGCGGCACACAACCTTATTCCTGGTCGGTGAATCCTGCTTTGCCGAACGGTCTTACGCTTAATCCATCGTCAGGGATCATCAGCGGAACACCTTTAAATGGAAGTAACGGCAATTCCTCGCATGAGTTCACCGTGACTGATTCAACCATGCCGATCAATCAGCAAGGCAGGAAGAAACTTTCACTCACAATTATTGCGAATGTCACACCTGTGATGATCACGACTACCTCGCTCCCAAATGGCACTGTCGGTCAATCCTATAACGCACCAGAGCTGACAGCCTCAGGAGGCACTTCACCCTATAATTGGAGCCGTAATAATGGCTCGCCTCTGCCACAAGGTCTGCGGCTCAGCGCAGGCGGAGCGATTACTGGCACCCCGACAACTGCGGGCACAACTTCCACGACATTCGGGGTGCAGGATTCGACTATTCCCAATCAACAATCTGCCACCAAGTCATTGTCGATCACGATTAGCGCCGAGTCGTCGCCATTGACGATCACGACGAGATCGCTCCCGGATGGTAGAAGGAACCAGCCCTATGCCGACACGCTCGAGGCCTCGGGAGGCGTCCCCCCGTACACCTGGTCAGTGACCCCTCCGTTACCAACCGGGCTCACGTTGACTCCCACGATGGGGGAGCTTAGTGGAACGCCAACGACGACGAGTAATATTAGGCATGATTTTACAGTTCGAGATTCAGCTAATCAGACAAACACAAAAGAGCTCAGGCTTCGGATCAGGGACAATTCAGACGATGACTAGGAGCCTATCCGGGTTATCTCTCCACGAAGGTACTCGCCTTAGTGTCGATGGACAATATTTGGTGACGTATCGAAGCATCGCAGCCCTGCTGCTGCAAAATCTATTCGCGATCGCGTATTCGAAATAGGAACAACAGGCGCCGCGACTCGACACACTCATCCTCAACTGGAATCGAATTGAACGGAGCATTCGTGACCGCCTGACTGGTGCTGGCATCTATGGCAAGCACACTTTCAAATGGGAGCAAGAGGTTCGTTGACGGCTCCGCTCATGACTGTAGGCGGATGATCGGCTTAATCGTGATGCCTTTCTCGCTGTCTTCTGCCGCTTGGTTGATCTGATCGAGGTTGTAGAACTTCACCAGCTTGTCGAACGGGAAGCGTCCCTGTGTGTAAAGTTCGACGAGACTCGGGATAAAGAGATCCGGGACGCTGTCGCCTTCGATGATGCCGATAATCCGCTTGCCGGTCGTCATCACCCCGTTCACATCAAAGCTCGCTTCCGTACCCAACGCCGGCGCTCCCACGATGCCGCAGGTTCCGCGAATTGCCAGCGCGTCGATGGCCTGGCTCAGCACGACAGGCCGACCGCTCGATTCAAGCGTGAAGTCGGCGCCGCCACCGGTGATCTTGCGCACAGCCTCGACGGGATCGGTCTCGCGGCTATTGACCGTATGAGTCGCGCCGAGTTCCTTGGCCAGCGCGAGTCGTGACGGCACCACGTCCACTGCGATAATGGTTGTCGCACCGGCCACATGTGCGGCCATCACGGCGCTCAAGCCGACCGCTCCTCCCCCGAACGCGGCGAAGCTGGCGCCGGGTCTGACATTCAGTGCGTTCATCACGGCCCCCGCGCCGGTTTGAATGCCGCAGCCAAGGGGGCCAAGCAGTTCCAGCGGGGCATTGTTCGGAACTTTGATCACATTGCGTTCATGGGCAAGAGTGAAGGTGCCGAACGACGACTGCCCGAAGAAGTGGTCGTGAACCGATCCCTGCTTGTCCTGCGTGGCAGTACTCCCGTCTTCGCGGGCCCCGCCGAAATTCAGGGCGTAGAAATTTTCGCAGTAGGTCAAGTCGCCACGCAGGCAGGACGTGCAATGACCGCACCACATGTAGGTCAGCACGACATGGTCTCCCGCTTCGACTTTTTTGACGCTGCTGCCGACCCGCTCCACGACACCGGCGCCTTCGTGGCCGAGCACGATGGGCAGAGGCACGGTATACAATTGGTCGCGTGCCACCATGTCGGTGTGGCACATGCCGGTCGCGACGATCCGGATCAGCACTTCGTCGGGACGAGGCTCGTCTAGGGTGAGGGTCTCGATCTGAAACGGTCCGCCTTTCTTGCGGACCAGCGCCGCCTTAATCTCTCGCGCCTGAGCATTCCCCATAGTGGTCATCGTGTGCTCCATGATGTGTGAAAACTTAAGAAGACATTCTGGTTTTCTTGACAGATGAGGGGAAAAGCCGCGCGCGCGTCGAGGTGGTCAACTCCGTGCAGTCCTTGAAACGAGATATGGTCGAAGCGTAAGTGCTGGGGTCGACGCTACGTGAGTCAGCGCGGTGCTCACGTAGCGTCGGTCGTTCTCAGAGCGTCTTGTGCGTGCCGTCACAGAACGGCGGCGTCTTCGTCTGCTTGCACATGCACAAGGCCACTTCTTTCGTTTCATCTACTGTAAACTCAACCGGCTCGATCCCGGTTCCTTGGTGGGCTCCGTCACAGAACGGTTGGTCCCTCGAGCGCCCACATTGACACCAATAGTACGTTTCCGCTTCCAACGTCAGCACTTCGGGCTCTTTGGCTGCAATGCGTGGTTTCTCCATGAACAGTCCTCCTTGTTAGGTTACAAGTGTAACGGCTTAATAGGCGACACGACGGCCGCCGGATTATTTTTCCACACCGACTCATCCGCATCAACATAGAGTTCGACTTCATCGCCCTCAGGATCCTGAAGATAGAGACTCTATCTCACGATGTGATCACTCATGCCGTCGATGGTGACGCCAGCTTGTTCAAGATCGTTCTTTGCCTCACGCAATTCGCCCAGACTCTCCCCCACCTTGATCCCGATATGGTAGAGCCCTCGACGCCTCCCTGACAATGGCCTGGCGCGTCACCAACCTGGATCAACAGAAGTTCGTGATGCGTGCGGCCTGAGGTGAGCGCGGCAGCGGCGCCATTGAATATGCTTCCGACCTCCTGAAATCCCAGCAGGTCACGATAAAAAGCCAACGACTGTTCCAGATCCTTGACGTAGAAGACAACGTGTCCGAGGTAATGTGCTTTCATTTGAATCACTCCTTGTTGGACGACGGCTGCAAGAGCAACGCTCTAACCGCCGCGTGCGCCAACACCACATCGGGCCCTCGTTGCAGCGCGTCGTGATATTGTCTGCCGAACCCCTCTCCTTCTTCCGACGGAGTCAAAAGTGTCCGGATCGATGCGATACTGGTGGCTATATCCGGACCGTCTGGCGATTCGCCTTTTTCTCCGAGTTCATCGAGCGTGGCCATCAATTGAGACAGCGGGCGCAACCAGGCAAACCACGCATCCCCTAGCACCAGCTGCAAAAACGCGCCATTGGATGGGATGCGTCCATGCACACGCTCATAAGACACCCTTTCGTCGTCCAGCAAGGCTTTGTGCAGACGAAGTAGTGCCCGAAAAAGATGGTCGAGGTGCACGTCTTTGTGACCTGGCTCCGGCATGATTCAATCTCCCCAATGTTCACGCGCCCGTTACCCAGTCGGCTCACTATCGAGCTGATGCGCCTTGCGTCCGCCACGAGCAAGCAAATGTTCTGGAACCTGACCGCCGACCATGAGAGTTGCCATATCTGCAGCGCGTGCCACGAGTTGTTGTGCCCCTTCTCGTAGTGCCCGGCTATTCTGTACCTCGCTGACATTCCGTTCCATGTCCTCCGCGCTCCAGCCCCTCGAATGGGCGATGAACGGGAATTGAGGGAACTGACAACCGACCTCGGCGAAAAAGGTCATGAGCTGTCCGGCCACGCCTTGGACATTGTCTTGCCCGCCCATAATGATAAATGCCGCGACCTTGTTCTTGAGCAAATGTTTGTTCGCAATGGTCTCCTGGTTTTGAATACAGTTCAGCCGCTCAACCATTTTGTAGTACAAGCTGCTGGCATTGCCCCAGCGAATCGGGGTTGAAATCAGGATGACATCGGCCCAATGCACGATCGCTTCGTACACGCGATCAAGCTGATCTGTCGGGTCCATTTGCGTGATCGAGCAAGGCCAGGTGCAGGCCTGCGCCGATTTGGAATAGAAACCTTCACAGGAGCGAAAGGTCAGTTCGCGGAGCTTGATGCATTGCGTCTCTAGCTGGAGTGCGCTTCGGGCATGGTCGAGCGCCACGTCCAACATCGCGTCGGAGGTGCTGTACCGTGGATGTTCGACAGTCATCGCTGTCGTCGAGATTCCCACGATGCGGATTGGGCCTGCTTGCCGAAACACAGGGCGTGCGAGCGGATGCGGTGTATGCGACTGCTTTTTCCGCTTCGTGGCGGACGACAGATCGATGTAGAGCCGGCCATTCTCGATTTTGGTCGCATAACTTGGAACCTGATCCTGTTCGTACCCCGGCTCTCCTTGACCGGTCCTGTGATGAAACTTCCAGTAATGCCAGGGGCAGACAACATAGTCGCCGTCCAGGGTACCTTCTCCCAACGGACCGCCGACATGATTACAAACCCCTGAGATCGCAGCGAATGAGCCGTCTTTGTACGTCAGCGCGATCGTAGTCTTTCCGGAAAAGACTTCTTGCAAGGATTTCTTGCTCAGTTCTTCGACGCTTCCCACGTCTATCCACTGGTTCTCAGACATCATGCCCTCCTTGACCCATGCTGCCACCTTCTATCCTTACATATCTCAACGTTCGTTCCCGCAACAAACTGCTCACGAATAGCTTTGCTGTTTCTTATCAAATCGGATTATTGAGCCAACCCGATCTGCTTCATGGAAACACGTCACTGTTTCGTTTCGAGTTGTGCATCCTTACGCCGGCAGCCCGCAGAGCTGCCACGTCTCAGATCTCACGGATGCCCGAGAGGCGATCCGCTCGCCTGCCCCACCCACGAACAGCAGGCGTTTCATGCCGGCTTTCATGACGCCGTTGATGATGGCGTGCATCCCTTTGACTTGTTGTTTGTAGATGTCCGGATTGCTCCCTCCCGGATTGAAGGCGCTGATCCTTGCGCGTGTGGTCTCAGTTTGTCTGGATTCCGCACGATGGCCGTGACCTCATGGCCATGATCTAATGCCTCTGAAAAATGGCCGACCCGACAAAATCGGTTGCTCCGATCAATGCGATTTTCATGATGCAGCTCCTTTCAGATTGTACAAATCTCCATGAAGCCGACAGCTATCAGCACGTTTTTCCTGGAACAATCGACTGTGGCAGTTGTATCCGCATGAAAACCCAACGCTTCTGTTACAACCGCAACGGCTTGATCGGCGCGAGGACGGCAGCGGGATTGTTTTTCCACACCGACTCATCCGCATCGACATACAGTTCGATTTCGTTGCCATCAGGGTCGTGAAGATAGAGGCTCTGGCTCACGGTGTGATCGCTCATGCCGTCGATAGGGGTGCCAGCTCGTTCAAGGTCTTTCTTTGCCGCGCGCAATTCATCAAGGCTGTCGCCGACCTTTATGCCGATGTGATACAGCCCTCGCCGTCTCCCTGATGGAGGACCCGGCGCGTCACCCACTTGGATCAACAGAAGTTCGTGATGCGTACGACCGGACGTGAGAGCCGCTGCCGCGCCATCGAAGACACGACCCACTTCCTGAAATCCCAACAGGTCGCGATAGAACGCCAGCGACCGCTCGAGATCCTTCACATAGAACACCACATGGCCAAGGTAATGGGCTTTCATAATTCGAACTCCCGTTTGGCGTAAGAGATAAAGCGTGAGGAGATGGGAGCAGGAGAGCGTTCCCTTTGTCAATTATCCCCTAGTCCAGTACCTGACTGATCCCCGACTGCGACTCCGATGTAATAAGCGAGCCTGCTCACAGGGCTGTCCCATGAATCCTGGAAAATCCCCCTCGAGAACAGGTGTCTACGTAGTATAGGGCGTCACGAACTTCTCCATCACCTCATCTTGCGGGTTAGAGAGATCGTCTTGTTCCGCTGGATAGTTGATGTGTGTGTAACTTGATTGTAGGGAGATCGTCACCTGCCACCTGGGGGGTCGGCGGCCGGTTGGGCGGGGCAGGATAGGGTGGTGGTGGCAGCGGCGGCGTAGGAGAGGGAAACGGACTAGGGCCCGGTGGAATGGGTCCTGTATCCGGATCTGGATTGGGATTTGGAGTCGCAGCTCTTTCCATCCACATAATCATCTCCTTGAATTCTCAATTCTGTTGGATGTGTTCTCAGTCGCGCGGTCTTCAAAGTTACTTGTCCCACATCTAAAGGTCATACTTCTTCCGACCTTGCCGGGGGATTTTTTTTGAACAGGCTGTTAAAAAATTGTGACGTTACTATCTGGCTGCCGAGGATTTTCCTTCATTCTTCATATCAAGACTTTTCAGAAATGCCACCATGTCAGCCCGCTCTCGGTCGCTCTGAAAATAGAATGAATGCGAGCGTTACGCCCTCGCGCTGGATTCAAGAGACTGTCCAGACTCTTCACCGAAGCATCGTGCAATAAAGAGGGAGATTCGATCAGGAGGATAAATAAAGGGGTCCGCGTTAATTCCCATGCGGACCCTGTGTGGAAATCGGTTTGCCGCAATCATTCATGGCGTCATCTGCTCTTGCTTAGGTGTTCCGCTTATAGCTTCCGATTCGTAATCCGGGGTCGCGACCTGTCGGAACCGAATGATCGTTGAGGATCCTTCAGTGGAATCGATAAGGAGTTTCACGTCTGCTCCCGCCTTTTCAACCATTACACGACAAGGTTGAGGAATGCTCAGGTAGACATGTTCTTGAGCCACGTCGGCCTTGCGCACAAGGATCGACAACACTTCGTCTGTGTGATCGAGATGAAGAGTCAAGGCTTGAAATGGAAGCCCATTGGCTTCATGTGAGGCGGTATTGCAATGGCTTTGCCCCGCGACATACACCAACCATTCCTGGTGGTCTTGGCTGAATTGTTGGAAAAATGGTTCCCATTCCCCGCGAGTGATCTCGCGCCCTTTCCTCGTTTCAGTCGCTTCTGATGTTTTGCTCAATTTAATGCTCCAGTGATGCAATGAACAGACGTTGTCGCAGCCGCATGACATTTAGCTGGGTCACGAATGCGAAGACCTGTCTACAGCCATGAACTGGGATAGGACTACGTCTCATTATTGATCATAACGGCGATATGACGTATGGGTAGCTAGGATATTCCCTAGCCCTCACTTATTCATGATGGCTCGTCGCGAGATAGCCGAAAACCCATTCCCCGTAAGCGTTCGTATTTCGCAGCAGGAGCGCGCGCCTTTCGTGCCCAACGCTTAACGTCTTACGACTTTCTCCCAGAGTCGTAGTAGAACCGCTCATGCACGATCTTGCCGTTGTTCCACTTGGCCACGACGACCTGCTCCATGTGCACCGGCTGTCCGCTGGTGGCGATAAAATCCAGACTGCATTCGTAGAACGTCACATTGTCGCCAACAGCCGAGGCCGTCACGTTGAACCCTTTCCACTCCTTGACGCCGCTCATGAACTGCTTTTCCCGCTCGACATTGGCGGCCAACCCCACCGTGGGAGGATTGGCATTATCCTGCATCACAGTTTCCTTATCGTAGAACTCACTCATGGCCTCAATGATCTTGCCTTGCCGGATGTAGCCGAAGAGATCGTTCAATCGCTGTTGTAGATTGATTGTGCTCATGACTTCTTCTCCTTTTGAGGTGTGTGGGTGAATGTAATCCCTGCTTTCTGGACTTCCTGGTAGGGGAGGAGCCAGACCAGCGATTCATCGCTGAGATCGCCGACCTGAATACGGTTGCCCCAGGGATCGCGGAAGTCGCACCGGAAATTCGGCTGCAGCTTCAACTTGTATTTATTAACCAGCTTACGCCGCACTTCCTTGATCTGCTGCGCGTCACGGACCATCAAACCGAAATGTTTCACACGATCCGGTTGCAGCTTGTCTACCTCGAATATGGCCATGAACTGATGCTCGCCCAGCTTGCACCAAGCTGCGCCTTCGCCGCCACGCAGCATCTTCAAGCCGAACACATCCTGATAAAACTTCACCGCTTTCTTCGCGTCGGTCACCTCAATGACAATATGATTACACCCGTAGACTTGGACTGACATTATGCCTCTTCCTTTCTCTCCGGCAGGATATTGAAAAATCCCACCGACACAAAGAAGGCCGAGGTTCAGGCTAAGGTTGAGATAAGGAAAGTTTCATCTTCACTCAACCTTGACCTCAGCCTGCTCGGGCCTTCTGAATAGCCGACACCAAAATATCCGGAGGCTGGGCACCGGAAATTTCAATACTGCCGTTGAGGACGAAATTGGGTACCCCGCGAATACCGAGTCGCCGACCGACCGCTTCTTCGGCCTTGACCTCCGTGGTCCCATCCTCACTGCGGAGAAATGATTCGACGGCCGCAACATCGAGGCCAGCGCGACCCGCCAGTTGACCGAGGACCGGCATTGAGCCGATATCTGCCCCTTCCGTGAAATATCCCCGAAACAGCGATTCTACGGCGGAGTCTTGGCGACCCAGTTGCTCGGCATACCAGACCAGCCTATGGGCCGCAAAGGTGTTTGGCGTCCGCTGAATCTTCTCAAAGGCAAA
>JBGTMB010000110.1:0-2778 GCA_041743755.1 Nitrospiraceae bacterium | reverse complement strand
GTGGTCTGCCGGCAGCCACTCCCGGAGCGATGGCGGCAACAAGAAGATCTGGTCCTGATCGTAGGGGCGAAACGTGCGTCCAGGCATCGCAGGGGCTCCTCTAGATTAGCTAGTGTATTCTGCTTATACACGAGTCGGGGGCTCCTGGCAAGGGGTTCTAGGGGGCAATGTCGGACAGGCTCCTAGGAGTCTAGAATTATGAGGATGTTCAAAAAGACCGTTCAGCGAGGCCGCAGCGAGCGAAGACCGGAGGCGTACCCTCTGGGGTACGGTGAGGATCTGAGCGAAGTGAGAACGACGCTGGCGGGATTTTTCAACATCCTCACTCTCCGCTACCAGCCATGTCGTCGATCAGCGGCCTATTGATATCGGTGCAACCGAAGCAGATGGTGTCGAAGAGGGTTTCGGCGTCCGCGACAAAGTTCTTTTCGTCGGTGAGTTTATCGGCCATCACCTGGGCATGGCAGGTATCGCAGAGCATCATTAGCCCGCGTGATACGCCTACTGTTTTTCTTCCTATGCTTGCAGCCATAACGTCTCCTAGCCCACATTACTTAGACAGTTCGTCGCGAAATCGCTGAGCCGCGTTGCGAGAGCGGCGCGCGGAGCCCTGAAGACCTGAAGCGTACTCGTGCAGTACGGTGAGGGACCGAGGGGCGAGCCCGCCGACCGTCCAGGTGCGTCGTCACCGCGCTTGCGAGATCGAGCGCCTTGTGTATGGTCCTGGCGCGAAGAAAAATACCGCAAGGAGTTTTGTTTTTCGAATGCGCGATTGCAGCAGAAGTGCTCATGAGTAATGCGGGCTAAACCGATCCTTTCTGCCTTGCCAGCCAAAAGTCTTCCGCTTCGAGATCGATTCCGCACACGGCACATTCGTATACCTTCTCGTCAGCCGGAAGTTGGATCTCCGTCCGATCGATTCGCCCACGACAGACATGATAGAACCGCCCTCGGGCATCTTCGTCATCTAACGGATCGCTTTCATATATCAACACCATCAGTGCACTCTCCTCTAAATCGAACTGAATTATACCGGTGGACAAGATCTATCCGCAACGGCCACTAGTCCCCTTACATGCGACTCCCTGGCACCCGTAAGATTCGAAGCTCTCGCGTTTGAGGCACCGCGCCACAACCTTGCAGGATGCTCAAAAAGGCCGTCAGCGCGGCCGCAGCGAGCGAAGAGGCGAGGCGTACCCTTGCGGTACGTTGAGTCTCTGAGCGATGCGAGAACAAAGCTGGCGGGCTTTTTCAGCATACTGTTACTAGACTTGGAATTGGGCGTCGTATAGCCGTGCATACACCCCTTCATGTCCGATCAACGCCTCATGCGTCCCATCTTCGACGACTCGCCCGTGGTCCACAACAATGATGCGATCGACGCCATGGATGGTGGAGAGGCGATGGGCAATGATGATCGTCGTCCGCCCTTTTGTGAGATCGTCCAACGCCTCTCGAATCTTCACCTCAGTCTCGGTGTCGATATTGGATGTGGCCTCATCGAACATCACGATCGGAGGGTCCTTCAGAATCACGCGGGCAATCGACACACGTTGCCGCTGCCCGACGGAGAGCTTGACCCCCCGCTCTCCGATCCAGGTATCGTATCCGTCCGGAAGGGCCATGATGAAGTCATGCGCACGAGCCACCTTCGCCGCCGCCTCAACCTCGTCCTGCCCGGCCAAGAGGTCGCCGTACAGAATATTTTCTTTCACCGTGCCATTGAACAAGAATGGCTCTTGCTGGACCAGTCCGATTTGACTTCGAAGAAAGGCCAAGGGCAGCTCGCGAATATCGAATCCGTCGATGGTGATCGCGCCCTCTTTCACATCGTAAAACCGCATCAACAGTTTGAGGGTCGTGCTCTTTCCTGCTCCACTTGGACCCACCAGCGCGACGCGCTCCCCTGCTTGAACGGATATCGTGATGTCGGTCAAGATGGGCGAATCGGCTCGATAATGAAACCCGACGCGCTGAAAGGCGACCTCTCCTCGCAATCGCGTAACCGGTACCTGAGCGTCCGGACGATCTCTGACCTCCGGAACGAGATCGAGTACTTCGAATACCCGTTCACTTGCGGCCAAGGCATGTTGCAGCATGTGATTGACGGAGTGAATCTGGTTGATCGGCACATAGAACAGCGCAAGATATGAGATGAACATCACAAGCTCGCCCACGGAAAGACGATGCTCTAACACTTCAGCGGTACCGAACCAGAGCACCATGGCCCCGCCAAGACTCCCGATCAGCATCATGCCTGGGGAATAGTAGGACCAGAGGAACATGGCCTTCAAGGTATCTTGCCGGCAACGATCGCTCTTCCGATCGAATCGCTCCTGCTCGTAGGGCTGGCGATTGAAACCCATCGTCTCTCTGATGCCTGCCAGCATGTCTTGTAAGAGGGCGTTCAGTTCGGCTGACCCCTTTCGAATCGCGCGATAATGCCCATGGACACGTTTGGTGAATAGAGCCGCTCCCACGATCAAGAGGGGAATCGGCACAAGCGCCAACAACGCCAGCTTCCAGTTGAGCATGAACAGCATGATCATAATCCCGGTCAGCGTCAGCCCGGCCGTAATGATCTCTTCGAGCCCGTCGACGAAGATGCGCTGCATGTGCTCGGTATCGTTCAGTACCCGCGACATGATCTCGCCAGTCGGACGATTCTCGTAGAAACTGATCGAGAGTCTCTGAAGTGCGGAGAACACCTGGACGTGCAAGTCATGCACGACTTGCTGCTCCAACCCATTATTCAGCCTGATCCGCATCGACCCGCAG
>JBGTMB010000109.1:0-4469 GCA_041743755.1 Nitrospiraceae bacterium | reverse complement strand
CCGCTCCGCAGCAAGCGGTTCCGGAGCCCCTGCTGCAAGCACCGGCTTCAGTGGAGCAGTCGGCTGCGCCGGTCCATTCAGTGTCACGCGGCTAATCAGCCGGGATAGGGTTACAGGTATATGGAAACCGAGCTTCAGCTTGCGATCGGCTATATCGAAACCTTCGCAGGCAACGGGAAGGCCAGGAGCACCGGCGATGGAAAACGGGCGGTCAAGTCCGGAATTCCACTGCCCCATCACGCCGCGCTCGACAAGGACGAAGCGTGGTTCTACTTTGCCGAGTCCGGGTCCGATCGTATCAGACGGGTCAATCTCCGGGAAGGCATCCTCCATAACTTTGCCGGCATCGGTGAAACATGCTACAGCGGCGACGAAGGCCTGTGTGGAGAGGCCGGGCTCTATTTGCCACTCGACGTCGCGTTCGATTCCCACAACGACCTCTACATCTGCGATTCCGGCAGTAACCGCATCAGAAAAATAGACCATGAGACTGGCATCATCACGACGATCATCGGGACCGGACAACATGGGTTCAATGGAGATGGCCCCGCTCTCGAGGTCAATCTGACCTGGCCTGCAGCGATCGCGTTCGATCCCAACGACGTGATGTACATCGCCGATACCCAAGCACATCGAATCCGTCGCTACGATCCACTGACAGGCATGGTCACGACTGTCGCCGGGACTTGGACGGCAGAGGACGAGGCCCGAGAGCAACCGCTCGTGGCGCGGAATCTGGTGGTGCTCTCCGGCGATGCCATCGGCATCGATTTCAGCGATGATCACGGCTGGCTCATGCCGGTCTGTTCGGATGGACTGGACATGTCCATGTATCTCGATGACGGAAAGCCTGCACTCGAAGCCCGACTGTATGATGCCGTCGGGCTTACGGTGAATGGGAAAGGCGATATTATTTTCGTCGATAAGGGCAGCAACCGTGTCCGCAGCATCGATCATCGCAGTGGTATCATCTCGACAGTAGCCGGGGTGTGCCGGTACGGCTACGATGGTGACGACAAGCCGGCGATCAGAGCCATGCTTCATGCGCCGGAAGCGGTGGTGGCTGATCAGCAGGACAATCTCTACATCTCCGACACGATGAATCATCGCGTGCGTAAGGTCGAGGTTGCCACCGGCCTGATCACGACGGTGGCAGGCAACGGAGACAGTGGTTACGAAGATAAGAATATGGGTGGGTGTGGCGCCGCACGTTTCGTCGCGAAAGAATCGGCAGGGACAGTGAAGCATGGAGACGGACTTCTCGGAATCGAGGCCGTCGTCAATTCTCCGGTTGGACTCTCGCTGGACTCCCAGGGGTATCTTTACATCTGCGAGCGGGGCGAAAACAAAATTCGCCGCGTGAAACTCTGGTAGCGATTCGCGTGCCGTCGGATTGAGCCGCTCGGGTTGTGTGAGTATCTGAGCCCATCACGATGCGCGTGTGCCGGTCACCTGAGGGCGTTGCATAGTGCGTACGACGACAAAGATGTCTTCCCGTCCAGTTCTACTCCTGCTCTTCTTCATTCTCGTGATCGCTGGGGTCTTAGTAGGCGTCGGTGTCCCCCTTGTGAGTTCCGAGGGGATGATTATTCGTGCGCGTCTCGTCGAGGGGGATCTGCCAGCGGAGCCGGAAGATGTGGCTTGGGCCAAGGTCTCGCCGATGACGCTTCCATTGAGCGGTCAGGTGATTACCAGACCGGTCTGGCCGGAGCCGAGCGCGCGAGCCTTGACGGTGCGGTCGCTTCACAACGGGACTGAGATCGCGTTTTTGCTTGAATGGCAGGACAACACCAAGAATGACCGTCTGACGCCGGGAACTTTTCGCGATGGCGTAGCGATCGGACTGCCGCTCGGCGACGCCCCTTCGTTCTTTTGCATGGGTCAGCTCGATCACTACATCAATATCTGGCATTGGAAGGCCGATTGGCAGAGCGATATCGACCGCCGGGCCGCGAAGGCCTCCGAGAAGGCTCGCGACGGTGTACGAACGTTCGAAGTCATTCCACGACGAGTCTCGTCTGTCGAGGATCTCATCGGCGGGGGATTTAGTACCCTGACGACCAAAGAAAAGCAGGGCCGAGTTCAGGGGAAGGCTGTATGGAAAGATGGAGTGTGGCATGTTGTCATGCGCAGGCCCTTGGTGAGTGAAGAGCAGGAGAACGAAGCCAAGCTGATTCCAGGTCGGGTACAAACTGTGTCGTTTGCTGTCTGGAACGGTGAGAATAAAGAACGAAATGGGCAGAAATCTGTCGCGCCATGGTTTCAGCTCATTATCGACCCAGTTGCGAAACTTTAGTAGGAACCGTGAAAAGTAAAATGTGAAACGTGAGACGTAGGATTTCCGAGTGCTCTTCCTCCGAAACTTTTCACCTGTTACGTTTCACTTTTCACGAACGACAAGGACGGCCTTTTTGAGCAGCCTGCGGGAGCGTTTTTCTGGCGAGAGGCGTCAACGTTGGAGGATGCTCGAATCAAGTTGGTCAGTGTTCACGCAAAGGCCCTCCAGAGAGGAAGGGCCTTTGTCTTGTGTGCCTGTTTCTGTCTCGGAGCCCTGTGCGGTACCGATCTTTCGCCGGTGAATGCGGCGGATCAGGAGCCGATGACCGTGGAGGAAGCCGAGCGATTGGGAGAAGAATTCGGTGTGATGGTCGGGGATGTGGACGAAGACATCAGAAAAGAATTAAAGCTCGAACGAGCGCAGGGCGTCGCGGTATTCGAAGTGATTGGGAGTTCGCGCGCAGATTCTGCCGGCATCAAGGTCCGATCCGTCATCAAGGAAATCAACAAGACCGAGATCAGAAATCTGATCGACTTTGGGAGAGCAATCAAGCGAGGAATGAAAGAATGTAACTTCACCGTCGGCACCTATGAGTCGGCTGATCCAGGCGATCCTGTGGGGTGGGGAGTGAATTTCCATTTCGTTGGATGTAAAAGGGATTGAGGATGTCACGACCTACATCATATGCCCAACACATTGCCGTCGGCCTCTGCTTCGCCCTCATTATTGTGGGGGTCATTGGCCTGTATCATGGCCTTGCCATGGCGCAGAATGCAGAAGTTCCGGCGACAGCTGATTGGGTAGAAGAAATCGAAAAGATCTTCATCCGATCGGAAGACTGCAAACAATGCCACGACAGGCACTATGAAGAGTGGAAAGGCGTGCGCGAGCAGACGCCGGATCTCAAGACGTTCGGTCGAGTCGATGCGGCGTTGTTGCATGGGACGTCGCTGGAGTCGCCGGTCTTCCGTACGGTGTTGGGTATCTGGCTGCAGACCGATCCGACGGCGGATGAGCGCCGTCGTTGTCTCGCCTGCCATGTGCCATCAACTACTGTGTTCCCCCAACATGTCGAGAAAATTGTGGCCCAGGTGCTGTCCGGCACGCCACAAGTCGAGGGCATTGGCTGCGCCTCCTGCCATCTGATCAAGCAGGTCGAGCAGACGCCCGACTCTCCACCCTCATTCAAGATCGAGCCGGGGAAGATGATCTACGGGCCCTATGCAAATCCAGAAGAGAACCTTGTGCATCCTGCCACGCAGTCCGAGCTGTTCCGTGGCGCGAACTTCTGTGCCTCCTGTCATTTCGATAAAGTAAAGGATGTGATGCAGAAAGATCTGGCTGGTGAGATCTTACAGGGGACGATTTGCCAAGATTGCCATATGGAGCCCTCGACCGGTAGTTCCACATCGAAGCGTGGCGCCATGACTCGTGCGATCGGCCGGCACTGGTTCCGCGGGGTCGTGGTGTCCGGCACCATGCTCAAGAATCGAAATCTCCAAGCTGAATGGATGCCTCGCGTGGATCTTGAGGCCACCAAGTCTGCTTCGGCGGTGGAGGGGACGGCATTAGTGAGGATCGGCAGCCTCCCGCACAGTTTTCCAGATGGCGATCCGGTGCTCAAGCAGTTTTCTCTGATCCTGACCGCCAAAGATATGCAGGGTAAGGTGTTGAAAGAAGAGACCAAGCAGTTTGGCTTGCCCTACGACAAGATTCTCCGAGGCCCGATTCCTGATCCCTTCATTAAGGGGGGGCACACCAGGAAAGTTCCATTCTCCCTGGCGATTCCGGCAGGATCGACAGCTGCTTCGATTGAAGCCGTGCTGAACTATGCGTTGATTCCGACGCCGGAACCGGGACTCAAGGAGAAATATCTCGCCACCTTGGCGACCGACAAAGAGCGGGAGAGTGCAAAAAATATTTTCGATGAGTATACGCAGCCCCGGCTACTGACGTACCGGGCCAAAACTTTTTAGCAGGCTGTTGAAAAAGGCCGCCAGCGGCGTTCTCGCATCGTTCAGGTCCTCAACGGGGACCCGGCCGCCTCACCACTCGGCGGCGCGCACAAACGTGGTGCTCCTTATTCGTCGCACCGTGCGCCCCAGAGGGTACGCCTCCGGTTTCGATTCGCCTGTGGCCTTGCTGGACGGCCTTTTTGAGCATCCTCCGCGATTGCCCTCCTCATGTCTTA
>JBGTMB010000108.1:0-5327 GCA_041743755.1 Nitrospiraceae bacterium | reverse complement strand
GCGGGCTTTGAACCCTGCCGGAGCGCTACCTTCATCACGTCATCCATCGTATCGGCAAAGACAAGGTGAATGCCCTTTAAGATGTGTTTGGGAATTTCGTCGAGATCCTTCTTGTTGCGTTTCGGAAGAATCACGGTCGTGAGTTTGGCCCGTTTGGCCGCCAGAATTTTTTCCTTCAATCCTCCGATGGGAAGGATTCGGCCTCGGAGGGTAATCTCACCGGTCATGGCGAGGTCTCGGCGCACCGGGATTTGCGACAAGGTTGAGGCAATCGCAATGGCCATGGTAATGCCTGCCGATGGCCCGTCCTTGGGAATTGCTCCGGCCGGTACGTGGATATGGAGGTCTTGCGTGGTAAAGACATCGGGATTGATCCCGAGAGTGTGTTCGCGCGACCGGACGTAGCTCAAGGCCGCTTGCGCAGACTCCTTCATGACGTCGCCCAGCTGGCCGGTGAGGGTGAGTTGTCCCTTGCCCTTCATTGCCGTGGCTTCGATGTAGAGCACATCGCCGCCGGATTCCGTCCAGGCTAAGCCCGTTGCCACTCCTATCTCGTCAATCGTCAATTCTTCTTCGGGCACGAACTTCGGGACGCCGAGATATTTGTGCAAGTTGGCAGGATCGACGGGGAACCCGACGCCTTTGCCTTCTGCCACTTTTTTCGCCACTTTGCGCATGATGTTGGCGATCTCGCGCTCGAGGTTCCTGACTCCGGCTTCGCGTGTATAGTTGGCGATGATTTGACGCACCGCAGGCTCGGCGATACGGACGTGTTTCTCGGTGATCCCGTGTTCGTTGAGTTGCCGAGGGATCAGGTATTTCTGAGCGATGCCTAACTTCTCTTCTTCGGTATAGCCGGGGATCCCGATCACTTCCATCCGGTCGCGCAAGGCAGGCAAAATGGGGTCGATCAGATTTGCCGTCGTAATGAACATCACTTCGGTCAGGTCGAAGGGTACGCCTAGGTAGTGGTCTGTGAACGAGTTGTTCTGTTCCGGATCGAGCACTTCGAGCAAGGCGGCGGAGGGATCGCCGCGAAAATCCATTCCGACCTTGTCGACTTCGTCCAGCATGAAGACGGGATTGTTCGTGCCGGCTTGTTTCATGCCTTGAATGATGCGGCCTGGGAGCGCGCCGACGTAGGTGCGTCGATGGCCTCGGATTTCCGCTTCATCACGAATGCCGCCAAGACTAATGCGGACGAATTCACGACCGAGAGCGCGGGCAATCGATTTCCCAAGTGAGGTCTTTCCAACGCCTGGTGGTCCGACAAAACAGAGAATCGGGCCTTTCATTTTATCTTTGAGCTTCCGCACGGCAAGATACTCAAGGATCCGCTCTTTTACTTTTTCCAAGTCGTAGTGGTCCTCGTTGAGGACCTTAGCCGCGGCTTTGAGGTCGAGGTTGTCCTTGGACCTCTTGGACCAGGGTAATTCCACGATCCATTCGATATAGGTTCTGACGGTGGCGGACTCGGCGGTATCCGGGTGCATCTTCTCGAGGCGCTTGAGTTGTTTTTCGGTTTCTTTCAGCACCTTTTCCGGCATCTTCAGTTCGGTAATCCGTTTGCGAAATTCGGTAATTTCTTCCGCGCGTTCGTCGAGTTCACCCAGCTCTTTTTGAATCGCCTTGAGTTGCTCGCGCAAGAAATATTCGCGTTGAGTCTTGTCCATTTCCCCTTTGGCTTGCGCCTGAATCTTCTGTTGCATGGAGAGGACTTCGATCTCTTTGCCGAGGATCTCGCTGACGCGACGGAGGCGTTTGAGTGGATCAAGAATTTCCAGCACTGCCTGGGTGATGTCGACTTTGAGGCCAAGATTGGATGCCACCATGTCCGCAAGACGTCCGGGGTCTTCGAGGTTTTCGATGACGATCATCACGTCCGGGACTAAGACTTTGTCGAGACTCACGATCCGTTCAATTTGTTCCTTGACGGTTCGCATGGCGGCCTCGGTTTCAAGGGCGGCGCTCGCTGGCTTGTGTTCGATGAGTTTTTCGATGCGCACGGAGTAATAGGGCTCCGTCTGGATATAACTGGTAATCTTGGCTTTCGAGAGCCCTTGCACGAGAATTTTGATGCGCTCATCGGGTAGTTTCAGCATCCGCATGATGATGCCCACGGTGCCGATGGTATGAATATCTTCCGGTGAAGGGTTCTCGACGTCCAAGGCTTTTTGTGTCGACAGGAAGATCATGCGATTGCCGGCGAGCGCGGCTTCAATCGCTTTGATCGACATCTCTCGCCCGACAAATAATGGCAGCACCATATAGGGAAAGATGACGATATCTCGAACCGGCAATAGCGGAAGTTGGTCGGGGATTTCGATATTTTGGGGCGGCTGCAAGTCTTGTTCGATTGGGTCGTTCATCGGTATGGTCTCAGTGTGTGCTCAATGGTGAGCGAGAGAAGCGGTGCTCTCGTCGCTGCGTGTCAGGGCGTCAGGATAGTGAAATAGTCACATGCAACAAGGGCCGTGATGTGGTCGGTTTGAAGCGTACTCACCGGATACAGTGACCGACTGGGCGTATCTTCAATGGACAGCCCCGAGTAATTCTTCGCTCACAAAGGATTTCACGTCGTGTGTTAGGCTTTGACAGCCCTTGTCTTGCGGCGTTCGCCGGAGGGCCACATCCGATTCTGCAGATACTCGTTGAATTCCGGTCCCAGGGAGGGGTTTTTGAGCGCGAATTCGACGGTTGCAATGAGAAAGCCCAGCTTATCCCCGGCATCGTACCGTTGTCCTTGTATTTCCAGCGCAAACATAGGGGACTTCTTCGCCAATTCCACTAGCGCATCGGTCAATTGGATCTCGCCGTTTTTACCGGGCCGTGTCTTTCTCAGGATAGAGAAAATGTCCGGCGGCAGGACATAGCGACCGATGACTGCCAGGTTGGATGGGGCGTCGGCCGGTGCCGGTTTTTCAATAAGGCCCTCAACTCGATGGAGCCCTGCTGAGAGGGTTCGAGGCGCCACGATTCCATAACGGCTGACGTCATGGTGGGGGACCTCCTGCACACCGAGGATGGCGCCGTGTCGTTTCTTGTAGGCATGAATGAGTTGCGCAAGGCCAGCCACCGGGGCGTCAATGATTTCGTCCCCGAGAATGACGGCAAAGGGTTCGTCGCCGATCAGCCGTTGGGCGCAGAGAACCGCATGGCCAAGTCCAAGGGCCTCCGACTGACGGACGTAACAGAAATTTGCAAGCGTGGAGATGTGTCTCATCTGGCTCAAGAGCTGTGCTTTGCCGTTGCCCTTGAGATTTTCTTCTAATTCGACGGACCGGTCAAAATGGTCCTCAATCGCGCGCTTGCCCCTTCCGGTGATGATAATAATATCTTCGATTCCGGAGGCGACCGCTTCTTCCACGGCATACTGAATGAGTGGTTTGTCGACGAGCGGCAACATTTCTTTGGGAGACGCTTTCGTCGCGGGAAGGAAGCGCGTGCCAAGGCCAGCGGCGGGAATTACAGCTTTACGGACATCATAACGTGACATAGTTCGATACTATGTGATGAGGTAGACGATGTCAAGGAATGCAGGAGCGATCGTACGGTTGCGTGGCTGATGTTGAATGCCAAAGGAGGGCTCGTACACCAAGTGTACACAGGTGACGATGAAATGTCCGCTTCTCATATTGCCCATGGCATTCATCCGCAACAGTGACGCTGAGTATAGACCCCGCCAGCCTCAACAAATCTGTCGAGTGTGCAGGTTGTCTATCAAGCGTTTTCAGATTTCAGGTGCGGAGTTTCAGAGTGAAGGGAGACGTGATGGCTTACGAGAGCGAGAGTGGGCGAGCCATGCATGACTCTATCGCATAATCTGAGGCACGACGTTCCGCGACAGCGAGCGTCGAACCTCGAATCGTCGTCTGCCGCGCTTCCCTCGCCAGGTTGCAACGAGCCTACGTGAATAATTATGGGTTATCAGCTTTACATTCAAATACTTGCCCAATATAATCCGGGGGTTTTGCACGTAGGTGACCGTGAGGGGCACGTGTGCGTTGATCGCCCGAGTTGCTCACGCCCGTCACTCCTGCTGCCAGCGGCGCACAAGTGTTCCAGGTCCATCGTGTGTGCGAATGTGTGGTGAGGGGGAGCATGTACGGTTACGGCCAAAGTTAGGGTTGCCCATAATGCCAGTATTATTTCTTCCGTGTTCCTATGGGATACAGATCCAGTGAAGGGAGTCTGCTGTTGGGCGGGGCCACGCTGGCTTGTCATCATGGTATTCATCGCTCTGGTCTGCAGTCTGCCGCCGGTGTTTGCATTCGCTGCGGAGCCAGCCGGAGTGAAAGTGACGACGATAGAAATTCGAGGAAACAAACGGATCGAGTTACCGGCGATTCTCGGTCGATTGACGTTGAAACCGGGTGATCCCTATACCTCTGAAAACGTCCGCGGACAGATTAAGATCCTCTACGAAACCGGATACTTTGAAGAGGTGCAGGTCGACACCGAAGCGGGGACGGGAGGTACGGCCCTGGCGTTTTTGGTCCGTGAAAAACCGTTTATTACCGAGATCGTATTTGACGGGAATACCGCGCTCAGTGACGATAAGCTCAAAGAGAAGATTACGATCAAGAGTCAATCCTTTCTCGATCAGTTACAGGCAAAAGAGAGTGCGGAGAAGATTCGTCTTGCCTACCAAGGGGATGGCTATTTCAATTGCAACGTGATCCCGGTCGTGCAGACCTTGGACGAAGATCGGAAGCGCCTGACATTTCTCGTCAAAGAAGGGGACAAAGCGCGCGTGAAGACGGTCTATTTTGACGGCCTGCATGCGGCGACGAAAGTCGAGATGTTTAAGGTGATGGCCACGCGAGAATGGATTCCCTGGTATGGACTGATCACGCAACTAAAGTTGCCGTCTATTCTCTCGGATGCCGGTGTCTTAAAGCGGGAAGAAATGAACAACGACGTGGAGCGGGTTAAAGAAGTCCTGCTCAACAAAGGCTATTTGAACGCACGGGTCGGGTTACCGACTGTGGAACTCAGCGACGACAAGAAATGGTTCTTCGTGACGTACTCGGTGATGGAAGGGGAGCCGTTCACCATCGGTGAAATCGGGTTCCGCGGGAATACGGTGTTCGAAGATCCGGAGCTTCGTCAGGGGCTCAAAATGAAGGAAGGGGAAATTTTTCAGCGTCAGAAACTCCGTGACGAGATTACACGATTAAACGATCTGTATGGGAGTAAGGGCTATTCGTTTGCTGATATCTCTCCCAATGTGGTTCCGAACACCACGGAGCGGACCGCAAGTATCATTCTGACCATCAAGGAAGGAGAGATGATGCGGATCCGTCAGATCAATATCAGTGGGAACG
>JBGTMB010000107.1:0-5132 GCA_041743755.1 Nitrospiraceae bacterium | reverse complement strand
TCTTCGGGCTGATGGCCTCGGCGGCGGCGATCGGTGGCTTCATCGGGCCGCTGGCCGGGGCCGGGCTGGCAGCCAGCATCGGGTTCCGGGCGACGTTCGTATTCTGCGGGCTGGTGCTGCTGGCGACGGTGGCCGTGGTGCTCTGGACCGAGCGCCGCCAGCGGGATCGCGAGCAACCGGAGCCGGTGGCCACCGCGTAACCCAGTTCCCGGTCATGATCGGGGCGGCAGGTCCCCAGTCCCGCCCTCGTCACCCAGGCCCGTCAGCACGCGGTGATGCGTGGTGAGGAGCGGACGACTGGAGATTACGCTGAGCCTGATGTCGTATTGGAAACCCTCTATCAGTCGATTTCCAGGATGAAGCGTTTGGTGTCGACTTTGTCGCGATACAGCACCAATGTGCCTCCGATAAGGTCTTCCCTCGCCACATAGGTGCGAACTGGTCCCCAGCTTAGGCGGTACACCGCATTTCGCTGTAAGCAGGTCTTACTCGTTGCGCTGTGGGAGTGGCGAATGAGCAAGTCGAACTCGCCACAGCTTACCCCCTTGACAATCAGATGAAATTTCGCATAGGCCTCGTCAACTGTCTTCGTTTCTGGCGTCCAAACCAGGTCTGTGAAAACGTCATCCCGAAAGTAATGCCTATGGTCCACTTCCGGTGCCAACAACCTTTTATCCAGATTTACGGAACCAGTCGCATGTGTCCCAGTTGCGGTAGGAATTGTAAGATCACGCCAGGTTAGGAGCTTACTCTCCCAAACCTGTTCAAACTCAACGCCTGCCGCGGAGAACGGATCGATGGTTGACGCTTCCTTTACCGCAGGGGTGATAACTGGAGACCTCTCAGGAATTGACTTCGCTCGTTCCAAATCTCGTCCAAGGGGCTTGACCTTCAATTCTATCCGACGGACATTGTCAGTTTTCGCGCGGTTACCGATGGACGTGGTTGGTCGCGGAGGAGTAGCCATTTCATCCACAAGGCGTCCACTCGGGAGCTTCTCATCCAATTCTGCAATCGAGGATACCGGTTCAATATGATCCGGATAGTCGCCCGGTAGGATCAAGAGCGCATCTTCAATACGGGTTTCAACGGTCTTGTCTCCTTCGTTGGACATGTCAAAATCAATCAGCATACCTGCCTCGATGTTGTTGTTCAGTCCTCCCAACGTGAGGTTGGCGCTGCCCACCAGAAGACGAGAAGCAGATGAACATTGCAACCCAGGTCTCACCGGAAAAGCTTCGAGGCGGTTTCTACACTCCACCGAATCTTGTTGATGCTTGTCTCAACCGCGTCGATGAACTTTGCTCGACTTCTGGGCCTCTTTCAGTTTTGGAGCCAAGCGTAGGTGAGGGCGCTTTTTTCGCTGGGTTGGCCAGGCACCGACTGTTTGAACGAATCGGTTACACGGTTGGGATTGAACTCTCATTGGAGGAAGCGCTAAAGGCGCGAGCAGAACTACCAACTTTTCCAAGTTCGATGATTCACATTGCCAACGCTGTTGAATGGTGTGCAACTTCTCACGAACTATTCGATATCGCGGTAGGAAATCCGCCCTTTGTGAGATTCCAGTTCACAGACGATGCTGGCGCGGCTGCAATTGCCAAGCTTGGTCGTCGTATTGGAGTAACGTTTCGAGGCGTATCCAATATATGGATTCCTGTTTTCCTTGGAGCCGTCAGCCGGGTTCGAGTAGGCGGCGCCATGGCTTTCGTCGTTCCAGCAGAGATCTTTACCGGGGTGTCTGCAGGCGTTGTACGCGAATGGTTGGTCGCCAATACCGATTCATTGCGAATCGATCTCTTCGAGCCCGGCTCCTTCCCCAATGTCTTGCAGGAAGTCGTGATCATTGGTGGTCGCCGAAGCGAACGGCACATCGTTGAAGGTAGCCGACGTGTTCACTTTGCTGAGCACTTTCCGAACGGAGTGGCTCACGCTTGGAGTCACGAAATAACGGTCAGCCAAAGAAGCTGGACCAGGTACCTGCTCGCTTCCGACCATCTCTGCGCGATCTCGCAATTGAAGTCGATGTCCGCAATCACGTCGCTGGGTGATGTGGCCAGGATCGAGGTGAGTATTGTCACAGGGGCGAACGACTATTTCTCGGTGAGTAGTGAAGAAGCACGTGCCTACGACCTTGACCGTTGGCTGGAACCGCTTCTCCCCAGGATCAAACACGCGGGAGGACTGATCTACACCGAGGCTGATCACAAAGTCACCGTTCGATCTGGCGCCAAAGCATGGTTATTGGACTTTGATAGCCATCGTTCGGATCCTATGGGCCAAATCGGTTCATCTCGATACATTGCCCTTGGAGAAACGCGGGAAATTCATAAGAGATATAAGACACGTATTCGGAAGCCCTGGTATCGAGTTCCCTCGCTTTGGCGTGGAGACGTGCTGCTGTCCAAGCGCAGTCATTGGTTTCCCCGCTTGGTTCTGAACGAGGCGAAAGTTTTTACGACGGACACAATCTATCGTGGCAGAATGCTGCCTATCTATCGAGGTCTGGAGTGCGACCTTGTAGGATGCTTCCATAATTCGTTGACACTTCTCAGCGCTGAGTTAGAGGGTCGAAGCTTTGGCGGCGGTGTGCTTGAGTTGGTGCCCTCGGAGATTGGTCGGCTTTTGGTGCCCTTCCCCGTTTCAATGACAGATACATTGCAGGAGCTCGATACGTTGTCCCGGGATATCGTAGCAAAAGGGAGTAAGCCTGAATCACTCATCGACGCTACAGATGAACTCTTGGTTAAGGTGCTTCCAGATATTGATTGGGACGTAATGGACACCATTCGTACAGCTCGGAAAGCCCTCATGCAGCGTCGACTTGACAGAAACTAGCACGAACTTCGGGTACACACCCATGCAACGACTGGGAGCGGTTGAGCTTGTCTCGACCCGGAACCGGGCAGAGATGACTCGCTTCGCTGCCCTCGCAAGCTCGGGACTGCCACGACCAAGGATGGTCAACGACCTACACGAAGTCCGTATGACATGCCGGGGCCGGGCTGGCGGCCAGCATCGGGTTCCGGGCGACGTTCGTGTTCTGCGGGCTGGTGCTCTGGACCGAGTGCCGCCAGCGGGACCGCGAGCACCCGGCTCCGGTTGCCACGGCGTGACGATGACTATCGGCATAGCGTGCGCTTCAAAGAACACCGCCAGCCGATGATATGGATGAGTTCAAATGCATTCGGAGAAAATGATGAACGGAGAACGCGACGGGTGTTGACGGGTGCATGGACTCTACAACGGAGACACCCGGACGACAAAGAGAGACCCCAGTGTCTTCACCCGTATGGCGGCGGGGAGCGGACGACTGGGGATTACACACGCAATTCTACATCATGCGCCATGACTATCGACAATCCACATCATCATGTTGTTGGGCTGTTGCTCATTTCTCGGCCATCAGTCCACAGAAGGAATCGAAATGGCCCAGCGCTTCGCCCGGAGACTTGAACCCTGGATATCTCATGCGCGCATGGAAGCCCACCGGCCCCTTCAAGGTGACGACTTGGACATGCTGGTCGCCTACTTGCACAACATGGCTCTCTGTGAAGCGCTCTACACCCCGCTTGGCTTTCTCGAAGTAGCGCTTCGAAACAGCCTTCACGCCAGTCTCTCCGAACTTCATGGCTCATCGTCGTGGTACAGCCTGCCGGGAGTGCTTGGGCGGTATCAGGCGCAAGACGTCGCCAACGTGCGTCGACGCATCGTTGGTGAGGGAAAAACAGCGACGCCCGACAGAGTTGTATCCGAGTTGAACTTTGGCTTCTGGGTTGCACTTCTCTCCACACCCTACGACGCGCGGTTCTGGCGGCCGCAAAAGGCGCATTTCCTCAAGATCTCGTTTCCCAATATCCCGAAGAATCACCGGCAAAGGCCAGTGATTTACAAGCGCTACAACGAACTTCGCCTGCTCCGTAACCGCGTTTTTCATCACGAGACGATCTGGAATCGTACGACGCTGGTGCGCGACTACGATCGCCTCGGTGAAGCCTTGGGGTGGATGAGTCCGGACATGAGCGATGTATGTCGCCTGGTCGATCGCTTTCCCGACGTGTCCGCTAACGGCCACAGCCGGCTGGAATCGCTCCTCAAGCGACATCTGCACATCGATTAAGGTCCGGGATGTTCGTCCATTTCGCTTGGCGACGGGACCCTCAACCTGCCGAAGAACCTCGATCTTGGCGGGGCCTGGAACGGCCGTCATCCCGTCATGGGCAACCACCACCTGTGGATCGATCCCGCTGGAAAGCTTCGGGTCAAAAACGGTGCGCCGACGAGCGCGACAGACGGAACCGTGGTCGGTGGGCAGAGTTAGAAGTCTGGGACAAATGCAGGGCAAGAGGCTAGCCGAGCGCTTCGGGCATTACTCCGCTTATTGACGGTTGGGACATCCACCCAGCGGCCACCACGCCCGCAAGGCTTCCGGCAAACGGTCGGCGATCCATGTCCCACTCTCCACGATGGCGAATCCGTGGAGGGATGATAGCAGGGGGCCTCCTGCTATCGCTGGGTCAGGTTGGATTCTTCGCATCGTACGCCTCGATTTGACGTTTCAGTGTTTGTGCATTGGGCTTCGTCGCCGACGGTGGCATGCGTTCTCTGATGTCGTCTAAGACGTGGGCGAACCGATCAATCCCCTCTGCGTTGTGCAATGCGTTTGTCACCCGTCGATAGGGCGCTCCATCATTTTCATGCCAGAACAGGTTCTGGGCAGGAATCCGATAGCCCACCATAAAAGCCTCGGTTCCGCTGCCAAGCAATGCCAGTCCATTCTCCTGTAATCTGGAAAGACGTGGGTCGGACGCCGACTTGTATAGCCTGTCAGCCACCAACCCCATTCCAATTACTGATCTCGCCATTGCATGTATGTCTTCAATGTTACCGGTCAATTTAGCCGTTTCGAGCGCTTGAAGTTGCAGAGTGGCTGACCAGTTGAAATAAATGGAGAAGCTGTAGAGATAGTCTTTCGTCAACTCTCTTGTGCTTTCTGCCTCCTTGATCAGTTCGTCTTCTCGCAGCTTGGCAAGTCCATCAATGCCCCTCTTGCTTCCGCTTGTGATGTCTGCCAACCCCTTTTGTGCTGACGCTTCAATTTCGTGCACTTTTTGGATGAGGTCTTTCTGGGC
>JBGTMB010000106.1:0-2810 GCA_041743755.1 Nitrospiraceae bacterium | reverse complement strand
GCAGGTTACCGCACTCATGGAGCGGTTCGATAGCTGGTATCACAGCCGCAATATGGACGCCTTGATGCAAGGCATGAGCGATCTGTATGAGCGGGGCTATCGCGTCACCCCCTCCGATCGTGTCGAGCTGGATCGGGTGATGGGATGATACGACGGACAATGTCCTGGCCCGATCGAGCCCGTTCGTTCATCGGATATTGCCTGAGTGAACCCTTCTATCGAGCCTTTAGTCGCGTTCCCAGTTGGGAGGTCGGACTCTGCACTCACGAGATCTCACGACTCACCTATCCGCACAGCCCCTTGGCAGGGCGACGAGCCGTTCATCTGAGCGACCTGCATCTCGACCACTATCAGCCACGGCACGATTGCATCGTCGCCACCATCGGCAAATTCCAGCCGGACTGGATTTTCGTCACCGGCGACCTGCTCAACGTACCGGAGGGACTGCCGCATGTCTTTCGATTTCTCTCGAGCTTGCGCACGATTGCGCCGGTCTTCATCACATTGGGCAATCACGATCACTACAGTGGCGTGCCGATCGATCAGTATTGCGAACTCGCCGATCGCAACAAAATTACCCTCTTAATCAATCAAGCCACGTTCATTTCTATAAACGATGGCGAGATCGCCATTGTCGGAGTCGACGATCCCTCACTGCATCGAGCCGACTTGAGCTGCCTGCCGCCACGCGCACAAGACCGCTACACCATCTTGCTCGCCCATGCGCCGAACATCCTCGATCAACTGGAAGACCACCACGCCGCTGACCTCATTCTCTGCGGCCATAGCCACGGTGGCCAATGGCGCATACCAGGCGTGCCGACATTCTGGCTCCCGCCAGGCTGTAACGGCCGAGTCGATGGGCATCACGGAGAACCCGGCCGCCGGCTCTATATCAATCGGGGGCTTGGGTGGTCGTTTATTCCCCTGCGATGGAATTGCACACCGGAAATCGCCTGCATCGAATGGGTCAACGAGCAGGCTGAATCGGAAGGCTGAAGACTGAAGGCCGAAGGTCTGAATTCGAAGTTCCGAGCTCTTCAACCTTCTTCACACGTCGCGCTTTTCTCGCAAGTCTCGCACCTTCGCGCGATTTACTTGATCCGCTCCAGCGCCTCCTTCGATCGGCTCCTGACCGTTTGGTCCCAATCTCCCTCCATGGCAATCGTCAGTTTCTCCTTCGCCTCGCTGGCACGCAACCGGCCCAATCCCAACGCCGCACTGGAACGTACATACGCGTGGTCGTCTTCCATCGCTTTCAGCAGCAAGGGAACGACTGTCGCATCGTTCAAGACGCCAAGGTAGCTGGCTGCCATCCCTCGAATCCGGTGCTGTTTGTCACCCAGTGCTCGCTCCAACGTCGTCGCGAAGAGGTCTCGTAACGCAGGCGTCACGGATTCCAAGCCTTTGGCGCGATATCCATTCACTTCAATCAGAGCAAAGGCGATTTCCAACTTCTTCTCTTGTACCGTAGCCTGATTGAACGCGGCGATTAACTTTGCACGTTCACGCCGTTGCCCCCTGTGGCGGTTGAATGCCCGAACCAGCAGAAACAACCCCGCCGCGATCACCAATCCCGCAAACGCCACGGGAATAGCTTGATCGACCACATAGTCCTGGGTATCGAACGACAGACGCTTCCAGACCCAAACGCCGGTAATGACAAGGCCGAGAATGATTCCAATGGCGACTAAATTAGTCTGGCCGGATTCAGAACGAGTGCTCATGGGGAACGCATCATATCAGGATGGGGAAGGGAGCGAAATGACACCCGTTCCAATTCCTTGCTCCCGGAACGCGCACCCTCCGAAGGGCCTCGTTCGACGGCCGCACCTAGACCAATGGGTGCCCTCCCTAGAGAGGAAAAACAAGCGAGCTTGGGGGGGCTATTAAAAGCGATGAGGCGGCTTGATGCGCGCAGTAAAGGGCAGCCTTGGCCGCTCTTCGAGTCAGGCGCAACTAGAAGAGATTTCCTTCCGATTTTATGTTCCAGTTGACGCCCGAAGAAGTCGAATGTTTGAGGTCGCAATTTGCGACCTCAAAAACTGGACCAGGGGGAAGGCGCTATCGCCCCTACGCATTCACCGAGCAAGGCGTGGCCATGCTCTCAAGCGTGCTGCATAGCGAGCGCGCTATCCAAGTGAACATTGCCATTATGCGAGCGTTTGTTCAACTTCGAGAGATGATCGGCTCGAACAAGACACTCGCCCGGCGACTCAATGAATTGGAAAAGAAATACGACAGCCAGTTTCGGGCCGTCTTCGAGGCGATTCGTAGCCTCATGGCGGAGCCAGAGCCCAAGGTCAAACGAATCGGGTTCAAAACCTAACTGAGAAGGCGTAGCTGCCCCCTCCCAACCGACCTCCAAATTCAGAAGAAGACCGCTCCTCGCCGATCGTAACCCACGCCAAAGCTTTCGGAGCCTTACTCAAGACATCAGCGATGGCGATGCAAGGTCAAGCAATGCCCCCTCAACTCTTGTCAGAGCTGTTGCGCCTGGATAATCGCCTCCAGCAATGCGGTCCGTTCCTCTTGCAGCTTCTTCGATGGCCGCACGCTCACCACAAATCGTTCCGCCGCTGCCGTCAAGGCCTGCAGCGTCTCGGCGATGTTCCCCCGCCTTGAGGCAGGCGACAACGAGGCTTCACGTAGCAGCGCGCGCCTCCTCCTGGGCCCGACATACATCTGCGGGGCAGTCGGGTTATCCTTTTCCAACTCGGGTCGTCGAAATACCGCCATGGCTCCTCCAAAGCATCAGACAAAGAGAAATAATTCGCACACTGTACTCGATTCGCGTCGGCAATTACATC
>JBGTMB010000105.1:0-3301 GCA_041743755.1 Nitrospiraceae bacterium | reverse complement strand
ACAGTTGAGACACTGCCGGTGCTTTTTCGAAAAATGCTAAATCCCCGCTGGCAAAACGTAATCAGACTGATAAGTTGGTCGGACTCACTATACAAATGGCGAATAAGAAAAGTTGTTTGCCCGAACTGCGGCGGGAAATATTTTTTAGTCATGCGCCCAGATGCATTCATGATTAGATGTCTTGGTTGTCGTGCGAACGGCACCAATCTAAGTCTTATTCCGCTGATAAAAAAACACCGACAATCCTATCCGGTAAGAGAAGCATGGGAAATGTCGACCTACGGCGCAACACTAAGTTTCCTGAGAAAATGCGTTGATCACGTTTATGAGAGTGAATATTTTGAAGGGAAAAGATCGGGTGAGATTGTGAATGGCATTTTGAATCAAGATGTTCAGAAAACTTCTTTCTCTGATTCATCTTTAGATTTGATAACATCTAATCAAGTATTCGAGCATGTCCCAGATGACATAAAAGGTTTCGCCGAATGTTTTCGTGTGCTAAGACCAGGCGGCGCTTTACTATTCACAGTGCCTCTCTACGGCATTCCAGCCACAGAAAAGCTGGCGGAGATTAGAGATGGCAAACTTGCTTACTTCACAAAACCCGAATATCACGACAGTCGTATCGCAGGTCCCGAGTCTATCCTGACGTTTTGGCACCATAGTGTAAACGACATTACCGAGCGAGTTTCATCGGTCGGCTTCGACGTAACAGTCGAAGATGTGTGTATAGCTCCATATCCTATTACTGCCACAAAAGTTGTGCGCGCAGTTAAGCCTGTATCAACTCCACCGACGCTTTAACGACTGACGGACGCGGACGAGGTAGAACCCACAAGGCTGTTGGGACTAGGGCTGGAAGCTTCAGCCAGGGACGAACGTCAACATGTCTCGATAAGGCGAGTCATTGAAAATCCTCACATAGATCGACGACATGTTCTCTGTGTGAGAGGAGCGAGGGTTACGTGGTCAGTGTTGTCATTCCAACGTATAACGCTTCGCGATATCTCGATGTGCAGTTGAAGGCCTTGCGCGCCCAGAGCGTGAAGGATCTTGACATTCTCGTTATCGATTCATCTTCCCGCGATAGGACAGTGGAGATCGCCGCGCAGTATTCGGTTAAAACCGTGATTATTCCGAAGGAGGAGTTTGACCATGGAGGAACCAGGACACTGGCTGGGAAGGCTCGATCGGTGGGGAATGTCCTTGTTTATCTGACTCAGGATGCCTTGCCTTGTGATGAGAAAGCCATCGAGGCTCTAATTCAGCCGCTTCTTGCGGAGCAAAAATGTGGAGCGGCATTTGGCAGGCAGATTCCATACCAGAACGCCACGTCGTTTGCCGAACACCATCGGTTGTTTAATTACCCGGCACAGTCCTATATCCGTACTTATGAAGACCGTAAAGCGCTGGGAATCCGAGCGGCGTTCTGCTCAAATTCTTTTGCTGCGTATAGACGTGATGCGCTTGAGGATGTAGGGTGGTTCGCGGAGAATCTCCTCCTCGCGGAAGATATGCATGTATGTGCCAGAATGCTCATGAAAGGCTACGCGCTGAATTATGTAGCAGAGGCCGTCGTGTATCATTCGCATAATTATACGGTGGAGCAAGAGTTCAAACGCTATTTTGACTTGGGAGTTTTCTTTGAGAAGCAACGTTGGCTACTCGATGAGTTTGGAAGACCTGAAGGGGAGGGGATCAAGTTTGTGCGGTCCGAGTTCTCCTATCTTATGTCTCAAGGGCTTTTTCACCTGCTCCCGATGAGTTTGATGAGATCTGCGGCCAAGTTGATAGGTTATAGGCTCGGACAGTACTATAAACACTTGCCACGAGCGGTTTTAAGACGTGTCAGTATGCATGCTGCTTAACGGAGCTACATGAGGCCGATTTTTTGTGAATCTGGTGCTTGGCTATGTTGAGACGCCATTCGCAATTTCTTCAGAGTCTTCTCTTTTTGTTTGATCTAGCCCTGATCTCTGTCTGCTGGATGGCAGCCTACTACATTCGCTTCGTGGGTGGATGGGGGCCGGTTGATAAGGGTGTTCCACCTCTCGAAATTTATATCTATTTACTTGTGCCTATCCTGATTGTATGGGGAGTATCTTTTAAGGGATTTAACTTGTATCGACCTCGACGAATGGGTTCCCATTTGGCCGAGGTTCTCGACATTGCTGTAGCCAATTCGTTGTCGGTGTTGATTCTCATCGGGTTGACGTTCTTCGTGCGGCAGTTCGAATATTCCCGTCTAGTCTTTCTCTATTTCTGGGTTCTGAATCTTGTTGCGCTCAGCTTCTCGCGAATGGTCTTTCGTGAAGGCCTGAGGTTTTTCCGAAAGCAGGGTTACAACCAGCGGCACTGTCTGATCATTGGGGCAGGCAAACTCGGACAGAGGATTGCCCGGTCACTGTCGCTTCATCCGGAATTCGGGGTTACAGTCCAGGGCTATTTGACTCGCCGGCCGTTAAAGTTGGGCCAAACATTTGAAGGGGTTTCGGTCCTCGGTCTGTACGGAGATGTGGAGAAGTATGCGCCGGCTTTAGACATTGTCTTTCTTTGTCTACCCCCGGAGGTCGAGCCTCAAGCGGAAAAGATACTGGAGTTTCTCGCGACCACGACCGTCGAAGTCAAAGTCATCCCATCCATCTATGAGTTTATTACCCTCCGTGCCGAGGCGGAGATGTTTGAAGGGTTGCCGGTTATCACGCTGCAGGGCTCTCCCTTGTATGGATGGAACATTATCCTCAAACGTAGCAGTGATTTAATCGGTAGCTTGATCGCTCTTTTCCTTACGCTGCCTGTGCAGGGAGTTATTGCGTTGCTGATTAAACTGACTTCTCCCGGGCCGATCTTCTTTAAACAGGAGCGCATGGGGTTGGATGGAAAACCGTTCATGATGCTCAAGTTTCGTACGATGCAGGATGATCAGCCGGGCGACACGGTGTTGTTGACCCCACTAGATGATCCCCGTGTGACTCCAATCGGGAAGTTTTTGCGTCGAATGAGTCTCGATGAACTGCCTCAATTTTGGAATGTACTGAAAGGCGATATGAGTGTCGTGGGGCCACGGCCGGAACGGTCTTGGGTGGTCGAGGAAGTTCGAAAACAGATTCCCCTGTATATGCTCAAGCATAAGATGAAAGCCGGGATTACAGGGTGGGCGCAAGTCAGTGGCTGGCGTGGCGACACCTCGCTTGAAAAACGAATTGAGTTCGACCTGTATTACATTGAGCATTGGTCCATCTGGCTCGATCTGAAGATCATGTGGCTGACGATATGGCAAGGATTTGTTCACAAGCATGCC
>JBGTMB010000104.1:0-21735 GCA_041743755.1 Nitrospiraceae bacterium | reverse complement strand
CGATCTCTCAGAAGAGGCGGGGTTCTTAAGGGAGGTTGAGCGTAACCTCAACTATCTTCGTTTCAAGCTCCGAGAGCAAAGCTTTCGCCTGTAGGGCGTAGTAAGCATACTCTGATTGGGGCTGGTAGCTTAGGATGGTTTTAAGGAGGTCTATGGCGATGTCAAGTTTTCTTGCTCCTACCGCAGCGAAGCCAGCCCGCAAGGAACAGGCTGCAGCCATCGCTTTCACGTCCACCGCAAACCGTGCTGCAGGAGTTGACACGAACTGTTCAAGCTTGCCTGGTAGGGTGAGAACAAAACTTTCCTGGGTGAGCGAGCGATTCGCTGCGTTTGTCAGGGTTAACGCGTCCTCTCTTAACTGATCGATGTCAGTGGTGGCTTGGCAATGAGTATAGCTAGTCCAAAGGCTCATGAAGCTTCCGTTGTCGATGGCAGCCGCGTGTGCTGGCTGACCGGTCTGGAGCCCAGCTACTGAAATTAGGATACTCACCAATATCAAGGGAAAGTTCTTCATGCTACCTCGTTGTCCATCCTGTCTGAGTGTTGCGCATATCCAGCACTCAATGCAGCGTCACTATATAAGCGTTATGCAATCGATAGGCCAAATAAACTCAATGTATGATATTGATTATAAGAGATAAAAACTTCTATTGTAAAATAGAAGCTGTGTCGCAGATAACGCACTATGGTATTTTTAGCACTGATACTGTGGCAGGTTACGAATTGAAGATGTGAACAAGGACTCCTGTTCTGGTCGTGGAATTAGTTTTTCTCATGATGTGCTTGATGTGCTCTTTCACTGTCTGTTCAGTAATCTGAAGGGCATTTGCTATTTCTTTGTTAGTCCAACCCTTTGCTAGGTGCTCAATGACGGATTGTTCGCGATTGGTTAACTGAAACTTTTCCCTGGCTTGATCGGTATTTAGCTGTTGTCGCCTGGCTAACTCCTCCAGTATGACTACGAGTCTCGAAAACTGGACTCCCTCTCGATCCGGCAGGCCGAACCCTCGCAACAGGATTGGTTTTTCAGGGTCACCTGCCACGCGCTTGATCTCGAATTGTTCCCAGTCTTTAGCTTCGGTGCGGACGTGCAGGGCCTTGATGATTTCTCCGCAGAGTTCTGTCAGTGCAGTCGGGAGGACTCCATGGGCAGTTCTTAGGCTCCCTCCACCATGTTCTGCTGCGTTAATGAGTTTTGCCAACTCTGAGGCCTGACGATTCATATGGAGGAGCTGCATGGCTGCAGAAAGGACAACAATCCCTGAGCCCATACGCTGGTCGGCGAGAGGGTCTGTTGGGGCTACGGAGGGCAACGAATCATTCATGGATGGGAGGGTGCTTTCAATTCGTGATAAAGGATAGGTCTAGACAATCCGTTGGCTTCTGTTAAGGTAGCACATAGATGTAAAGAACGTAACTTAAGAGTGGAAATAATACCTAACCCTTTTGGGGGCGTCAACATCCACTTTTGGTGAAATGACGCCTACATCGTCGGTATTGCTCCTATTGTTCGTCCCGCCTATAGTGATCTTCCCCCAATTCCGTGGACACCTGGTTAAGCCACAGCCGTCCTCGCTTCGAACTCGGCCGGGGAATCGTAGCCGAGGGTCGAGTGACGACGCGTCCGATTGTAGAACACCTCAATATACTCGAAGATGTCCTGTCGCGCCTCTTCACGGGTCGCGTAATGCTGATGGTAGACGAGCTCGCGCTTGAGTGTCCCGAAGAAACTTTCTACGCAGGCGTTGTCCCAGCAGTTGCCGGTGCGGCTCATACTGGGGGTGATGCCGTGCTCGTCCAGCAGACGCTGGTAACGAGGGGCGGCGTACTGGCTGCCGCGATCCGAGTGGTGCAGAAGTCCGACTGTGGGTTTCCGCTTCGCCAACGCCATGGTGAGGGCACGTTCGGCCAGCTCCACGGTCAGACGGGAGCCCATCGCCCAGCCGATCACAATGCGTGAGTACAGATCGAGCACCACGGCGAGGTACAGCCAGCCCTCCGTCGTCCACACGTACGTGAGGTCCCCGGCCCACACCCGGTTGGGCTGGTCGACCTGGAACTGCCGGTTGAGGGCATTGGTGGCCACCGGCCACGGGTGGCCTGAGTCGGTCGTGGCGCGCCATTTCTTGACGGTCTTAGCTTGGATCCCGTCGACGCGCATGAGCCGTGCGATGCGATGTTCGCCGACACGGTGCCCTCGCTTGATCAGCGCGTCCCAGATGCGGGGACTGCCGTAGGTCTCACGGGACTCTCGATGGATCACCCGGATTTCCGCAAGCAGGGTGCGATTCTGCACCGACCGGTTACTCTCGGGCCGGCCTGCCCAGGCATAATAGCCGGCAGGCGAGACATTGAGCGCGCGGCACATGAGCCGGATGGGATAGCGACGGTCGTGCTCCTGGATCGCGCGGTACCTCATCGGGACTCCTTCGCGAAGCACGCCGCCGCACGTTGTAAACAATCCCGTTCCTTTCGGAGGGTCTCGTTTTCCCGTTTCAGCCGTGTCAACTCATCCTGCTCGGCACGCACCGACTGGCGCGTGCCGCCCTGGGATTCCACGTATCGCTGCTTGGTCCTCCAGCGATACAACACATTGTCTGAGATCCCGAGTTCTCGGGCCACCTGGGCCACCGGTCGACCCGATTCCCGTATAAGCCGGACGGCCTCAAGTTTGAATTCATCGGTACACTGACGTCGCGTTGTCTCTGGCATGCTGACCTCCAATTTCATCATGCTCCCACTTATGGAGGTGTCTATGAAATCAGGGGAGGGTCAAGTAGCCGGCACGTGTGAGGGCTCTCACGACGCGTTCATGAGAGACCTAGGCAGCTTGCTCATACGCTAACTTCAACGGTCCTCAGCTTCTTCAAACGTTTGAGATCCTTGATGCTTGAGAGATACGTCTTGATGGCGTCTTTGATGTTGTCCAAGGCTTCTTCTTCGGTGTCGCCTTGGGAGACGCATCCTTTCAAGGTTGGGCAATACACCACATACCCCCCGGCCTCGGGGTCTTGTTCCAAGACGATTGGATATTCCATGTGTGCCTCACAGGGTTAGCAATGCGATGCATCATAACAGAGCACGGAGACAAAAAATGTGGACATTCTGCTTTTCTTCACATTTACGAGATGACACATTGCGCAATCTTGCAGCGCGGATAAGGGCGGGCGAGGATTGAAGATGCTCGCATACACGGTACAGGTCAAGGTTTTCACAGACAGCCTCCGATTGAGGGCGCAACCCATGATTTCGGTTAGACGTGATCCAGTCAGCCGATCGACGACACACACAACATCATTGGGGTCGCCGCTTCGCTTTCGCGGTCGGCGGGGCCGTGAGCGGATCGTCGGGCCAGGAGTGTTTGGGATAGCGGCCGCGAAGTTCTTTGCGGACTTCTTGATAGGTGTTGGCCCAGAAGCTGGCTAAGTCTTTTGTGACCTGCACGGGTCGTTTCGCCGGTGACAAGAGATGCAGCATGACCGGAATCTTCCCATCGACGAGACGGGGGGTATCCTTGCAGCCGAACAGTTCTTGCAACCGCACCGCCAGGATGGGTAGATCTGGCGTCTCGTACTCCACGCGAACATTCGATCCACTAGGGACTGTCAGATGGGTGGGAGCCCACCGTTCGAGTTGGCGCGACTGTTCCCACGAGAGGAGCGCATGCAACGGTTGGGTGAGATCGAGCCGTGTGACGCGGTCGAGCGTGGTGAGTCCCGATAGATAGGGGCCCAGCCAGTCGTCGAGCTTGCGCAATAAGGCATCATCCGAGAGATCGGGCCATCGCGACTCTGGTCCTTCGATCCGGCGGAGGAATGTGACTCGCGCCTGCCACTGACGAAGCTCTAGCGTCCAGGCCAGTGTGTCGAGTCCCGCCCGGCGAATGCCCTGCAACAACGCTGCCGAAATCATCGAAGGGTCCGGCTTTGACAGCCCCTGCTCGGCCAGAATGAGTGAGTCGAATCGGCGTTGTCTCGTGGCCCGAACCATCTGGGTTGTGTCATCCCACAGGACTTCATCCACGACTCGAATCCGATCTGCATAGAGTGTTTCAATATCTCGAAGTGATACCGGCGCAGCCAGATCGATTCGGGCCCATTGCTGACCGCCATCCAGACTGGCAATGACCAAATAGTCTTCTGACCCGAGTGGATCGGGGTTCGCAAAGAGGGCGCCACGGCCATTGGCCATGAGATAGCGGGCGTCATTGCCGCGTTGGCGCTGGGCGATGCGATCAGGATAGGCGAGTGCGAGCAAGCGTCCGACCTCATCGAGGTTCTCATGCTGGTTTGAACGAATGGATCGCAAAAATTGTCGTCTCCAGATGTCGGCAGTGCGCGCGACTCGCCGGCAAGTAGTAGGGTCGATGGTTTCACCGGCTGCGTGATCGTGTTGTCTGCGTAAAATATCCACACGGAGCCGCAGATCGGCATTCCGCTGACCGAAGGAGCCTCGAAGAATATCTCGTTCACTGAGCAGGGCGGCAAGTGTGCAGGCAAGGTCGCCGAGTTCTAATGGCACAGCCTGAAGCAGCATGTGCGCAAGACGCGGGTGCAGCGGCAGTTCCGCCATCTGTCTTCCGTGCGCGGTGATGTGTCCTTCGGCATTGAGCGCGCCAAGGTTGGTGAGCAATTCCTGCGCGTGGGCCACAGCCCCAGGTGGGGGGGGAGTGAGCCAGGACAACTCGGTCGGGTCGGCGGTGCCCCAGAGGGCCAATTCAAGCATCAGTGGCGCCAGATCGGCATCGAGGATTTCCGGCGGGCGACGAGGAGCCAACGATTGGTGTTCTGCAGAGGTCCAGAGGCGGGAACAGATGCCCGGTTCAAGGCGACCGGCCCGGCCGCGACGTTGCTCGGCGGAGTCCTGGGTCACGCGAATCGTTGCCAGTCTCGTCAGTCCTGATCGCGGATCGAAGCGAGGTACGCGCAGCAAGCCGGCATCGATGACGACCCGTATCCCGTCGATCGTCAAACTCGTCTCGGCAATCGACGTGGCCAGCACGATCTTTCTTATTCCCGGTTGAGTGGGAGCGATTGCGCGGTCCTGCGCGTCTTGCGGCAGGTCGCCATGGAGCGGTGCAATGAGGATGTGCGAGCCCAAGCTCAGATCAACGAGCGTTCGCTCAACGCGGCGGATTTCTGCCATGCCCGGCAGAAAGACCAGGAGACTCCCTGGGTCCTGCGCAAGCGAGCGCCTGACCGATTGTACGACTGCGACATCCAGGTGGCCGGAGAGGGGCTGCTCAAGATACCGGATTTCTACTGGAAACATCCGCCCTTGACAGGCGATGACCGGTGCGTGACCTAAGAGATCTGCGATCGGTTCACAGTCCAACGTCGCTGACATCACGAGCAGGCGGAGCTCCAGGCGGAAGATTCGTTGCGTTTCGAGACAAAGCGTGAGGCCCGTGTCGGCTTGCAGGCTCCGTTCGTGGAATTCGTCGAAGAGGACGATGGCATACTCGCTGAGCGCAGGATCGTGCTGAAGCAGGCGACTGAGGATGCCTTCCGTGACGACTTCGATTCTGGTCTTGGGGCTCACCTTCGTATCGAGCCTCATGCGATAGCCGACCGTTTCACCGACCGATTCGTCGAGCGTGGTGGCCATGCGACGGGCTGCCGCCTGTGTGGCGAGCCGCCGCGGTTCCAGCATGAGCAGCTTCTTTCCTCCGAGCCACGGCGCGTCGAGCAAGGCCAGCGGCACCCGCGTCGTTTTTCCGGCGCCGGGCGCGGCGGTCAGCAAGGCATTTCGACCCTCCGCGAGTGCGTGGCGGAGTGCCGGTAACACATCTTCTATTGGGAGTGTAGACATGATAGGGTCAGTCTCCCGACAGGCTGTTGAAAAAGCCTGGGTGCTGCGAGAGTCGTCCAGGACTTTCTGCATCTGCGCGACTGTAACAGACTTGCAGTAGTTGGGAAAAGGAACGGACGGATGGCCGACTATCGATGGACCAAGGGCAAGCCCACAGCGGCTGGCTGGTACTGGTACCGAGGTCTGGCACACGAAGCCGATCCCTTTATTGTGCAAGTCGATGAGGTTGGTCAGTTTCAATGGCCCGACGGCGGGTTTCAGGAAGTGACGCTGGCCAAAGGGGAGTGGGCGGGGCCGATACAACTGCCGGAGGAGGGAGGCGAGTAGTGCCAGGTGCTCTCCCGTGCTCGCGCAACGCGCGGCCTCAGAAAGCCCTCGTTGGCCGCGCGCAGTTGGAGCGCAACCGTGTCCTATTCGCGAGAGTAGGAGCGCAACGTTAGGATCTGTCCTTATAGAGGACGTACGAGCGAGCGCGGAAGAATTATTCTCCTTCGCCGAATACCCCGTAGCTCGCTACGGGGATGAAGGCGCGGAGAACCCTCCGTAGCCTTGGCGAAGGAGGGTAACGGCTTCTGAGAATGTCGCAAGATCCCCCGCAGCTTGCTGCGGGGAGCTTCATTAGCAGCAACACGGTCATGGTCCGATACACAATTGATTGGCATACAGCGCAGAAAGGCCATCGCAATATTGTATGAAACCTAACACCACTGACCCACCGGCGGAAACGCCAGCGAAGGGTTTTTCTCCTGGTTTCGTGGCGCTTGGCCTCGAAGCGGCCCTGCTGACCACGCTCGACACCCTGGGCTATGAAGAGCCCACGCCGATTCAGCGAGAGGCCATCCCTCCGTTGTTGGCAGGCCGTGATCTCTTGGGCCAAGCCGCAACCGGAACTGGCAAGACTGCGGCGTTCACCCTGCCGTTACTCCAGCGCATTGCCCATTCATCGCGTCGTTGCCCCTCGGCGCTGATTCTGGTGCCGACCAGAGAATTGGCGATACAAGTTGGTGAAGCCGTAACTCGCTATGGCAAGGAATTGAAAATCTCCGTCCTCCCGGTGTATGGCGGTCAGGCGATGGGTTTACAGCTCCAGGCACTCAGACGCGGTGTCGATGTCATCGTGGCGACGCCGGGGCGGGCGCTGGACCATATTCGACGGAAAACCTTGCAGCTCAAGACGGTTCAGATGGTCGTCTTAGACGAAGCCGATGAGATGCTGGACATGGGATTTGCCGAGGATCTGGATGCCATTCTCGAACAGACTCCCAAAGAGCGGCAGACGGCGCTTTTCTCCGCGACCATGCCGGCCCGCATCGCGTCTATTGCCAAGCGCCATCTGAAGGAGCCAGTCGAAATCAAGATTGCCAAAGAGCCGCTCAAGGCGGGCGCTGCGCCACGGGTGCATCAGACCGCCTACATTGTCGCCAGACAACATAAAGTGATGGCCTTGGCTCGTATTTTGGACATGGAAGCTCCGAAGTCTGCGCTTGTGTTCTGCCGCACGCGTATCGAAGTCGACGAGCTGACGGCCATGTTGACAGATCGCGGGCATCGAGCCGAAGCGATCCATGGGGGGATGAATCAGCCCCAGCGCGATCGAGTGATGAATTCGTTTCGGGCCGGACAGACCGAACTCCTTGTGGCGACCGATGTAGCGGCGCGGGGGTTGGATATTCCGTCCGTCTCTCATGTGGTGAACTACGACCTGCCCACGTCTCCCGAAGGCTATGTCCATCGGATTGGACGGACTGGGCGGGCCGGGCGTGAAGGGGCGGCGATCACCGTGCTCGACCCGCGCGAAAAGCGGCTGTTGTGGAATATCGAGCAACTCACGAAAGCCAAAATCGTCGTGACGCCGGTGCCGACCGTCGCCGACCTCCGCACGAAGCGTCTTGCACGCACCAAAGGCGCGATTGAGGACGTGCTTGCAGCCGGCGACCTGGACCTATTCAGGGCGGTGGCCGCGTCCTGTGCCGAGGAGGGAGATCCCATGGACGTGGCAGCGGCTGCGATGAAACTTGTCTTTCGCATGCAGGGTGGGGAGCGAAAGGAAATCGATATTCCTGCGGTGTCGAACAGGCCGCCGGAGCGGCCATCGATGGGGCGCCGTCCCATGGGTGATCCTCGCGGCCCGGCACGCGGTATGATGCCGAGAGAGGGACAGGGCAGACCGTTCAGTGCGCCTGGTCGGGGCGGACGAACAGCTGGAATGGCAAAGCTGTATATCGGGGCAGTCAGGGAGGCAGGCATTAGGCCTGGCGATCTCGTTGGGGCCATTGCCAATGAGGCCGGGCTCAATTCGAATGTCATCGGTGCTGTCGAAGTCATGGATCGATTTTCACTGGTGGAAGTGCCTGAAGTGTTGGCACGGGAGATTATTCAGACTCTGAGTCGGACCAGAATCAAAGGGCAGAAGGTGGCAGTGAGATTATTTCTGGAGCAGCCAAGGGGAGGGAGGTAGCTGACGGTTCCCCTTTGCTCGCGCAACGCGCGGCCTCAGAAGGCCCTCGTTGGACGCGCGCAGTCGGAGAAACCGTCAGCCACCTCCTTTTAGGAACAGTGAGCAAGCTTGGACAAATCATCAATAGGGAATGTGTTTGCATGGGAAAAGAGCGCGTCTCGGCGCGCTCGGGGTTGGGCGGGTGAGAATGTTGCGCGCAGTCACGGGCAACCGGCTACGCGCTCTTGAGATTCCGATGAGGGACGAGAGACAGTGTTTGCCCGGAGCGATGAGCGATCCCCGATATCCTTTTCCTGACCGGGCATAGCGTAGATCCGCTTGTGTGTGTATGGAATTCATTGGAGGCGAAGTGATGAGCGGCAACCAGGCCGATTCCCTACTGCGATTGATGAGCTTGATGTTCAGAGCCCACCCCTGGCATGGCGTCTCCATCGGATCCCAGGCCCCGGAGGAGGTAACGGCGTACATTGAAATTGTGCCGACCGACACGGTGAAGTATGAAGTGGATAAGGTGAGCGGGTTCCTCAAGGTCGATCGCCCTCAGCGATTTTCAAACTATTGTCCCGTCTATTACGGGCTGGTCCCGCAAACGTATTGCAGTGACGGCGTCGCGGCCTTGTTTGCTGCACGGACGAAGCGAACAGGCATCGTCGGGGATGGCGATCCCCTCGATATCTGCGTCCTCACTGAGAAGACGATTCCGCACAGCGACATTCTTCTCACGGCACTGCCCATCGGGGGCTTCAGTCTGGCAGATGGCGGCGAAGCCGACGACAAGATCATTGCCGTCATGAAAGACGATGCGACCTATGGAGGCTATACCGATATCAACCAAGTTCCTCTGGCGCTCCTCGATCGTCTGCAGCACTATTTCCTCACCTATAAGAGCGCGCCGGGCAGTATCCACCATAAAGTTGAAATTACCAGCATCTACGATCGCGAGGAAGCGCTCAAAGTGATTGGTGTCAGCCATGCCGACTACAAGGCAAAATATCCCGAACTGGAAATGCGATGGCAGTGATTGTGTCTCCTTGGACGGCCAAGCTGCGCGACTGGCAAGCTCGCGCCGTGTCCGCGGTTCTTACCCATACACGTTCTGATTTTCTCGCAACGGCAACGCCTGCAGCAGGAAAAACTCGTTTTGCTCTGCGGATTGCCCATCAGTACTTGGCCGATCGCGTGGCCAGCCGTGTGCTGGTGATCTGTCCGACGAATCATCTCCGCACGCAATGGGCGACTGCTGCCGGCCTGGCGGGGATCCAGCTGGACCCGGCGCTGACAAACGAACAGGCGATTGAAGCGCGCGACTTTCATGGTGCCGTCGTGACGTACCAACAGGTCTGCCTGGCGCCGACCGTATTTCAGCGCGCCTGCCTAAACCGGCCGACTCTGCTGATTTTCGATGAGCTGCACCATGCAGGCGAGGGCAAGGATTGGGGGAACGCGCTGCTGGAGGCGTTTGACACATCGGTCTTTCGCCTGGCCTTATCGGGCACTCCCTTTCGCTCCGATAACAATCCCATTCCGTTCGTGCAATATGAGCATGGTGAAAGCCAGGCCGATTTTACCTACGGCTATGCCGACGCAATTCGCGAGAGCGTCTGTCGTCCGATTCTTTTCCCAAGTTACGAAGGGGAGCTGGCGTGGCTTTCGGATGGCCGTGAACATCGAGCTACATTCGAAGACGGACTCACCTTCGATCTGCAACGGGAACGGCTCAAGACCGCGCTCTTGCAAGACAGCTGGCTGGGCCCTGTCATCACGGATGCCCATACCGAGTTGCGCCGGCTCCGCAAGCAGGAACAGCCGGATGCCGGCGGACTCATCGTCGCGATGAATCAAGATCACGCGAGGCAGGTCGCCGAACTCGTAGGACGTATTACGGGCAGCCTTGCACATGTGGCCATATCGGACGATCCCTCCGCTTCAAAGACGATCAAGACCTTTGCACAGCATAAGACTCAGCAATGGCTCGTCGCCGTGAACATGGTGAGCGAAGGCGTCGATATCCCAAGGCTTCGTGTCGGCGTATATGCCACAAATGTCCTGACTGAGATGTATTTTCGCCAGGTCGTGGGGCGATTTGTTCGAATGCAGGAGGGGTTGCCGAAGCCGCAACGGGCCTGGCTGTACTTGCCGAAGGACGCGACCCTCGTTCACTACGCGAAACGAATTAAAGCTGAACGCGACCATGTATTGGAAGAGATCATGTCTTCGGTGCAGCGCACATTGTTCGGTACGGCCGCCACGTCTCTGAAAGAGTACATGCCGCTGCACGGGGTGGCCCGGATGGATGCCTTGATCGGGGGAGAGGAGGCGGAGTCAGACGGCGAGGGCACGGGCGTCGCAGAGCCTATCGTGCCGCTCCATGACAAAAAGAACGAATTGCGAGACCAGCATCGCACCCTCGTCGGCGCCGTGTCGCGAAAGACCGGAGTCGATCATCGCTATCTCAATGCCGAACTCATCAAGCGAACCGGAGGGCGAGTCGATCAAGCGACTGTCGCGCAACTGCTACGACGTATTGCGCTGCTAGAAAAATGGCGGGATACCGGTTTTGATGCCAGCCGGGATAGGATCTAGCCATCTTATTTTTTCAGTGACTGCAGGAACTCCCCCAGCACTCTCCGAAAGCCTTCGGGGTCTTCGGCCATCATGAAGTGGCCTGTCTCGAACGTAACCAGGCGAGACCCGGCAATTTGGGCCTGAATACCTGCCGCAATGGCAGGCGTGGCCACGTCGTCTTTGGCTCCGACCATGATGAGCGTGGGGGCGGTTATCGCGGAGAGTTGTCCGTGTGTGCCGAAGACGGCCATCGAGGTCAGCGCCTCACGGAGGACTGAGGCATTCCACGTGTGTATACGGTCGAGCAGCGGCTGATAGAGCTGCGGGCTCGTGCCTGCGGGAAAGCTTTCCAACAGAATCTTCTTAGATACCTCGGCGTTGGTGCGTGGACTACCGATTGATGGAAGATCCTGATCGAGAATCATCGAGCCATCAGTGGTTGAGACCAGCACGAGGGCCTTCACGCGTGCGGGATGCTCCAATGCCAGTTGTTGCAGGATCATGCCTCCCATCGATACACCGACCCAGACAGGTTTCTCGATCTTCAACCGATCCGCGAGCGCAACCAGGTCCTTCACGAATTGCGAAATGTTGGAGCCGGTGGGGGTCTTTTCGGAATCGCCATAGCCTCGGAGATCGACCGCGATGCCGCGATAGGCAGGGGAGTAGGCGGCCAGATATTTCGGGAAAATGTTGCTGGTGGTCACGACACCGTGGATATAGATCACCGGATCTCCGGTCCCTGCTTCGAGGATGCTCAGTGTCACGTCATTCAATGGAACGAAGCGACGGGCCGGCTGGACTGGTGTCTGCGTCATTGAAGGGGGGCTGTTCACTCCCTGGCCGGATCGGGGATCCATCGAGGTCTGGGCGCAGCCAGTGAGCAGTATGCATGCCCCCAACATGAAACATTTTGTGGATCGAGTCATGGCGTCACCACCTTCATCGTAAATCAAACGGCTAGGTGTCCGGCTTTCCGGCTTCCTCTCTCAACTGGAACTTGAGGGAAGAATATTCTTTCATACAGTAAGCGAGCAGCCGCTCTGAGCCGAACAGCATCACCATCCTGCCGTCCCTGTCTACAAGACGGCGTGTATCTTGCGGCCAATAGATGCGCGCGATCGCGTCGGGATCGCCGGTCACCCAGCGGGCCAGGACAAACGGCATCCGTTCGACTGTGGTCTTGACCCCGTATTCGATTTCGAGGCGCGAGGCGACGACATCGAATTGGAGTTCTCCCACAGCGGCGAGCACCGGCTCCCGGCGCACGTGATCGGGGGAATAGAACACTTGCATCACACCCTCTTCTTCGAGTTGCTGAAGTCCCTTCTGAAACTGCTTTTGCTTTGTCAGGTCTTGGCTGCGAAGCACGCCAAAGCATTCAGGGGGAAACTGCGGGATCGCATCGAAGGAGCGGGGGGTGCCGGAGGAGAGCGTATCGCCGATGGCAAAAAGGCCAGGGTTCACCAACCCGACGACATCGCCCGGGTAGGCTTCTTCAATCGTCTCGCGGTCACGACCGAAGAGCCGGTGGGGTCGCGTCATCCTGATCTTTCGATCTAGGCGTGCGTGATGGACCATCATGTCCTTCTCAAATCGACCGGAGACAATACGTAAAAATGCCATTCTATCGCGATGTTGTGGGTCCATATTCGCCTGAATCTTGAAGACAAATCCGGAGAACTTTTCTTCGGTTGGTTGTACCGGACCCTCCGAGCTCATGCGTGGTCCAGGAGGAGGTGCGAGTTGGAGAAAGCCATTTAGAAATGGCTCGACGCCGAAGTTCGTGAGTGCGCTTCCGAAGAAGACGGGCGTGAGTTGGCCGGCAAGAAAACGGTCGCGATCGAATTTTGTGCCGGCGCCAGTCAGTAAGGCGATCTCTTCCTGCAGCGGGCCATAGGCTTCTCCGAGCGTTTCGGCCAGGCTAGGATGGGGAAATGTTTCCACCCGCATCGGCGCCCGTTTCTGGTTATGGAGGGTCCGTTGGAAGAATAGCACTTGGGGGTCTTGAAGGTCGTAGAGCCCCAGAAACCCGGCTCCTTCGCCGATGGGCCAATTGAACGGAACCGCTGTCATACCCAAGGTCTGCTCGATCTCCTCGAGGAGTTCGTAGGGGTGGCGCCCGGGCAGATCCATCTTATTGATGAAGGTCATGATGGGGATATTACGCTTGCGACAGACAGCGAAGAGTTTCTTGGTCTGGGGCTCGATGCCTTTGGCGCAGTCGAGCACCATGACCGCGCTATCCACTGCCATAAGGGTTCGGTAGGTATCTTCGCTGAAATCCTGGTGGCCCGGCGTGTCGAGCAGGTTCACCCGCACTCCTTGATAATCGAATTGGAGTGCGGTGGACGTAATCGAAATTCCTCGCGCCTGTTCCAACTCCATCCAGTCCGACTTCGACGCACGCTGATTGGACCGCGCATGCACGGCTCCGGCAAGATGCACTGCGCCGGCGTAGAGGAGAAGCTTTTCAGTCAGCGTGGTCTTTCCCGCGTCCGGGTGTGAAATAATGGCAAACGTGCGCCGCCGAGCGACTTCTCGCGCTAATTCATCTGGCGACGACTTCTCGATCGGCAAAGACATAGAGCTTCCTTCTCGGAGACAAGGCATTGGGTGAGCTACGGAGGTATGTTTTAACACCTGGGAGATGAGAAAACTACAGGTAGCCTATGGATCTCCTGTGTTCGCATATTGCGCGGACTAGGAGTCTGCGTTGGCCGCCCAACTCAGTGGCATTGTCGAGTTTGGATTTTGGGGAGGTAGAGGGGGCGTACAGTGGTTGAAAGGGGCAGAGGCGTTGGCCTGCCCTCTGCCCCTCAACCTTACGTCGCTACACTCAGCGAACCCTTAATAGGTTGGTTCATTCATTGAACCGCGTACGCACCAGATGTTGTTGGAAAGGGTTTTGTTCGAGGTGCCCACGAGGCCATCTGTGAAGCTCACGCTAAACTTGCTGGTACTGCCACCGTCAGCAATCGACGTCGCTGACCAATAGTTGCCTGTCACACCAGTGAACACGACTGGAACATACGGCGGCACAAGCGATGGATCGATTAGACTTGCCAGCTCCACGACTGAGGGAAGTCGCCACCCTCGCGTCCCTCCGATCGGCTTGTTGAGACATTGAAGGCGGGCATCCACCCATGGGAGTGTCATCGTGGGTGTTTGTTCCCACACCAGCCCGGTGTTGTTGTCCCTCACAGCCGCACCGCCAAATTCTGTTAATACAGTAAACCGTGATGCCGAAGGGTTGTGGGTGTCCCACCGCATTGTAGAATTCCCCATCGCACCTCCACCGCTTTTGACTTTATCAAGAACCTCATCGAGCTTGTCCGAAATGTGTTTGAACGGGTTCACATGGTGGCCGTGACGCTTCTGGTAGTCATGTGCCTCCACTGGCGTGATCCCTCCGCCGTAGTTTGCCAGGATGAGGCCTCCAATGAACGCCACCGCACCGATCCCATTCAGCCAATTGTTTCGCTTGTTCTCCATCATAGTATTTCTCCTCGGTGATGTGATGGTTGTACGCCTCACTGTCTTCGGGCCCATGCGCCTTTCGGAAAAATTTCTCTCGTTCCTTGTCTTTAATCTCTGTTTCCTTCTTTCTCATTAGTGTTTTGCCTCGGGCTCGGCATGTTGCTCGATCGCCCAATGTTGTTCGATGATCTCCATCGCTCTTGTCCGCACCTCGTCGTCTTCGTCCTCTAGCGCCACAACCAACGGGTCCAACGGTGCCTCCGTCTCCTGTTGTGCCCACAAATCCAAGGCCTGGCGTCGTACAGAAGCATCCGGATCCTCCAGTGCTTGCGCCATCAAGGGCGACAGGGTCAGATGTTCTGGCACAGCTTGTTTTTGAGGTTCTGGCGTCAGCTCGTATTCCGATTTCACAGGTGGGGGGGGCAGGAGGTTTGCTGCCTGAGTGAAAGAGTCCGGGTGTGGAGTTATTGATATCTGCGAGACAGGTTGCGGCTTTGGCAACCTAAGCGCACTAGTACGTGATCCTATCTCCGTGGGAGAGTCGGATCCAGCCGGTCCACAGCCCGACAATCCAGTAATGCTGAGAGATGCCAGCACAATCATCACATCTGGACGCCAGACTTTCAGTGACATACTAGGTAATCCCTCTTATCAGCAGTGATTGAGTATCGACTTCTTCCTCCTGCCAATGCGCAATCGCTGTGCCACCACGCGGAAATAATACGCCGTGTAAATATCCGCGCGATTTTATGAGCTTGGCGACAGTTATGCCGAGAATTGTCAATTCGGCGTTTCTGTACGCGCGATCTTGACCCGAAAATTGGCACCTCAGAAGCCGGGAATTGGTACATCGAATCTGGAGTCTGCACATACCTAGGCAGCTGCGAGCCAGAGCTTTTCAAGGAAAAGCGTTGCCAGAAACAAAGGGGGTGGGAGGACTGCTGTCCATAATAGTCTGCGCTTCAGCATCCTCCCCGCGTCAATCGTGTGTATACGACGGCTTTGGGTCTGATTATCCGATGAGGTTGTCTCGGCTACTGTCTGAGATCATGAGGGAAGAGTGTCGCTTGCATGGGTATCGGAGCGATGGCTGGATGTCCGAGGGGCGCATCGAGCCAGATCCAGTGACCCCGATAGGTCAACAGGGAAGTGAACACAAAGGGGTCGGGAGTCTTTGTTTTATGACCAGGGGCGCGGCGCCTCTGAGTTCCATCCCCATGGGTACATGCTGTAACCGTTTTCGGAAATTACCGTTGAACCTGCCGGAACGCTGACGGCTACCTCCTGGTCTCTTCAAGCACCGATTGCTATCAGGCTGCATTAATCACGGAGTATCGTGTGGGCCAGGTTCATTTTGCAACGGGCCTTCCTGTAACCCCTGCTGCACAGCTTTCAGGAATTCGGTCATCTCAAGGGGTTTCTTCATCGTGAGATGCGCACCCAGGAGTTTTGCCACCTTGAGAAGGTTAGGCTCACCCTCGCCTCCAGTCAGGGCGATGATTTTTACGTGGGGCGATTCATGCCGCAGCGCCATGGTGACTTCCAAACCGTCACTGTCCGGCATGAGCAGGTCCGTGATCACGAGATCAACGGGAGTATGCCGGAACTGCCGGAGTCCTTCACGCCCATTGGCCGCATCCATGACGAAGTACCCGGCTTCTTCCAGTATCCGACGGAGGAGGGCACGGATCTCATCGTTGTCGTCTATGAGGAGGATGGAGCGAGGATTCACTATGATGTCTTTCCGCCCGTAGCCAGGACCACATCATATCCGCTCAAATGGATTACGATGGTGAGGCAATCACACATGCGTTGCACATCGTCGATCATGCGTATGTTTTCCACGAACGTCCCTCCGACCACCATGCAACCTATCACAGGGAGACCTTGGGGAAACCTGGGCATTTAGCCATAGCCGCACTAGGTTCTGTTGGTCACTACGTAGGACTCGCACTGTAAGTTAAGTTCTTCACCGGAGGGTACCTATGCGAGCGAGTTTGTCACCTGCCCACCCAGTGGCAGATATTTTTCACCCATCCGACCCTCCGATTGCTGGGCAATCGATTTCCCATGACGTGCCATTAGCCTCGGCGAGGGCCTTCTGATTCTTCAGCTTCCCCAGAGGGCGTAGGCAGATTGTTCTTTACTGCGCGCATCGAGCGAGCACCGCTTTATCGTGGGGGCTCTGTGAGCAAGGAGACTGCATCAGCTGCCTCGCCTTCCCCTCCTGCGACCGTGCGTTGCGCGAGCACAGAAGATCATCAGGCTCTATCTCATTCCCCTAAGTGTGTTGAGTTTATGATGCGAGAGGTATATAGTTTTCCAACCTAATACACGATATGGAGACAGGGTAGACTCATCGCATCTGCCGAAGGAGGAGATGGTGTATGAAAAATATTCTTCCACTCATCGCGTTGCTTTGGCTCGAGGCGGACCCGACGATGGCCGCAGCACTCTCTGATGATCGTGCCAAGAAATTTACTCCAGGCGGCGAGTTTTTGAACCAGCATAAATATCAGGAGGCGCCCAAGGTCGTTCAAACCGACCTCCGACTACATCAGGCCGATGCCGTGGCGAGCAAGCTGGGTCTTGCCGGTGAACAACAGCCTGGTGCTTACCACGTCAAAGAAGATATTCAGCAGGTGTCCCCACTGAACCAGGAGCAGCCGACGATGATCCCGCATCACGAGCGATCGATGGCCCTGGTGCCGGCGGGGGAGTTCATCATGGGCAGTGCGACGGGCGATGCCGACGAACAACCGGTGCGCCGGATTTATATGGATGCTTTCTCCATGGATCGATACCAGGTGTCGGTAGGGCAATATGCGAAGTTCTTAGAATCCACGTCCCAGGCAGCACCGCCAGACTGGAGCATCATGAACAAATCTCGCCACCAGAACCGCCCTGTTGTCAATGTGGATTGGGCGGATGCGACCGCCTACTGCACCTGGGCCGGCAAGCGCTTACCAACGGAGGCGGAGTGGGAGAAGGCAGCGCGGGGGGCAGATGGCCGGACCTATCCCTGGGGTAATGAGCTGCCGAGGGGGTTTCATGCGAATATGAAGAAAGAGAAGTGGAGCGATCATTATGTCTTGTCGCCGGTGGGAATGTATGAAGAAGGCAAGAGTCCCTATGGCATCTATGACATGGCCGGGAATGTCTGGGAGTGGGTCAGCGATTGGTATGACCAGGACTATTATGCGTCAAGCCCTTCGAAGAATCCGACAGGGCCGTTTCAGGGCCAGTCCAAAGTGATACGTGGCGGTTCCTGGGGCAGCGGTCCTAAGGATTTGCGCTCCTCAGATCGGGACTCTCATTTGCCGTCGGCTCGGGGTATGGGCACCGGATTTCGGTGCGTGAAGACTCCGTAGTTTTTGGTTTCGAGATTCTTGGGTCTGGCTTTGCGTTAAAGGGACACGCAGATATTCCGATTGTGCTCCGATACTATCGAGAAATAACCGGGAAAATTCTACTTTTCTGAACTGAGTCATCTCACCTAAGGTACCGCAGCGGCGCTAGTCCTTTCACTGTTTCCACTTGATACTGCACCCTATACTGGCCTTCTGATTACCGTCGATCGGTTTCCCTGTAAGCAACGCATCGATCGCGGCGCGAAGATCGCGGCCTGTGACCGGCTTGTCACTCCCAGGGCGGCTATCGTCGAGTTGCCCGTGGTAGGCCAACAGTCGTTCCCGGTCGAAGAGATAGAAATCAGGGGTGCAGGCCGCCCGATAGGCCTGCGCAATCTCCTGTGTGTCATCAAAACACAAGGGAAAGATGAAGCCCACGCGTTCGGCCATCTCTTTCAGCCGTGGGGGTGCGTCATCAGGATATTGCGTCGGATCGTTGCTGCTGATACCGACGATGCCAAGCCCCGCGTCGATGTAGTCCCGCCCTAATTGGGCGATCTCGTCCTCGACATGCACCACATAGGGACAGTGACGGCAGATGAACATGACCAGCAAGGCGGTCTTGTCAGCGAACGAGTCGAGCGAGTAACTCTGACCGCCTACCACATCGCGCAACGCAAATGGGGGCGCAGGTGTTCCGAGCGGTAATATGACTGATGCCATGGCCATGGTGCCTCCTTCTCAATCTTCTCTCAAAACTTTCCTATCTGGAGAATGCCGCACCATGGCGTCGTCGTCAAGCGACGTATCCATCCTCAATGTTCCGATATCGAAGTCTCGTTTCCACTATGTTAGGCTCATGCGCATGACATCACATCAACAGAGGGCATGTGTGTGAAACAGGGATATCGGTTGATCATTGTGGATAAGGCCGGCGTGCTGGTTTCTGAGTTCCAACTGACGGAGAACGCTCTCGCGCATCCGGAAGCCTTTGTCTTGGCACTCAAGCAGTCGATCGAGGACATTGAAGAGGAGGAGCCCTGAGAGTCGTCCGTTCGCCCCATCTACCTGCAATAATGCATTCGCGCGTGTGACAAGGGAGCGTGTCTATGGAATACGTTCATCTCGGTCGGGCTGGCGTGAAAGTGAGCCGGCTCTGTCTCGGCACGATGAACTTTGGGCCGGAGACAAGCGAAGCAGACAGTTTCGCCATCATGGATCGGGCGCTGGAGCTAGGCATCAATTTTTTCGACACGGCGGACGTCTATGGTTGGAAAGTCGGCGAAGGCTGGACCGAGCAGATCATGGGCCGTTGGTTCGCTCAGGGCGGGGGACGGCGTGAAAAAATCGTATTGGCAACCAAAGTATTCGGTCGGATGGGCAATTGGCCGAATCAATCTCGCGTATCGGCTCTGCACATCAAACGAGCTTGCGAGGCTAGCCTGCGGCGACTGCAGACAGATTGCATTGACCTCTACCAGATGCATCACGTCGATCGGGAGACACCGTGGGAGGAAATCTGGCAGGCGATGGAACAACTCGTCCGTGAAGGCAAGGTGCTCTACATCGGCAGCAGCAATTTTGCCGGTTGGCATCTGGCCCAGGCGCAAGAAATAGCTCGCAGCCGCCACTTTCTTGGCCTCGTGTCGGAGCAGAGTCTCTACAATTTGAACGAGCGGACAGTCGAGTTAGAAGTGATTCCAGCTTGCGAAGCCTATGGCATCGGCCTGATTCCCTGGAGTCCACTCGCGCGCGGGTTGTTGGCCGGGTCTTTGAAACCAGCCACAGTCGGTCGACGCGCGAAGGAAGATCTCAAGAAAGATGTTGAGACCTCTCGCCCCAAGCTGGAAGCCTATGAAGCACTGTGCGCACAGCTCGGCGAGCGTCCAGCCGATGTGGCCCTGTCCTGGTTGCTGCATCAGAAGGGCGTGACATCCTCGATTATCGGCCCGCGCACAATGGAGCAATTGAACGGCACAATGCGGGTCCTGAGTCTCAGGTTGAGCAAGGAGACACTGAAAAGGCTCGACGAGATCTTCCCCGGCCCCGGTGGGCCTGCGCCAGAAGCTTACGCGTGGTGATCAAGGCCCAATCCATCATCGCTCCTGCCTGAAAGCATGACAGGGACAGAGTGGGGTAGGGGAGGGGCTAGCGGGGGTACAGGTGGCGTACGTCTCGTTGCACAGGTGTGAGGGCATAGGGGAGCAACAGACACCGTCCCATTCACTATCCCTGGAGGGTGGGACCTGTGCGGCTGTCAGTCATCTCTTTCCGAACCAGTTCTTCAGCTTCCAACCAATCTTCTAGGTGGCGCTCCGCCTGTCGACCCCGCTGCTCATAGAGTTCATAGGCTTTTTTCGCAATCCGTTCCCTCACTTCATCTGAATACTTCTGCATCGACTCAGGCTCAGGGGACAGATTCCCTTCTCTCACATGACCTACGTCAGAATGTTTCGATGTCATGAGCGTCCCTCCTTCGGCAACAGGTTTTCTCCCTTGACTATACCAGCCCGTCCGGTACGTTGCGCAGAGCAATTCATTGATCTTGCATCCTCAATCTTAGCCCTTTTAGAATACATCACGCTACGAGGGTGCCTATGCCTTTTAGGATTCGCCACCAAGGTCGTTTTCCTATGCTATACGATCTGTCCCGTTACATGAGCCTTTTCCTTAGGCCATCACAGAGCTACTTGGTAGGCTTCGGGTTACTACTCATGCTCCTGATACTGACTGGCCAACCAGTCTATGCCGAATGGGTCTTGGTGAGTGGCGACGATGAAGCGGGATTAAAAGTCTATGTCGATCCCGCCACCCTTCGCCGCAATGGACGTCTGGCGAAAATGTGGAAATTGCACGACTATAAGACCGTACAAACCGTGGCAGGCGATTCGTTATTGTCTATGAAGCAATTCAACGAATATGATTGTACAGAAGAGCGCACACGCATGCTTGGCTATACGTGGTTTTCAGGCAACATGGGAAACGGGAACGTCGTGTACAGTACCATGGAACAACTGCCGTGGGAACCGGTTATCCCTCGTACGATCAATCGAACGCTCTGGAAAGTGGCGTGCGAAAAGAAATGATCTTGCCGACGCGCAGTCCCGTGCATCACAGAGTGGTAACAGGCCGATGTCGCACCAGTCGACTCTTTGGCGCACGGCGTAAGACGAAATCACGTTCAAGATTGCGACTCAATAGAAGGGCGGTTTCAAGTTCCAAGTGCAACGGGTGAATGAGGGCGCAGGTGCGCATAGACTTCCAGGGGCGTGGCAAAGTTGAGACATTTCCTCGGGCGTGTGTTCAACCGATAGGCGATGGCGTTCAGCTCGCGCTGCGTATACCCCGACAAGTCGGTGCCCTTCGGCAGATACTGACGCAGCAGCCCATTGGTGTTTTCATTGGTCCCGCGTTGCCAGGGGCTGTACGGATCGGCAAAGAACACTCGGATGTTGAGCCGCTGGGCCAACTGCGCGTGCTCGGCCATTTCTTTCCCCCGATCATACGTCAGGGTTTTCCGCAGCCGGGCGGGCACATGCCGGAGTTTTTTTGTACAGCCCTCGCGGGCACTCGTCGCATCCGTCCCCTCCATCCTGGCCAGGAGGACCACACGTGTGGTCCGCTCCACCAGGGTGCCGACGGCCGACCCATTGCGGGCTCCTTTGATGAGGTCGCCTTCCCAGTGGCCGGGCACCGTGCGGGTGGCCACCTCGGCGGGGCGCTCGACAATCGGCGTCATATTGGGGATCTGGCCGCGTCGGTCTGTTCCCCGCGTCCGAGGCCGACGCGCTTTGCGGGCTTGCCGCAACGCGGCCAACAGTTCGCTGCACAGGGTGCCGCGCGGCAGCACGTAGAGGGCCACATAGATGGGTTCGGCCGAGAGGCGTTTCCGCATGGCGTCAGGATACTCGTGGCGAAGCCGTCCAGCCATCTGTTCAGGCGAGCACCCACGGGTCAAGCCGGTTCGGCCATCCCGCCACATCCAGGGATCCAACAGTTTGCGCGGTCGCCCGGGGGTGACGACTCCGGACGGCGGCCAAGCTATGCGCCGTACAGGCCCGATACGGGTGC
>JBGTMB010000103.1:0-6510 GCA_041743755.1 Nitrospiraceae bacterium | reverse complement strand
ACCATGGGCATGCTCTATCTAGTCGAGTTTATGGCGGCCCAAGCCGGGGCTCCTCCGAGCCGCGAGCAAACGATCGAGGAACTGGATAAAATTCTCATCCCATCCCTCGAGAGTCTAGGGAAAGAGAGCAGGGTCCTTGCTGGAGGCATCGCCGCCGGCACCTTTACCGGAGCCTTTGTGATTGAAGCCAAGTCGAAAGATGAAGTGACGGCGCTCATTGGTGCGCTTCCCGCATCGAGCATGATGAAGTGGCAGGTCACACCGATCGAAACCTTCGCACACCGAGCCGACATTGAGAAAAAGATAGTGCAGGGACTCCGCGCGCAGAAGTAGTTCAGGCGCGCCAATCCAAATGCGTCGGATTGGCGCGCCGACACACAAACAAGAAACCCCAGCCCGGCCTGACGCCGGACTGGGGTTTTCTCGTTACGCTATCGTTCTTCCCTACTACAGCTTCAGAGTAAACCAGGTGGAGAGCGCCTTCATGCCGTTGCGCTCGATGTTGTTCCCGTCCCATACCGCAAACGCGATAGGTACAGACATTCCCGCCTTGAATTGGGTATCGTTGGCATCGCCGGTTTCCAAGGTGCGTTTCACTACCACGCGCCAAGTTGGACCAGTATATCCACCGCCCTTGATGGAACCGGCAGGTTCCCACACACCGTTTCCGATGACATCCTGATGCGCCTGCGTCGTAAGGGTGCTGAAACCATTGGCGTTCAGATCCTCAACAGAGCTCACACGCAACGTCGGATCGGACATGATGTTGCCAGACCAGATGCCAGGATTGAAAGGCCCGAGGCTTCGACCGATCCGGTCAGGATAGGTCACACCGCCAGCCGGCTCTTCGAAATAATAATCCCAGAAAATGCCTGGGTATTGGTCGTCAACGTCCCAGATACCTGCGCTATCTTTGCCGATATCCTTCTGCCACTCGGCGTTCCACCGCCAGATGTTGGTCGTGCCGCCTGACTGACCCATGCATTGGAAGGGTGGCGCGCCAGCCGTGTTGACCGGGAACATGACCGCCGCTTGATCCCTGAAATCCTGGGGACCGATGGTTGTATCGTTCTTGGTCTGATCCTGCCATTCGATACGGAGACCCATCTCTTTACCGTTCATCATGGCTTTCACGAACACCGACTTCACCGAAATATTCGGGTGCATCGGCGTGGTGATCAACTGACCGCTCAATGGGACGATCACCCCGGGCACGCCCTCCCATACCGGATTGGCGCCATCCATCGGGATCGCACCCTTGACCATCTTCGCCGGAATGGTCACCGGCTGGCTGACAGCCAACGGAACCTGCCCAATCGTCAGCATGACGCCCACGATCAATGCAGAGAGAAGAATGCCGAGCACCACACGTTTACTGTGTGTCTGCACTACACTCATAGGATACCCCTCCTCTCAATTAAAAAAAGAACGCTCAATGTCAGGCCAACGATCAATGCGGATTAGTCATGATAGAGACAATGGCTAACAGTATACCCACGAGCACCGACACGACCAAAAGACCAATTCTTAAACGGTTGCTCTGAGGCTTCGGCTTCGGCTTTTCTTCTGTTTTCATAGAATACGCCTCTTCTCAATGAAAAATAAAGAGCGGCGGCCCAAAAATTGTCATCATATAACACAAGACGAGGGTCAATTGAACAGACACGGGGATTAGGCCGTCCCGACTGGCCCCTCCCCCTCTTTGTCTTTGCCTTGATCCTTCTTGTCCAAGAACGACTCTGCTCCAACTTCGTTCAACAACAGACTCAGCTCGTTTCCCTGATCCTGCGCACCACACTCATAGGTCTGGCCTTCCGGCGAATTGAACGTGGCCGGACGATAATCGGTCTCTGAGTAGGGCTGAGGCACGACGCCGAGGAACGCCACTTCAAAATCCATCCATTCCGCCATCAAGTCCGCCACGTGTTTGTAAAACCCTGACCCGGCTTTCTTGACCAACATCCGGCAAAACAGCGGGACCCATCGGCCGATATGATTCTTGACAAATTTTTTCTGCGCGTCCAGGACAATCTGTGTCTTGTCTGCTCCATCGTGGCAGCGGGAATACGATTCTTTGTAGGCCAGAAAATGCATGAACTCGAATTCGACGCTCAAATGATCCAGTCGCTCATGGATGTCTTTGGATAACTCCACACCGAACGCACGATAGAACCCGGCGATATCGCCCATCACTTGCGACTGCGCGAACACATGGTCGTTTCCGAATAGGGTTTCGTAAGGAGGACAATCGAGCGTGATGACGTTACTGAAGACTCGGCGATGCTCGGCTTGTAGATCGGTCAGTTGCCAGTTGACACATTCCGACGCGACCACTTTCTCAATCTGATCGAACTGTTTACGCAGCAATACCAATTTAAGCTTGGCCCGCTCGCCGCCGATGCCGTCAAGCATCGCATCTAAGGTATCGAGCGCTGCTCGTCCATCCTCAACAAACTCTCCGCATTGCACATAATCGAGAAACTCTTCATCCTCCGGATACAACTGACTCCACGACACCAGGAGATAGAGCTTACTGCGATTGAGCGCACGTTCGACAGCGGGTGAATCTTTAATGGCCGGAATGGCCGGCGACGCCGGTATGACCCCGGCCACGGCCTGAGCATGTGTGTGTGCCGGCTGTTTGCTCGTCATGCGAATCGGTTCCTCGGTTTATCCTGATACCCGCAAGATTTCCTGAACATGCGAAGCCAAACCTCTGGCACAAAACTGTCGTATGGTAGGTATCAGCTCAAGAGTTGTCAAGCACGATCTTCCCATTCACAAGAGATAATCTAAACTCAGGATTATTCAAAATATTTTCTCTCGGGAGCCGCGGCATCTGTTCAAGATTTCCCCTCTTGCATTCAGACCGGCCTTGTGAATCATGATTGCGCCGACACCAACAATCTCACTGGTGTGACCCGAATGGCCACGCGATCGTTCACGGTCCGGCACACCTGTTCACATAACCCGCATCCCACGCAATGCTCAGCTTTCACCACAAGACGCTGTTGATCGAAGTCCATCGATAAAGCATCCGTGGGACATTTCGATGCACAGGCATGGCAGCCCTGCCCTGCCGTGCAGACACGGTGCGACACCACTGCGAGGCCCATTCGTATCTGCCCTGGCCCTTCGACCGGTAGCAACGCTTCCGTCGCACAGGCCGTAATACAGGGCACGTCCTCACAGAGATAGCACGGCATCTGATCGGCAAAAATCACTGGGGTCCCGTTCTGCGGATGGAACGAAATCGACCCGTATGGACAGACCTTGGCACAGTCGCCGCACTGTGTGCATCGCTCCAAAAACAGCGCCTCGTCAGCCGCGCCTGGCGGGCGCAGCCAATCGGTTCGCACCGGGAGTGGAGCCGGTTGTTCCGGCGCGGCATGCTGGTGTTTGGAAAACTCTTGTGCTGCTTTGGCAACGGACACCACAGAGTCTTTGAAGAAGTCGCGACGCCCATAGGTCGGATCGATGGCCACAATCATGCCCCCGTTACATGACACCATCGGCACGCAGCTTATAGACCTCGACACAACGATCGCAGGCCCCGAACTCGATGTCCCAGCCAGGGTGATTCTCGCGGATGAAATCGAGCACATAGGACTCGAGCTTGTTGCCCATATCCTCGACCCACGAATAAGTCGGGAATCGGCACAGCGGGCAGGGGAATCCCGGCATCAACATAACTTTATTTTCTGTTTCCGGAACCTCGCCTCCCTCGACATCCACCGCACGGTCCATGACGCGTAAGGTATCCGACGCCATCTCGATCAGCTCCGAGTGGGTAAAGAAACTCGTCTGCCACAACCCTTCAAACACCGATTTCAGTTGTGGCGCGGGAATCTTGCGGTACCAGGAGCGAAACTCTTTGAACCGGTCTTCTTTCCTCAGCATCGGCTCTTTGCCGGCAACGGTCAGCCGGCTGTCCACAGTGAGACTCCACAACACCCGATAGCGTTGGAGAATAAGCGTTTCCTCGCCGGGGTTTTGCCCGACTTTGGTATCAGGATCATACCCAAAGACCGGATCCAGCATGTCTGAGATATGCAACAACTCATGCCGGCAATAGCGTGTGAGTGCGGGGTCATAGAATCGACGTGGAATGAGCTTGATCCCGACGCCCTTCAAGCCTTTTTCTTCAAACTCGCGAGCCAACTCGTGCTCGACAGACCCCCACTTCCTCAGAATATCGACACCCTCTTGATCCTCCTTGAGGACCCCCTTGACGAGGACGATGCCGACTCGCTCTTTGAGCAACGGATATTCGTTAAAAGCATCCCGGATGATATCGGAAAACCCCCAGGTCCCGAACATGTACTGATAGAGCTTTTTGAACTCGCTCTCCCGATCGTCAAGCGTAAACTTCTCATAGATCGGATCGGCCAGCTCGTGAAACTCTTTATAATAGGTCGGGTCGCCTTCCCGTTCCGTCTTTTCGACGAACGAGTCAATGACCTCTTGCAGCAGTGCGGGCTGAAAACGAAGTTCCATACCTGTCCTTTGGGAGGCGCGCTAGGAGTCTGCTTGACTTGCCGACAAAGCTTCTCTTACGATCTCTGTACGCGTATACGAATTATACTGGCGTGAATCGACGGTTTGCAATCAAACCGGTCGCCGTACGCCGCTCCACCTTGTTCTAGCTGTAAGGATCTACATGGCCGATCAGACAACTTCCCAACTTGACCCCGCTCTCTCACCGTTCACGCCAATCCCATCAGGAACGGGCGCTACGCCGATCGACTCCCTTGAATATTGGAAAACAGGGGCACGGGAGTTGACTACGTTTCGAGGCCATTCACATGGAGTGTGGTCGGTGGCCTTCGCACCAGACGGATTGACCCTTGCCAGCGGAGGAGTCGACCGGCTCGTTCGCCTATGGGACATTGAAACCGGGCGCCTCCTACGGTCACTCAAGGGACATACGGCGGATATCCGATCCATCGTCTTCACGCCGGACGGTCAGACACTGGCCACGGCCAGCGAGGACCGGACCATCCGCCTGTGGAACCCAACCACCGGCGAATCAAAGAAACTGCTCTTCACACGCTACGATCACAATGTTGTCAGCCTCTCGCTCTCGCCCGACGGCCTTATGCTGGCGCGGGGCAGTCACAATAAAGATATCAAGATTTGGGAAGTCACCACCGGAACCGAGCTCATGACCCTCCTCGGCAAAGACCAATATGACCATAACTGGTCTGTCTGCGTCGCCTTTTCGCCGGATGGGACCCACCTTGCCAGTGGAATGGATATCGGTAAGATCAAACTGTGGGAAGTCTTACCTAGTGGCGAAGAAAAAATCCTGCACAACGGCCACTGGAAGGAGACCGAGGATGACACCAGTGAAACACGCGGATACTTTATTGAAGATGACGGTGGATTTCAAAAGCCGATGAGCTATTGGATCGGCGCGATGGCCTTTACCCCCGATGCCAAACTATTGATCACCGGAAGCCGTGACGAAACAATCAAGCTGTTCGACATGCCCCACATGGTGGAACAACGAACACTGAAGGGCCATACGGGATGGGTGCGTACCCTCGCCGTCACAGCGGACAGCAAGGTACTCATCAGCGCCGGCGATGACGCGACGATTCGGTTTTGGGACTTGTCGAACGGCCGTTGCTTCAGAACACTCAAAGCCCATACCGGAGGCATTCGCGGGATTACCCTGTCACCGGATGGAATGAAACTGGCCAGCGCCTCGTGGGATCGGACAGTGAAGTTATGGGAAGGTGGCGCGGAGCCTCAAGAGTAACCTTGTCCCCTCATCATCTGTATCCCGAATAAAAAGGCTGTGGGGTGGCACGCCCTGCTATTCCAACGCCTATAAGACATATTACCCCTGCCAGTATGACTTCCGCAAAAAAAGAACGGCGACAGGCTGCTGACAAGCCTGTCGCCTTGCCACTTCGCCACGTTCGATGAATTGCCCTGGTAGTTATTGCCCTAGAAGCCTCTCAGCTTTTTTTCGCACCACGCAGGAATACTTCGACCTCCATCGGTTTCGTCAAAACAACGGAGAATATCCCTGTTTTTCTCCTCCAATTCGAATTGCACAGATTGAGAGAGCCAATCCAGATTTTTAGGGACGCGCTAGTTTATTTTTGATCACTTGGTAAAAGAACGATGCAGTTAGGGTTAAATCCCTGATTTTTCAGCGTGTCAATGCTCCCGACCACTTCTCTCTTCACTAAGTCAATCACCGTAATCGATCCATCATTCATGCCTTTAAGATTCAGGAAACTATTCTGAACAAAGAGGTAGCCTTCATCAGAGGACAGAGCCATGTGATGCGCGCCTGCGGCTGTCGGGATGGCCTTAAGAAACTGAGGGTGCCGTGGATCTGTATTGTCATAGATGTTGACATAACCTGGCTTGGCGGTTGTGACGTACAGCCGATCACCCTTGCGGTTATACAACATTTCCAGAATCACTCCCTGTTCGCGTGGACCAAAGTCATCGACCTGCTCAAAGCTAAAACTTTTTGATTTCTGATTCCAT
>JBGTMB010000102.1:0-25566 GCA_041743755.1 Nitrospiraceae bacterium | reverse complement strand
CCAACCCGCAATGTTTATCACCACGGCATCGCTGTACGGACTCTGGCTGGGACTGCATGGAGAAGGCAGCGTACGCCGATGGATCTGGGCGTTCTATGTCGGTATGGCTTTCGCCACGCTTACGAAGGGACCGGTCGGATTCGCCGTGCCCCTCGTCGCAGCGGCACTCTACTTGACCTGGACACGTCGATGGCTGGACTATTGGCAGAAGGGAGTTCCTCTTGCAGGCATGGCGCTCTTTGTTCTGCTCGCCGCCCCCTGGTATGCGGCGATGTTCCTCGTACACGGCGACGCCTATGCCACAGGAGCCAAAGCCCATACGATCGGCCGATTCCTCGCTCCGATGGAAGGACACCAGGGCACCATTTTCTTCTATCTCCCGGTCATACTCTTAGGCTTCTTTCCTTGTAGCGCGCTCCTTCCCGTCCCGCTCTATCGCATCTTCAAAGAATGGTACCTCATACGCCGAGCACGCACTCATCCAGATCCCACCGGCGCATCCGAACTCGACCTCTTCGCGGCTCTATGGGTTGTGGGTACCTTTGTGTTCTTCACGGCTTCTGCGACCCGCCTCCCTCACTACATTGGTCCATTGTTTCCCGCTGCCGCCCTGTTGACCGCTTCATACTGGTCCCGATGCCTGCAAGATCCGGCGACAAAAGGGATTCGAGGGTCCATCCATCTCATGATGGGCGTGGGATATCTCCTGGCAATCGGCTTTGCCTGTCTCCCCACGCTCTACACCACCTATGCGTCCAAAATGGTCAAGGAGTTCCCGCTAGCCGGACAGGTGGATCTTGGCATCGGCCCCTATCTGATTGCCGCCTTGTTATTAATCGGTATGACGTTGGTGGGATATTTCGGATTGAACGACGAACGACGTGGAAGAGCATTCTGGGCCGCGGGGGGAACCCTCGCCGGCCTCGTGCTGATCGTCATCGTGATCTCGTTCCCGCACATCAATCGGTATGTGATCGCGCCCCCCCAGGAGCTGGCCTATGCCGCAGGGCTGAATCTAGATCGCCAAGATCAATTCATTGCCTATGGCACGCTGAGACCGTCCTCCGTATTTTACGCAAAACGTCAGACCCTTTTCGTCCCCATCGGGGAAGAGGATAAGATACGGACGGCATTGAAAGAGACCAAGAGAGTCATCATCCTTTTGCCAGAAAGTGCACAACCGAAATTGCCAGCGGAAGCGGCCGGGTTGGTCCCCATTCTGAAGCGCTACGGCTATGTACTGCTGGCCAACCAGCCGATGGTGACGATTCCACAAAACACAACCCCACCGCCGCTACCGCCCACCATTCTGGGCCATTAAATAGACGGTCGATCTGGTTTTTCTTGTTTATTTGGTTTGTTTGGTTTGTTTGATTGAAATAGACTAACCAGATGAACCAGACAGACAAAACAAACCAAAGAAACCAGATTACATCGGCACAATACCTTTCAGAGCATAACTGGCTCCCAACACCAACAGCATAGCCGCAACAAACAGACCCTCTGCCATGGCTCCCCATACCCCCACATGGCCATTCGCCATAGATTCAGACTGGCCAGGCAGCCCGTCCAACCAATGAGCCACACAGACAAGTAACACCGCAGTCGTGACAAACAGAGAACCGGCCGTCATCCCTAACCCCAGACCCACAAGACCTCGAGCTAGTGATCCGGACAGCCAGTCGGGACACCATGGCAACTGCACGGTCCATAACACATGGCCTACGAGCCCGGCCAGAGTCAGCACCAGGCCGCCCCACAAGAGCTGTTGAGACGGCCAGGTTTCGGAAGGAAGATGCACGATCGTCCAGACGAGCGCGAGCGTCGCCACAAACAATGGCGTCATCCGACACACAGCAATGGCAATCGAAGAACGCCATTCACGCCACGGATGGGCTGCCACCACCCCCATGACACAGCCGAGAGCCGCTCCTCCAGCCACATCGGTCAGATAGTGAGACCCGCGAATGACCCGACTCATCGCGATCGCCACTGCCACCGCGAGAATAGGCCATCTCACTCGTGGAAACCTTGTGGCCAGCACGGTAGCAACCGCGCATGCGGCCGCCGCATGCCCGGACGGGAACGAGTCCCAGCCACTACCGCTGACCGGAGAGAGGTCTAGATTTCCCGCATGCATGAACTTGGGACGTGGGCGGCCAATGGCATGTTTCAATATATTGGCGCATAACGCGGCAAGACCATGTGCGATGAGACTCTGCCAACCTGCATCTTTCCACTGCGGATGTTTCAGCCCATACCCGACGGCCAGCAGAACAAGGCTCAGGATAACGAGAGACTCTCCCTTGCCGAGGCGGTCACCGACATCGCTGAGCTGAGCCAGCCAGGGATTGGCAAGGTGGTCTCTGTGAACATCGTTGAGGGAACGGATGAACCGGGTCAGCGGCACATCCCATTCAAACAACCCGACAAATGCGAGGATGAGTCCACAGATGGAGAGGAGGAAGGCTGCAACAGGCGTGAATCGCGAGAGCGCCATGAAAATCGGTCTACGCGTGTATCAACTCACATTCACCGAGTAACAGCATCATGGAACCCAATCGGCGAGAAACACATTGAATTCGCCAGGAGTCTTGGCCTGGCGATCTGATACCCAGACCAGACTCTTACCATCCGGGGAGAACATGGGGAAACTATTGAATTGCCCGTCGAACGTGAGTCGCTCGAGCCCCTGACCGTCCTCACCGATCGCATAGAGATGAAAGCTTGGCCGGCCTCCCTCGCCTTTGGTTTCAATATTCGACGAGAAGATGATCCTCTTGCCGTCTGGAAAATAGAACGGCGAGAAATTCGACGCCCCGTTCGACGTCACCGCCCGTTGCCCGCTTCCATCTGCATTCATCACAAAAATTTCAAGCTGCCCCGGCTCCACCAGACTTTGTTTAAGCAACTCCTTGTACTTGTCGATCTCCACCTGATCGATCGGATGCGCTGCCCGATAGACAATGCGCTGGCTATCCGGCGAAAAGAACGCTCCACCGTCGTAGCCGACCTCGCTGGTCAGCCGCCGAGGCTTCGAACCATCGAGATTCATCGCATAGAGATCCAGGTCCCCGTCTTTCACGGATGTCCAGACGATCGTCTTGCCGTCAGGCGACACGGTTGCTTCCGCGTCGTAGCCCGGCGTGGAGGTCAAGCGCTGCATCTCCTGTCCATCAATGCGTACAGCATAGAGATCGTAGTCATCCAACGCCCAGCGGTAGGCTCCCTCCCGCTTCGGCTTCGGCGGACAGTTCGGCCCTGACGCATGGGTCGACGAATAGAGCACGCGGCGATCGCCCGGGAAAAAGTATCCGCACGTCGTGGCGCCGGAGCCGGTACTCACCAATCGAACGGTGTCGCTTTCCAGGTCCATCACGTACATCTGATAACAACCCAGCCCGGCGTCGGCTGGTTTGAGCGTGGCCGCATAGGTGTCCTTCATCCAATTATTCGTAGATTGGAAAATCAACTTGGTCCCGCTGAAGGAAAAGTAGGCTTCGGCATTCTGCCGGCCCACCGTCAGCTGGCGAATATTCTTGAGATGCCGCTCAGCCGGGTGAGCGGGAACCGCCCGAGCCTTCGACGCAAGGACCTCTACCTGTCCCGTCTGCTCACCCAGCAAGAGACAAACGAGCCCGATCATGCACCACTTACCGAATGGGATTGCTTGCATCGAGACGCACCTCCGTACGATCACTTGCGAGCGGCCACTCCCCGCGGGCAGCCACCGCTCCATCTTTGAATAACACGAAACTATTCCATCCGTAAAAAAAGAGCAGCCGCGCCACCTTCGCGACAGCCTGTTGCGAGGCCGCATACAAGACCGTGACGACACTGCCTGGGCGATCGACCCTGTGACAACTCACCAGCAGGGCGAGTCCTGGCCCTTCGTACGACGTCCCCATTACGGTGACTCCCCTGTCGTTCAAGACCGCACGCTCACCGCATTGCTTGGCCATGATCGATCGAATCCCGGCATGGGAATCCGGGCCGCCCAATACTAGCACCGAACCTTCCTGAGGAAACAGTCCACCCTTGTCGAGGGGGGTAATCGCCGTTCGTTCGCTGACCGGTTTCCGCTGTTCCTGGGTTTCGATACGCGCGACAATGTCCCTAAACGGCGAGGGATGATCAGGCTCATCAGTAAACGCCATCAGCACCGATCTCCGTCGATCGGTCACATAGTGGTTGAGCACCGGCGACAGCGATTGCCGGGCGATCCGACGGAAAGCCATGAACTCGGGATCGAGATCGATCGCGATCGGGCGGGCGGGCAACGTGAATGAGACCATCTCGCGCTGAGAGCGCACCGGCACCGTCAACATCTGCGTGCGATCCCCCTCCATCTGAATCCGAAGCTGGAGGGGAAAGCGGAACGGTTCGTTCGATTGGACGACCGTGGTCTCAAGCTGAAAGGTCTCCGCCGTCGCCCCGGACACCGGACGAGCGACAGCCTCCGACAACGACAGCGTCGGCGCCCCCTTCCGTTCCAACCATTGCGCGAAAAACCATCGGAGGTCCCGGCGGCTTTCTTCTGTGAAAACCCGCTCAAGGTCGCGCCATTCTGCGTGCCTGCCATGATATTCCGCCACCAAGACCTTCACGGCCCGCCAAAATATCTCCTCTCCCAGCTCCTGGCGTAAAAGGTGAAACAGCATGGCAGCCTTGTGATAGCCGATCGCATTATCATGCTCATCCAGTTTTTGCGTAAATTGTGCAACCGGATAGTCCCGCTCCGATGGCACGTGGAGATTGTACCCCTGCACCATCAGACGGCGCTGGTCCTGTGCCTGTGCGCGGTCTCCTACCAGTTCGTGCCAGTAATAATTGGCCAGATAGGTCGTCAAGCCCTCCACCCAATTCCCACGTTCAGCGCGATTGAAGACATCATTCCCAATCCACGAATGCACAATCTCGTGGCCAAGCGCATAGGGCTGCACATAATGTCGTTTGATGATGCCGCTCCCCAGCAAGGTAAATGAGGGCATACCGAGCCCGCTGGCAAAGAAATTCTCCACCACAGCGAACTTTTCGAACGGATAGGGACCCAGCAGGGGGATATAGGCATCCAGATAACGCGCGGTCGCATCGAGATATTCCTCAGCCAGCTGCGCATCGGCAGGGAACAGGTAGGTCGAGAGACGAATCTTCTGACCGGTCTTGGCCGTCCAGTCTCGAAATGTTGAGACAAAGGTGTTTGCCACCAGCGTGAGGGCTTCGCTCGGTTGCATCACAATCCATTCCGTCATCATCATGTTCTTGTCACGGCAGAGGTCGGCCGGACAAGCGTGCGACTCACCAGCCCTCCCTTGAGTGACGACGGTCCACCCTGTCGGCACGGCTACCAACAATGCATAGGTACTGAGCGACTCCGGAACATCGGGATACCAAGAGCTTTCGCTGCTGATATAGACGCCTTCTGGCCCGATATGTCCGGCCGTCTCGCTGGGCGTCACAAATCGAAGATGGCGAGGATCCCGAGGCGGATCGTTGATCACGCCATGGTAGTGCACATCCAACGTCACTAGCCCGTGGGCCACGACCTTCGAGGAAATTGTAACCTGTTGCGCCGAATCCGGCGTGGAGCCATGTTCAAGTTCAAACGGCACATCGTGAATCAGGGATTCCGTCCCAGCCGATTCTTGCACGAGAGCAACGCGGTCGATCTGGAGCGTGGGGGCGAGGGAGAAACGAATCGGAACTATCTGCTGCGGCACCTCAATGGTCAGCCGGTCCTTTGCGATGAGCAGGTGCTGATCGGGAACAATCTGGACGAATAAATCGTGATGCCGAATCACCACTCGTGGCAGGACTGAATCGGCGGCGCAGGCCATACCAAGCGCTCCGTGGCAGAGGAGCGCGGCAAACACAAGACAGAAAAGAGAGACTATCCTTCTTCCGATCGGCATCGGAAGAGTTTTAGCATTCGCGACAGACGAGCACAAGCTGGATAGACATCAGTAATTTTTCCAAGTCGATGGGCTTCCCGAGGACTTCTTGGGGCCCCAAGGCCCAGGCTTCATCAAGACGCTCTTCGTCGTGACTGCCAGTGATGATGATCACCCCACCGGTATATTCGCGCTGCCGGAGCTGCCCGAGCACCTCTACTCCGTCCATGCCGGGCATGAGCAGGTCGAGAAGAATCAGATCAGGAGACGCGTGTTCTACCATCGAGAGGGCCTCGAAACCGTCTTTTACGCCGAGTGCCCGATACCCACGGAGGCTGAGAAACTGAACGAGCAGATCGCGGATCAACGGCTCATCGTCGACAACGAGGACCGTTTCCCCCGTATCGGCCACGGCTGCACTACCCGCCACCGGCGGAGCAGGAACGGATTTAGCCGGAAGCTGCACCACTCGATTCACACATTCGACCAATACATCGAGCGACAAGCCCTTGCGGATAAAATCGGTTACGCGTAATCCCCGCGCTTGATTTTCCTGCTCCTCAGTGGCTCCGCCACCCAGGATGATCACTGGGGAATGAGGATCATACGCACGGATCTCTTTCAGGACGGTCAACCCATCCATTTCAGGCATGCGAAGATCAAGAATGGTGACACGCGGGGCCTCCTGGCGAAAGAGGGTCAGACCTTCGACCCCGCTCGTCGACGACAGCACCTGATATCCATGTCGGGTAAATATCGACTGGAGCAGCTCGCAGTTCATACGATCATCGTCGATAACCAGAATCTTGATCATGGCTCAGCCTCGTGGTCACGAACACACTGCGCGCCAGCAGGATGCAGGTATATATGGAATCTCAGCCTAACACAGACGATGTCGGCGAGGAAGAAAACGACGGGATCTCACAGGGGCTAGGCAGAGGGCGAGGGGGTCGTCCCGAGAAGCGCGTCCACGAATGCGTCGCTGTGAAAATCTTGCAGATCTTCAACCGATTCTCCGACTCCGATAAGTCTCACGGGCAACTTGAGTTCCTCAGAAATTGCGACGACGATCCCTCCGCGAGCGGTGCCGTCGAGCTTCGTCAGGACTAAACCGGTGACACCGACCGTTTGATGAAATTGACGAGCTTGAGATAGTGCGTTCTGCCCGACCGTCGCGTCCAGCACAAGGAGCACTTCGTGCGGCGCCCCGGGATATTCCTGCGCGATGACGCGAGTAATTTTGCGAAGTTCGTCCATGAGATTCGATTTCGTGTGCAGCCGGCCTGCCGTATCGATCAAGACCACATCTACCTGCCTCGCTTTTGCGGCGGCGATCCCATCGAACGCGACGGCGGCGGGATCGGATCCATGGCGGTGACGGATCACGTCGACGCCGATTCGGTCGGCCCAGACTTGCAGTTGCTCGATCGCCGCCGCGCGAAAGGTATCGCAGGCCACCAGCAACGGCACTTTCCCTGCCTGGGAAAGCCGCTGAGCAATCTTGGCGATCGTCGTCGTCTTTCCGACACCATTCACCCCCACCGCCAGAATCACGAATGGCTTAGGACTATTCGCGAGCAGCGGCTCCAACGACAGCCCTTGCACAGGCGTCAACACCTCAAGCAGAGTCTCTCGCAAAACCGCATGTACTCGACCCGGCTGTGAGGCGTCGGTCCCTTGAAGCTGTTTCTTGAGGCGTTCCATCACGCGCTCCACGACTCGGGCGCCGAGATCCGAGGCAATGAGGGCTGCTTCAAATTCTTCCAATACGGCAGGATCCGCCGCGCGGCCTAGGAGCCGATCCAAGGACCCACGAACAGCATCCCGTGTTTTGGTAAGCCCATCACTGAGTCGCTGCAGCCATCCCATAGATCTACCCGTGATTCATAATATGAATTGAGAATCGGCCCCTGCTTCGTTCAATTCTCTCGTTTCGGCAATCGCGAAAGCGCCTGCAAAATCATCCGCTCACGACGATGCATTCGCCGCGCTTCTTTTTCGCTCTGCTCGTGATCATAGCCGCAGAGATGCAGAATGCCATGGATCAACAGCACCATCAGCTCTTCGTCCAGCGATCGTCGCCCCTGTTGAGCTTGTCGGGCTGCTTCCGGCACGGCGATCACCACATCGCCCAGCATCGCAGGCTTGTGGCGTGAGACAAGCGGCGCGGAACCTTCTCTCATGGCAAAGGCCAGCACGTCGGTCGTGCGATCCTTGGCCCGATACCGACGATTGAGGCCTCGCATCCGCTGGTCGCCTACCAGCAAGACTCCCAGCTCCGCCGACGTCTCTCCGACGTCGGCAAGAATCGTTCGTGCCAAGCGCTCCAAGCGCGCCCGATCAAACGTGAAACGTCGAACATGACTCTGCACGTGGACCGGCATTAATGTGACTGGCCCCAAGAATCCCTGAGAGGAGATGGGGGGGTGGCGGGCTTCGGCTCTTTATTTTGCGGCGACGGTCGACGCCCGGACACGCCGGGCAGGGGATTGGACGACTGAGGAGGATTCTGATGATGATCGTAGGCTTTAATAATGTCCTGCACCAGCTTGTGACGGACCACATCCCGTTCGTCGAAGTAGACGAACCCTATGCCTTCGACGTCTCGCAGAATTTCCCGCACCTCGATCAGGCCGGAAACCCGTTCAGGCGGCAAATCGACCTGCGTAATATCTCCGGTGACCACCACCTTGGAGTGAAACCCAAGCCGCGTGAGAAACATTTTCATTTGTTCGGCCGTGGCGTTCTGTGCTTCATCGAGAATAACGAACGAATCGTTCAACGTACGGCCGCGCATAAACCCGAGCGGCGCAATCTCGATATCGCCCCGTTCAATTGCGCGCGAAGCCCGCTCCATATCCATCATGTCGAACAGCGCGTCATACAACGGACGGAGATAGGGATTCACTTTGGCGTACATATCGCCCGGCAGGAATCCGAGCTTCTCGCCCGCCTCAACAGCCGGCCGCGCGAGAATGATGCGGCTCACTTCTTTCTTCATAAGGGCACTGACTGCCATCGCCATTGCCAAATAGGTCTTGCCTGTGCCGGCGGGGCCGATGCCGATCACGATATCGTGCGTCTCGATGGCCTCGATATAGATTTTTTGCGTCGGCGTTTTCGGTGCGACAAATCGTTTCTTGGTGACGATCGTCGCCGCATTGGAGAGGAGTTCCTTGATCGGAGTCTCGGGACTTTGTCGGAGGGCATTCAACGCATGGGTAATGTCGTCCGGCTGGAGGACCATTCCGTCGTTAGCGAGGGTAGCAAGTTCCGTGAGGACCCGTTCCGCGTAGCGGGTAGCATCGGCTGTACCATCGAGGGTGAGTTCTTCTCCACGCGCTGAAAGGCGCACTCCAAGACCTGCTTCGATCAGCTTGAGGTGCCGGTCGTGGTGACCGAACAACACAGCAGTATTGGTGCCTTCTCTGAGTTTAAGTCTACGCACGCGTTGGGTTGGAATTCCTCCCTCGTCTAGTGTGTTTCATTATAGCAAAGAGCAAAAAGGAGAGACAACTAGACGCTCTGGAAATATACCCCGAAAGCCGCGGCTGATGAATCAGCCCTTGATAGTGCTGGAGGAGTCGGGTGAGAGATCGAAGTCTTGGGATGCGGAACCACCATAACCATCTTGTACCACAATGCGGACTCGATGTATTCCCTTCGTATCTGGAGGAGCCTGCCAGGAAATCATCCCTGTGTTTGAATCAATCGTCATACCCGATGGGGCAGTATCCAATACGTATTTCAAGCTGTCCTTGTCATCATCGATAGCCTGAACGCCGTAGACGAAAAGCCCTTTTTCGAACTGGCTCGGTGGATAAGACGTAATCTTGGGAGCGTTGTTTTCCAAGGCAACGGGCGCCGATAATTTAGCTGTGCCGACCCCTCCCGCATCGCGCGGTATCACTTCTACCGTGATCGAGTCGCCCCGATGAAAGGCCGACGTATCAAGTGTCGTATGTTCTCCTTCGACGACGAGTGTGGCATTTCTCCGCCACCGATATACATACGAAATTGCATCGCGGTCGGCATCAACCCCTTCTACGATGGCCCGCACCTCGCTTCGGTCTGATCGCGTCGGCTCAATCGCGACCCTTACGACCTCCGGCAGAGTATTCTCCACGGTTACCGGTTCGGACTTGTAGGGCTTTCCTGAAGTGTGACCGTCGGAGGCGACGATCTCTGCCTCAACTCTGTCACCGCGCTTGAGGAAGGTCGGCGACAACGTCGACTGAGTTTCCCCTTCGACGCGATGTCCGTTGATAAACCATTGATAGCCATACGTCAGCGGATTGCGATCTGGATCATCGGCCTCAATCTGGACCCCAAGAGGACCGCTCAGGGTAAGAGGGGCAGGCAAAACCACGACTTGTTGAATGACAGGTGGACGATTTCCGCTCTGCGAAACACCGGCGCCTGGCGCCACTCCTGACTGGTTAGGCTCTGAAAAACAGCCGGCCATGAGGGTTGCAAGCAAGACAACGCACCAGCGTGCAGGGCTGGTGCGGCGCGGTACACGGGATGTCTCACCCCGTGTTCCGAGCCAGCTCAGGAGACGTATGCTGTGCACTATCGATAGATCCACGACATAAAGTGGCTAAGCGGGCTCGGAGCACTGGGGCCTCCAGCCATCCCGCTTTCAGTGCAGAGCAGGGCGCCCGTACTGGTGTTGTTACAGATCTTGAGGGGCTTGCCTCCATCCGACCCACTGCCGATATGCGTCACACCGCCGAAGGCCAACCCTTCTCCAAGCGAGACTTTGGGAGTCGCGCCGGTTCCGAGGATAGGATCTGAATAGGCAGTCCCTGTCTTGTAGTACAGCGCGTAGAGATAACTCGTCCCTGAGGACGCGCAGATATCACTTGTCGGAATGAAGGTGGGAAAGTAGACAATGCCCCCAAACACCACGGGACTGGCCAGCACTCGCTCTCCATTCGCCGTTCCGCTTTGAGGCAAGGCCGTGTACCATCCGTCCTTCGCCGGGATCGACAGGACTGCATTGCCCTGGATTTTATCAACCAATCCCGTGAAGGTCGTGACACCCGTCACCCCCGTGACCTGGTCCGTGCCGGATGGCTGGCCACAGAGTCCCTGCCCGACAATACACACCGTTGCACTGGAGACATTCAACAAATCGTTGTCCTGACAGTTTGTTCCGGTCGACTGCGTACAGGTCACATTGAGAACGGAGTCTTTCACACCGACGAAATACTGTGGCGTCGTATCCGTCTTATCGGCCGCGCTGTAGTAGCGTCCCGTCCCGGCAAAGACCCACACCTTTGCCGTGTCATCAACGACAATACCAGGCGCCGTTGCGACCGGCCCCAACTCAATCGTAGGCGCCACGCAGGGTGCCGGCGCGCAGGTGCCGGTAAATGTATCGAGGATCTCGGTTGGGATCCGGTTGCCGCCTGAAGCAATGCCCCAAGCCGACGCAGCTTGCGTGCCAAAGACCGGCGGATTAGACCCGGTAACCGTCTCCCCCAGCGTCAAGCGATACAGCTTGCCTCTCCACGGTAAGCTTCCATCATCAATGACACGACCGAAATAGACCGCATCTGTCCGATAGTCGAGGTTTCGGTCGAACGAGGCCATATCGCCGATATAGGAATTCCAACTGCCGATCGGGAAGGTCTGCACCAGACTATGACGATATGAAGCGGAAGCACCGGTGGATGTGTATGGGCCAGGACCAGTGGCCAAGTCCACGGCGAAGACATTGGCGCTTTGCGTCACGCCGCCACCGTACCCGGTTGGGCCGGAACCAAAAACCATATACCACTTCGCGAGCGTGTTGCTGACCTCACCGCCGGTCGTAGGATTGATGCGAACCACCGTCGGAAGGCTGGTCGTCAACCCGAGCCCCTCATCGGTGAAAGACATAAGCAAGGTCGGGGCCACCTCCGGATTCGTGATGTCGAGCACGAAATAGGCGCTATAGAACTTGCGCGTTTGGACCCCGCTACCGAAGTCCGCCGTGACACTCATGGGCGGGGCACCGGTTCCACCCACGCAGGTCGCAGCCGCCGGGGACAACGCACCGCGGCAACTGCCGCCCATACGCATCCCCCCGATCAAGATCGTGCCCCAGCCGTTAGGATGGTCCGTATCCGGCGTGAAGATGCGGACATCCGCGATTGTCGGTTGCAAATCGACAAAATACACATGCTGATAGTCGGCCCTCGTAAGCCACTGCAGATGCGGCAAGAGCTGATGGGGGATGAAGCCCCATAGTTCATCGCCTAACTGTGGGCCGGCGCTGTTATCCGTCGGCGTTCTTGTAAACCATCCATGCTCGACGATCGGGCTGGCTGAAGTCCCTGTAGTCGGATCATCACCGGGATGGTAATACCCGCCGTTGAAAGCATGCAGCATCCCGTCATTCGCGCCGGCGTAGATGACCTGCCGACGGTTAACATACCTCGCCAGAAAGGGCTGGTAACTGAGATCTCCGTGCTTCGCGTCGTACCGATCCGACGGACTCGCGACCACCTGCGGAGCGGAGTGAATGAGATCGCCTAACTTCCAGGTCTTCAGTGTGCCGCTTCCAGCCGGGACTTGTAACCGTCTGTCCCGAAGGCTCGCTTGTTCTGCGCAGACAGATCGTTCACACCCGCGGATGAAGTTGATGATGGCGTCCGCCGTGAAGGGCGCCGCCCCGGCACGCAGATACGGGCCGAGGGTTGACGAATTGGCCGTCGTCAACGGAATCTGCTCACCAGGATCGACCACTCCATCATTGTCCGTATCCACCCAGGTGAGGAGCGTCCTCGTGCTGGCGTCCTTCAACGCCAGCTGTTTTCCTGCCTCCCAGACCGGCTTAATCGAACTCAACAGTTGATCGCAGGGTAGACAATCCTGACTGTCGATGATGCCATCGGCAGGAACACTTTTATCGTCCGCAAGACCATCTCCATTGAGATCATCGTAATAGTCCACCTTGACGAGATTGGCGACGGGATCGTACCGCGTGACCAGGATCTTGTCTGTTGTGTATTTGAGCACCTTGTCCTGGTCTGTGTCTTCTCGGAGATTACCGAAGGTGTCGATAAAGAGGCTCTGTGTATAACCAGTCCAGGTAATATCAGCGAACGTGGAGCCCTCGAGCGTGCTGGGGTAAAAATACGACTGATACAGAGCGCCTTCACCGGTCGTGGAGGTCGCCAACACAGAAACCGAGGATCCGGCCGCGCTTTTCCTGATAATGCTCGAGATGGTTGCCAACAGCTTGTCTTGCAGGTCGTCCACGTTCGAGGACTCGAAATAGGCATCAGGAATTCCGTCCGGTGTCGCCACTCCCGTATAGTTGTTCTCCTTGTCGTACTCAAGGGGTTGGGGAATGCCGTCGTTGTTGGCATCTTCAAAGCCCCCCTGTTGAGCCGTATGCATCAAAATTTCTCTGCCCGAGATGCTGCCGAAGGCGAAAAACGTGTAGACCGTCAGGTTCTGGGTACCAGGCAAACAATGTCCTGTGACCGCAAGTACCGCGATTGTGCCGTCGGCAGTTCCGGTACAGGGCCGCAAATCGTTCTTATGTGCCCAGTAAGCCACGTCATTGAGAAAATGGGTCCCACTACTCGCATAGTCGGTCTTGTGTTCTCCCAGCAATGTGGCAGGCGGCGTCAACGGATTGATATTGCACGTGCCGTCTGGCGCATGAATGGTCATGCTTCCACCGACACAAGGCATGCCTGAGACCGCACTCGCGTAAGTCTGGATCCCCGCTGGAATATTGAGATCCTGAGTTGGTTCCCCGTCAGTAAAAATGATCACAAACGTCTTACAACAGTTCACCGGCTGCGATGTCCCCACCCAGGGCGGCGTGTGGTTCGAGCCGTGGAAATAGGGATCGCGCCCACAGGCGTTGGTGATATAGCCTGCCGGGCAGGTTTCGGAGCCGGTCAATACTTTTTCCTCAGGCGTATCCGTACCGGATCCGGTGTCAACCCCTAGGGATCCGACTCCATTGGCAGCTAAGGCGACGCCGTTCGAGATGCCTCCGGAAAAGGCGATAGGAAACACATAGGAACCGGGCACGTAGGTCGAATTGATTTGCGCCACGTAACGGGCGGTTTCATAGAGCGATTCCGCAAGAGGCGTCCAGGTGGAGGGAAAGGATTCCTGAACCGCATCGATCATCGCAGCCGTATTCGTGTTGAACGTTTCGATATCCATATCCGAGAAATTGACGTTTTGACGAGAACCGGGGGACACCAGCATCCTGGCTCCATCGCCGGCCGGTTTGAATTCAAAGAGTCCAAACCGCGCCTTGGAGCCGACCTGTTGAATCACTCCCGTTGGCTCGGTGGTGCTTCCGATCTTGAGTTCATATTTTCTTTGACTATACCCATCTCCGCAGTTGCTATTAAAGCTGCTGTCGTTATCGACACAGAAATATGCGGCGTCGACGCCGATCCAGAGAGTCGCGGGGGTCCCCGATCTGTCCGCTAGGGGAATTCTTCCAATGTATGACGTTGGTCCTGCCGCAGATTGAACATCCGTTAACTCTGTATTCACTCCTGTCGCTTGTGCCCGCACCGTCTTCAGCGCCGGCGTGCCATTCGTCGGACAGGTTCCGTCTGCGGCACGAGCCACAAAACAGTCGCCTCCGATCATCGATTTCTTGACTGCATCGAACCGCCGGAAGGTCGCAAAGTTCAGAAAGTTCCCATCCCACTCGGTGTTGGAACAGGCCGTCGCCAACGTGGCTTTTACCGTCGCAGGCTCAAAGCGTGCATCGGCGCCCGAATCATATGTGTAACAGAGGAGAGGATCGAAATAGCCGGAAAAAGTGGTTGCGCTACTGAAGGGCCTATCACCGCCATCGCTGCAGTCCCCATCGGCAGGGTTGGAGAAGTCGCATGTCAAGCCACTCATACTCCCGGAGTTGTCCATGAGGAGAATGATATTGGGCGTCACCACGTTGGAGATGAACTGCGGCTGGGCCGTATAGTCGGCGTTGGATTGCGCACCACTGTGAATCGGCGCCATCACAATTCCCGTCACAGCCGCTACCAGGCTCGCTAGTATCGCTATGGTTCGGCGATTCATGGCAAGTCCTCCTTATTGCACCACCATGGGCGGCAAGTTGCCGCCGAATGAGCGCACCTCTATTGAGTTACTGCGGAAATGTCACGATCATTTTCTGAATCTCGCCGGCCTTGAGAAAAAACTTCACAGCCGAGCCCGGTACGATTTTCGTCACGGGAAACGGGACCCCTTCGCTTTCCATCAGCGGTTCGCCCTCAGGGTCGAGGAGTTCAGCACCGACTTTGACTTTGTAGCTGTATCCGTCAATCTGGATGTCGTGGGTGCTTACCTCGGTCACATATCCAATTTTCACCATCGAGACGACCGCCTCAGGAGCCGTGTCGCTGTATGCAATCCCAACGATTCCCGGAAGGGTGAACAGCGTGATCGCGAGTAAGATTGTGCACTGGTGCTTTCTCATGCTCACACCTCCTAGAACTTCTTGGTACATTCCGAGCCTGCCACAAATGTGCATCCGTACACTGCGGTAACCGAACTGGACGTTCCCGTCGCCACGTTCGTTGCCACACAGTTGATCCGATAGACGTTTGTAGACGACTTCCCCGTTCCTGCCGTATTTTCGTTGTACAGAAAATCGATGTCCCCGTTCACGGTAAAGCCGTTGACGGTAAGTACAAGGTTCGGCACGCCGGCCGCTGTATCAGGACTGTTTTTCGTCGACACTTCCGCCGCATCCTTGCCATAGATCTCGTGAAACAATATCACTGAATTGGTCGCCGGGACCGGACCACCGGCGGTGGATAGATACGCCAACGGAATCGCCCCCGTCCCCACGTTTGTCGGCGCGAGAGCCTGTCGTATGATGTTGGCCCCTACGCCCATACAGGAGTCTGCAGCAGTCGCTGCCGACTCGCCGGTTCTGGTGAATCCGGCCATTCTGTTCTCCAGCCCCGTCACCGTGATCGCAGCAATGCCTATCACGGTCATGATGAGCATCAACATCATCACCGTCAAAAGGGCAATTCCGCGTTGACTTACCGCTATCGGTTTCATCACACGGTCTGCTGCTCCTCTATCCTTAGCCGGTATACTCATGACTCCAGATTCCTTACTTGAATCGTTCTCGTAAGAACCCGCCGACGTTGCTGTTGGTAGGTGGTGGCGTTGTACCCCACATCCACTGATGGATTATGGTCACTCACAATGACCGGCCCCGCTGTGTTGATAGGTTGCACATTGTTGCCTTCCGCTAGCGACCTTGGCGGCTGATTTTCCCTTGCCACAATGGTGACCTGCACCAGTTTGATCTTGTCAGGTACCATCGGGGGAAGAGACCATGCGTTGTTGGTGACAAAATCGGCAGCAGTAAAAACACCTGACCCAATCGGACCTAGACCGGGAGCATCTTGATCGTCAATGATTCCGTCGGGCCCCGGCGGGTTTGGCGGAAGGATGTTGCACCCATCGCAACCATAGGCGAGTTGGAGATCTTCAATCCCATCCACCATCGGGACTCCATTTCGAAGCAGACACGACGTGCTACCTGCACACACAGCGGGAACGGTTGAAATGGTGTATTGCACACATTGCAGCAAGTAGACGGGTGTTCCGCTGGGAAATTGTGCGATCGAAGACGTTGACAGAGGCTTCGCAAGAGTCAACGAGGCTCCCCCGACAGCCGTCACCTGGCTGGAGGAGCTGCCACCAACCGATACCACAGACCCGATTGCCAGTCCGGATGCTGTCATGGCGCTCATATCGGCGGCAGACAGTGCGATGGTATTGGACAAGCCGGTTGCCATAGCCGAAAGCACCGGAGTTCCACCCCCAGTGCCTGCCGTCATAGAAGGCACCACCAGTCTCACTGTATCCGGCCCAGTGTCGTTGATAACCCCCACAGCTCCGCCTGGGACGTTATCGCCAGGAACGATCGGAGCCGGGTAATTCAACGGCCCCACCGTACAAGCCCCCACGGCGCTGGTCATATTGAATCCGGCCAATTTGATGTCCTGGGAGATGAGATCCATGGCAAGCCGCACGTTCTGCTGAGTATCAGCCACTTGCTCGTTTACCTGCGTGGCCTTATTGCTGGTGACGACGAGCGTCATCGCCGCTGCGGCCACGACCGTGGTTATCACAACGGCCGCCATGAGCTCGATGAGCGTCACGCCCTCTTCTGCTTGCCATATCCGTCGCATGAGTCTTCTCTCTCTCGCTGAGGGTTACTCTGGAGCCAGAACGCTTGCGAACGTCACCGTCTTTGTGCGCGTGCTCGTGGCTTCTCCCCCCTTCGAGGGGGGGGTCCAAAGAATTTGAACCGCTACTGCAAATCGATTCAGCGAAGTGATGTTCAGGGTTGGGTCCGGGTCGATCCTGGTCACCGTGACGAGACCCTGAGCATTAGCCAGCCCTGAATTGTCCAGCATCGTCTTCCACTGTGCATAGTCTCCCCGTGCCATCGGCTGTGTGCTCGGAGGCTGGGTTGCGGCGTTATTGGTGTTGATATTGTGGTACGCCAATGCTCGCCCTCTGTTAAACTTGATGCGTTCCATGAGATCGGCATTGATATTCGTGACTCGAGCCATATCATGCGCGTCAACGTTCCTGCCTAGTGAAATACCTTGCATCCCCGCAAGCCCAAGCAACCCGACTGCCAGCAATGCTGCCGCAATCATGCCTTCAAGCAAGGTGAAACCATCCTGCCCTATCGGACGACACTGGCATACCTTTTCATTTCTTCGGTTCTTCTTCACGGGCAACTCGCCATGGTGCACCAGTTGACTTTTCCGCTAGGAGCGACCGCGACTGAATACGTCATGCCTTGGTAAGATTGCAGCGTGACCGTTTGAGTTCCAACACCACCGGCAACTCTCACCCCCTGTTGGCTAAACATGATGGTTCCCAAGATCCCAGGGGAAGAAGTAGCGAAGTCAGTGACAGTCGTCGTCGGAGGCGGACCCACACTCGACACCAGGATCATGCTCCCCCCTGTCACGCTCCTTGGAAGGGTTATCGGCGCGAGCGTGCCACCAAATGTCGCGCTGTAGGTCCCGTCAACCGCCTTTATAAGCGTGGCGGTCATGGCAGTATTTCGATTCCTTGCGGACATTCTGGCTAGGAGAAGGTTGGTTTGTAGTTCACTCGTCGCCTGTCTGAGCTCGTAACGAGCATTCCATTGAACATAGGAGGGCACCGCGATCGCCGAGACAACCCCAATGATTGCCACGACAATCATTATCTCTATTAATGTAAATCCACCCTCACGCGGGTTCCGCCCCAGTGGGCGATCAACTCCATTTGGTCTTGGTACACCCATAGCTCCGTTACCGTCACGCAAATGACATGCCGCTATGAACATATGACAAACTGCTCCTAAGTCATTGATATACAATAGAGCATAAGGGGTACTGCCTTTTGAATGGACGATTTTCGGACTTGCTAGAGACAATTCTTGTCGAAGCAGGGAGCCTCAAGTGGGGGATTTCCTGAGCAAGGGGCAGCCGTAGAGTGGGAGCGTGTTGTCTGAAACGAAAACTACGGATCAGCTATTTCATTGCCACAGCCCTGACTTGGCGATAGGTGGTTTCTCCTCGCAGGACTTTCTGTATCCCATCCTGGACCAGGGTCGACATCCCGTCTGTCATTGCCAGACTGAGCATGTCAGCAGTCTCGGCTCTTGATTGGATCAGCCGCTTCATCTCTTCTGATCCTCGTAAAAATTCATGCAAGGGCACTCGCCCCTTGAAGCCCGTTCGGTTGCAGGCCTCGCAGCCTCGCCCACGGTACAGGCTCCAATCGGTTCGATACTCGATGCCGAGGGTGGGCCAATCCTGAACCCCGTACCCCTGTACCAACTCATCGTACTCTTGTCGGGTCGGATGATAGGCCTCTTTGCACTGGGTACAAATCCGTTTGCACAAACGCTGGGCAAGAACTCCCAACATGGCGTCGGCAAAGTTAAACGAGTCGCACCCGAGATCCAACAACCGGATCACCGTTTCAACAGCACTGTTCGTATGGAGGGTGCTGAGCACCAAGTGGCCAGTGAGCGAGGCTTCAATAGCGATGTCGGCTGTTTCTTTATCTCGCATCTCGCCGATCATGATGACATCGGGGTCGGCGCGCAGAAACGCCCGCATCGCGGTCGCGAAGGTGAGGCCGATCTTCGGATGGACTTGGACTTGGCGAAGGCCCTTCTGGGTGATTTCAATGGGATCTTCGGCCGTCCAAATCTTTCGCTCGTCGGTATTGATGTGTTTGAGAATCGCGTGCAGGCTTGTGGTTTTCCCTGAGCCAGTCGGCCCGACACATAAGATGATCCCGTGCGGCTTCTCTGCGATAGCGTGTATGGCCTGCAATGTAGCGGGGGTAAATTCCATGGCGTCGAGCGGCATCGGTTGCTTGGCCGTCAGGAGACGCAACACAACATCTTCCTCCTGTCCTGAGGTAGGCAGAGTTGCGACACGCAATTCGACCTCTCGATCCTTCGTCAACCGATACCGGATCTTTCCGTCTTGCGGTTTACGGCGTTCTGCGATGTCAAGATTGGCCATGACCTTGATGCGAGACACTATCGCACGCCGATAGATCGCCGGAATCCTCATGAACGTCGAGCACGTGCCGTCGATGCGCAGGCGCACAACCATGTCGTGACAATCCTCATACGGTTCGATGTGAATGTCCGACGCGCCGAGACGGTCGGCTTCGGCAATCACCTGATTGGTCAGCCGCACAATGGCTGAGTCGTTTTCGTCGATCCCACTCGATAGGGAGTCAATCGCCGGCTCAAGATTGATATCATTGACCAACTCACCGAGAATTGCGCCGATGGAACCGCTGGTTCCCTGTCCTCGGGCCAGATGGAGAAATTGTTCGATATCCCGACGCAGACCCACGGCATATCGAATGGTCATTCCAGGAAATGTGCGCCGTACATCCCAGCACTTGTCGAAATCGTGAGGATCACTGGTGAGCACATCGATCAGTGAGCCTCGACGCATGATGGGCAGCCAGAAATTCTTCTTGAGATAATCCAGATTGAGCGTTTTAAGCAAGTCGGCATCGATGATCGTTCGCTCATCATAAGGAAGATAGGGGCATTGATAAAAATCGCTCAGGGCAGACCCCAACGCGTCTTTCGGGACACGATAGCGGTCGAGCAGCACCGCTTCGAGGTCAACCGTGCCATCTTTGGACACGTCGATCGCCGTCATCACGTCGGCAAGATTGATCATGCCGCGATAGACCAAGCTATCGAGCACGTTTTGCTCAATCGCGCAACGGAAGGGTTTCGATGCACGGCCCCTCTTCTTTCCATCGGTTCCACTCACTGTCTCATTCGTCTCGATCATCATGCGCATTGCCTTTCGTTGTGACCGTCTTGTTAGTACTTCGCTAACCAAGTCCCCGGTTCCCGGTATACAACCGGAAGGCCCCGAAAGAGTCCCTGCGCCAAATCGGCGTTGTACCAGACTTCGATACCGGTACCGGCTCCAATCGACGTCACGCTCTGCCCTGCCATGATCGCCCCGTATACGCGAGCAGGGCGTTCAACCTTGATCGCACCAGCCGCATACAGCAAGCCGTTGACGTGAATGCCTGACAATTGCACCGGCACCCTTGTCCCTAGCGATGTTGTTCCTGCTAATGGTGGACTGAGAGATGGCACTGATTTCCCTGCCGCACGAGGCCTGCATACCACATGGCCTTGCACAACTAACAGGCCTTCGACATAATCCGTCTCCAATACCAGCGTCCCCATGTTATCCTCGCGCGGAGGCTGCCCATCGATTGTGTCGATGAAGACCAATCCACGATGGTCTCCGATGCCCTGAGATTCCAGCGCGTCTATCGGTGCGATTCCCTGATCAGAATCCGAGGCTCCTTGCGGATGGAGCTGACCTGCACGATCAAGGCGATAATACGTCCCCCACCGCAATGCGAGCTTCTTGAGCGAGTCATACTCCCACTGATCGAGTCGCACCCCAGGCGACGGAGATTGTTGCAGATGCACATTGTCAGGGAGCGGAGGATTCACCCCTTGGCCGGGTGGAGGAGCGATGACCGAAACGGTCCCTCCAATCCAATATTCCGCCCAGCGATCCTGCGCATACAACATCTCGCGATACGATTGACCGGTCACCGGGGCCTCAGTGCGCTTGAGGGCAAGGTCTTCAACTCGCTGCACCGTAAGATCGCCTAATATCCGTTGATCGCCCCAATGGACCATGATGGGAGATTCTCCACCTGGCTGCATGGCTCCGAGAGTCTGACCGACCTGCGCCGCCGCGCGAACCGCGGGGATCTTCACAGCCCCGAGCTGGAGCTGGACCGTTCGTGTAATCGGCTTGGGATCGACCGTCGCGGCCGTCACCTCAATTGTGCCCAATAATCCTGGTTGCAAAGGGCCATACACTTTCAACTTAAGAATACGACCAATCCCTCCAAGGGTATTGAGGGCACCACCGGACGAATTGTTGAGAGTCTGATTATCCATTTGGTTTGCCGCATCAAGGATGATGTCGGGCCGGTCGGCGGTCCCGACAAACTGTGAACGCCCGGCTGTGTCGAAGAACGAGGGCCCGTTCTCAGGATCCCCTTCGCGCTTGGCGAGTAATCCGGCAAGGGCTGTTGGAGTAGCTGTTGAATCATGAAACCAACTCACCACAACATCCGCCGCACCATCAGCCAACTGTTGCGCAACGTTATCCTCTTTCATGGAACTGATGCCCGGTCCATCCTGAGCTGCCAGGTGAAGAGATGTCATGCCGAGGATTCCAAGCAGAAAGATCAGCATGAGTGCCGCGAGAAGCACGTGGCCCTCGTCGCATTGATGGTCGAATTTCGTTGCACACCCTTCTCCCTTTTGCATATTCCCACTCCCCTTCTTATTGAAGAAGCCTCCGTTAAGTCCTGAGGCTGATTTCTCGAACTGCACGAATTCCTCTACCAGACATCATCACGTCAATCACAACCAGCCTGACGAACGCCGGTTCTGTCGAAACCTGTCCATTTTCGTCCCAGTAGGAGAACCGAGCCTCCCGGATATCTCCAACCAACACACTCGCGCCTCCGTCGACCTGCCGCAGCAATCGCAGAACCCCGCGCTCATCCTGGCGACTGTAGTAGCGGACATGGTTCAGGAGGGAGACAAAGGCTCCGGCTGGAATCTCCCGAGTCAGCGGTTGCATCACGGTAAGCACACGCCGTTGTCCATCACGAACCAAGGTAAGCTTTTCACACCGCTCAGCCCAACAGACCACAATAGTTTTACGATCATCCCACCCTCGTCCGTCATCGACCGAGAGCAGCGCTTGGCCAACCGCTGCTGTTGCCGTGACCGTTGTCGAGAGACCATGCAGATTCGCCAAAAACTCCACTGAGTCAGAAGTTGTGCTGGCGAGAGAGCCGGACCTCGCTAGCCGCATTTCCTGCTCAAGAACTTCTAGCCCCAGGCGAAGATCTTGCTGTTGAGCGACCTCACGTTGTTGCTTCATATACTGTTGCTGGAAATACGACAGAGCTTGAAGCGTGGCGCCGAGGACGACTAGCCCAGCCACCATGGCAAACATCAGCTCGATCAGACTGGTCCCTGTTTCCGTCCACACTCTTTGCTGCCTACCCGTTGCTTCCTGCCCGATTCGCATTCTGTCTACTCCCGGCATCATCACGTTATCGGCTCCCAACGAACATTGGATTGGCCCGCAGGGTCCCGACTCGCACTTCTCGCTGATTCTCACCTGCAGCATAGACGGCGCGAGCCTCAATCAGGACATGCCCTGAGTCCGACAGCGAACCGGAGCGGCTCGGCGTCACCATCCAGATGAGCCGCACACCGTCCTGCTCCCAACTCCCGGAATACACCCCATCGCCGGCCAGCACATCACCGGCTACTCCATCGTCATGCATGACAAGATCCGATGCACCATCGTGGTTCAAATCGTCCAACAAGAGACGATCCCATCTCACAGATCGCTTTGCTTCAATCCGTGATTCCGCCATCGCGAGCGCGCGCGTCGCTAATGTCCCTATTCGAATACTCCGTTCTGCTGCCTGAAACGCCCCCATCGCGCCAACTAATCCGATCAACGTCAGTGTCATCGCCACTAGCACTTCTGCAAAACTGGCTCCGCCCTCAGCATGAAATGCTTGATCCCGGGTCATGAGATAGACACCCTTCCGGTGATACTCACCGTAAACATGGTTTCCCGACCTTGACTGTCGTGGACGCGAATAGTTGTTGGAGTCACCGACCGACCACTTGGATGAAACAGAAGTTCAGGGCCCGAGGTTGGCTCCTCCACAATCACTCCCTTGCCCGCATAGTCATAGACGTGAAGGATGCCCTCGGCATCCGCACGTCGTAGCGTGATCGTCCGGCCCTCTCGATCGAAAATGACTCGAAGCCGCTCTCGTCTACCCATAGCCAGCTGCCTGGCGAGACGGAGTTCCGAAGCAATCTCCACCGTCGCGCTACGTGCCTGAACCCTTGCGGCTACTGCCTGATAACTCGGCCCAGCTAACACAGCCAACAGACCTATAATCGCCAGGACGATCAGAAGCTCCGTCAGGCTCCAGCCCTGCTCGTGTGTCTGTGATTCTTTCGGCATATCCCCCTCGCAAATAAATTTCCCTTACGAGGATAAGCCCAGTATCCAAGACCCATGCCCACATTGATCCACACTGAGGTTGCCGAACGCATCGTACGTAGCGGGGGTGAAATACCCCATGGGTACGCGCGGTTTCGCTTTGCATGCAGGAGCAAGGCAGCAGAGCCGACCTATGCCTGACGGAAAAGAAGAAGGAAACCAGAAAAACATCTCGCGATTTAGATACAGGGATTCGCCCAAAGAGATACAGGGAGCGGGCTAGAAGGCAGGGTCAAAAATACCTTGATACCAATCGAGGAGCGGTTGGGCAAAAAACATGGAGAGAAGAGCACCCAACACAAGAAAGGGGCCAAAGGGGATATAGTCATCGCGCTTGATGACGTGCAGCGCAATCAAACCTACGCCGATGATCGAACCAGTGAGCGAGCCGATCATGATGGTAAGAAGCGCCGGCTTCCAGCCAAGAAATGCACCGATCATCGCCAGCAGCTTGATATCGCCGCCGCCCATTCCCTCCTTACCGAAGAGGTAGGGACTGAGCCAGGCCAAGAGCCAGAGGATGCCGCCGCCCACCGCAAGACCGGCCACCGAATTGATTACACCCACCGGCAATACCGTCAACGCACCTAGAAGTCCGACCACCACCCCTGGTATGGTAATGACATTGGGGATCATCTTGTGCGTGAGATCCGTTCCTGTCACCACAACCAGCGCTGAAAATAGCAGAGCATAGAGCGCGGCCGTCCAGGTAGGACCGAAGTACCATAAGACGGCGAGATAGCCCAGCGCGTTAGTGGCTTCGACGAGGGGGTATCGTTTTGAAATCGGCGTGCGGCAAGCCCGGCAGCGTCCGGCAAGCCACAGGTAGCTCAGTATCGGAATATTGTCGTAGAACCCGATGGGGTGAGCACACGAGGGGCAATGAGAACCAGGCCAAACGATCGATTCACCCCGGGGCAGTCTGTAGATGCAGACGTTGAGAAAACTGCCGACCAGCGCACCGAGGAGCCCGACGACACCATAGAGAGACCATTCATGCATAATCAACTCGGGAGCAGACTCCGGCCAGGAACGCCCAAGTTACGTTGCGGGAAATGTGAAATAAACTAGGTAGCTTCACTTGAATCTGGCTCCTACGGTTTACTTATGACACGAGAGTTCCTATAATTGGCCCCGACTGGGTACGGGTTGGTTCCTAGCCTCACCCCATCGACATAAATTATACCGTACTATCTTTTATTTGCTAAAGGAGAACACAATAATGGCAAAGGCACGGACTGCAAAGTCGAAAACCAGACCTTCCCTGGCCAATCTGACTCCACCCCCACGCAAGAAGCGGCCTGAATCGCTGACCAGCCGGGAAAAAGAAATTCTTGAACTGATTTGGGCCGGGTTCAAAAATAAGGAAATCGGTCAACGACTCAAGATCAGTGTGAAGACCGTTGAGGCACATCGAGCCAACATGATGAAAAAGATGCGCGTATCGAACACGGCTCAGCTGATCAAAACTGCGATCCAAGACGGGACGATCAAGATCCGGTAGGCTTTGACGAAGTCGCAACACGATTCCAACGCTGGCGAACCGCTTCAAACAACGTGACGGCAGCTGCAGCTGAGACGTTCAAGGACTGGACACGCCCCTGCATTGGAATCCTGATGCGGTCATCGCACTCTCCCAACACACCAGGGCGAAGGCCTTCCCCTTCTCCTCCAAACACCAGCGCGATCGGGCCGGTCATATCGATGTCGGTATGAAGCTTCGCCGCCTGTGGGTCCACGCCATACACCCACAGGCCGACCTTCTTGAGGTCCTGAATAAGGCGAATCAGGTTGCCCACCCGCCCCACAGCGATGTGATCCAGCGCTCCCGCTGACACTTTCGCCACGACGGATGTCAAACCAACAGCTCGACGTTCCGGGATGAAAACACCGTGAACACCCGCGGCTTCAGCCGTCCGCAAGACCGCCCCCAAATTGTGTGGATCTTCGACCCCATCAAGAAGGACGAGAAAGGGTTTGTCACCTCGCACCTTTGCCCGCTCGAGAATCTGCTCCGTCGTGTCGTAGGATTT
>JBGTMB010000101.1:0-12764 GCA_041743755.1 Nitrospiraceae bacterium | reverse complement strand
CAGCACGCCCAAGACCAGGGCGACCATCACCATCGGGGCTAACACCCAGCGTCGTCGTCGGGGATTCTGTCCCATTTCCATAATAGTCACGTCCTTTCCTCTTCCCGTTCCCTAGTCAGAGTGCTGAAAACGCCCGCCAGCTTCGTTCTCGCATCGCTCAGAGGCTCGGAAGCACTGGAGGGTATTTTCCGTTCGCCAAGATCCATTCTATGGGCCAACGGCTACACAAAGTGCGGGAGGTACCTCCTGCCTCTTCGCTCACTGCGGCCTGATCGACGACCCTTTAGAACATCTTACACTATTGTGGCTTGCGTACCATTCTGTGAGATCTCAGCGGCGTTGTCTGCATAAACCAAGTTTTTTTACAACCGCTTACCGTCTCGCTAACCATTGGAGCGGATCAAGCGGCTCCGCCCCCTGGCGTAACTCAAAGTATAGAGTATTTTCACCCGTCATGCCCGTATCTCCCGTTTCTCCGATTGCTTGCCCAGCTCTCACCTGTGATCCCACTGCAGCCAATATCTTCGAGGCATGAGCATACAGGGAAAAGAACCCGTTCGCATGATCAAGGATTATAACGAGTCCGTACCCTTTCAACCAGTCGGCATAGACAACAGACCCCGACATCACCGCGTGAATGGCGCTGCCTTCAACCGTCTTGATTTCAATACCCCTGCGCTGCACATAGGTGTTGAAGGTCGGATGTTTCTGCCTGCCGAAGAATGAAACGATACTCCCATCAGCCGGCCATGGCAATGCGCCTTTCATCCCACGAGGAAGAAGCCCCCCGATCGGAGGCCGGGCCGCGGCGGCGCGGCGGCGCTGCTCCATTTCGCGCAACAAGCTATCGATACGCGAGGCGGACCGCTCTAACTCTTGGAGGGCATGTTCATAGGATTCTTTTTGATGCGTGATCTTGGCGAGATAGACCTTCTTCTCTTTCTTGACCGATTGCATTTCGGCAAGCTGCTTCTCGGTACTTTGTTTGTAGGACAACATGCCGACACGCGCCTCTTCCCGCTGGCGCTCTGCCTGCTCCATCTCAGCCATATCGGTTCGGAACGTGCCCATGAGCGCATAGTCCCGTTCAGACACGGCTGAAAGATACTGAATCCGCCGCTGGAAATCCCCGTACGAGTCAGAAGCGAGCAAGGTTTTCCAATGCCCGAACCGGCCCTCCATATATTGCACCCGTAGCCGAGCCAGAATGGCGTCCCGGCGTTCTCGTATACTCACGCGTAACCCGCCGATCTGCGTCGTAATGACCTCGATCTCCTGATCTTTCTTTCGCAACTTTCGGCTGATCTCCTGATGCGCTTGCCGCTCGCGCAACAGCCGTTCGTCGAGCGTCTGAATCCCCTGCAAGAGAGACTCTCGCTTTTTCCCTGCTTTGTCGGCGCGTTTCCTTGTCTCTTCGATCTGATCTTTGAGTTGGTCGAGCGCCCTCCGCTCTTTCTCGATCTTGTCGGTGATCGGATCGGCAACGGCCATCGCCGCCCAGGAAAACCCCACCAGCCCCCACAGCACGACGCCGACCATGAGCTTCATCCAAGATCTCATGCCTTGGCCTCACCGAACCGTCGTATCGATACGAGACTACCGGCAAACCCGAGACCCATCCCTAACGCAATCAGGGCAAGACAGACCGAGGGAGAAAGGAATGCTATGAGATTGTCGAGTCCGGCAAATCGTCCCGTTGCCCGCATTTGCTGGCGAAACAATTCATACATGAACTTGAGCATGACCAGCGAGAGTGCGCTGCCCAACGAGCCAAGCACGGCGCCTTCCAACAGATAGGGGATATGGATAAAACTGGTTGTCGCGCCGATGAGCCGCAAAATGGCGATCTCGTCCCGCCGGGCAAAGAGTGTGAGGCGAATCGTATTGGCAATAATGGTCACCGCCGCCGCTGAGAGAATCACGCCAATGCCGATGGCGACCAACTCAATCGAGTGAATCACCTTGGCAAGGGCATCAATCCAATCTTGATTATAGTCGACCTTGGAGACCCCGGCGACCTGCCTGACCCGTTCTGCCCATCGGTAAATCGCATCAGGCGAATGGAACGGTGGGCTGAGCGCCACCACGAATGAGGCCGGTAGGGGGTTCTGGCCCAGCCCTTCGAGCAAATGAGATTCCGAGGGAAATTGTGCTTTGAACTCTCCCAACGCCTGCTCTTTCGAGATAAACAACAGTGAGGCAACAGCTTGATCGCTCCGCAACTGTTGCTCGATGTCCGCAACCGAGTCGGAGGCGAGCCGGTCCTCAAGATACACCATGATTTTGACATCGTCCTGGAGCCATCCGGCCGCCGCCAGAAGATTGACATAGAGCAGCAAGAAAACGCCGACACAGGCCAAGGTAAAGGCCGTGGTCACGATGGCGACCATCGTCGTGGCCCGGTTGGTCCACATATTCACCCACGACTCTCTGAGCAGGTACGAAAGCGTCCTCACCCTTTCACCCGCCGTTCCGGCAACAGCGTGCCCTGCGACAAGGTGAGCACGCGCCGATTTACTTGCTCCATGACCAGCGGATCGTGCGTCGCGACCACCACCGTGGTGCCGCGCGCGTTAATGAGTTTAAACAGTTCGATGATCTCGGACGTCAAAGCCGGATCTAAATTTCCAGTCGGTTCATCCGCCAATAAAACGACCGGACCATTGACGATCGCGCGCGCAATGCAAACCCGCTGCTGCTCTCCTGTCGAAAGACCCGCAGGCAGCTGATCTCGCTTGTGGTCAACACCCACCGCTCGCAATGCTTCCGTAACTTTCCGGCGAATGTCGGCGGAAGAAATCCCTTGCACCAGCAGGGGCAACGCAACGTTGTCGAAGACGGACTTCTTCGGCAACAGTCGAAAATCTTGAAACACCGTTCCCACCTTGCGGCGCAGATAGGGAATTTCTGAACGCCTGAGCATCGTCACGTTCTTTTGGTGAACGAAGATCTGTCCCTCATCAGGCTGTTCAGCCCCGATGAGCATCCGCAACAGCGTCGACTTCCCCGCTCCACTGGGACCCATGAGAAGAACAAATTCTCCCTTCCCGATCTCAAAACTGACATCCGAGAGCGCCGAACGCTGATCGTACCGTTTTGACACGTGAATCAATTGAATCATCGTAGGAGCCTGTTCGAGTCATGCCATTCTACTGCGGCGAACGATCTGCCTGCATCTGCATCGTTCTCAGTCAGAAAAAATCCTCAACGTATTGCAGCGAATACGCCTCCGGATTTTTCGAACCCGCGCCGCTCATCTGCCCGCGCCTCCTTCGCCTCGCCACGAAGGATTACTCGGACAGGCTCCCAGCCCTACCAACGAAGATCACCTCCAGAAACTTCGAAGGCGTTCTGAATATGCTCGATTTGCGGAGCGACAGCATCCGGGCCTTGCAGCAAGACGACATCGAATCTGCAGAGGCGATCTTTGATGTGGTGACGGGCTAAGTATTGAGCCGCTAACTGAATCAACTTCTCCTGCTTTCGGTGATGAACGGCATGAATCGCCCCGCCGTACGCATCGGTTCGACGCGCCTTGACCTCGACAAACACCAGAACCTGACCGTCCTCAGCCACTAAATCCAGCTCCCCCAAAGAGGAGCGCAGATTACGCGCCAGAATTCGATATCCCTTGCGCCGCAGATACTCCTCCGCCGCCGATTCCCCTGCTTGGCCAAACAGTTTCCGAGGGTTAAGACTGGTCACTGATTCATCCGCGAAGATTCACCCAGATCCATACGCGAAGGGGATCGGCGACCGCGACGTCCGTCCAGGAGCTGCGCAACGGGCGCAAACGTGCGCCGGTGAATCGCGCAAGGACCATATTGAGCAAGCCGCTGTAAGTGTTCCTCCGTCCCATACCCTTTATGGGAGAGAAAATTATAGTCTGGATAGGTCTGATGATACACCGCCATCATACGATCGCGCGTCACTTTCGCGACAATCGACGCCGCGGCAATCGAGATCGATAATGTATCACCCTTAATGATCGGGCGTGAGGGAATGGCAAGATTCGACAAGATGACCGCATCGATTAAGAGACAGTCCGCCGGGGGAGTCAACGATGCCACCGCACGGCGCATGGCGAGGCGAGTCGCCTCTAAAATATTGAGGCAGTCGATTTCCTGCTCTGTGGCGATCCCAACTCCGACGGCACGCGCCCTGCGAATGATCACCTCGTAGAGATGCACGCGTGCGGACTCTGAGACTTGTTTGGAATCATCGACACCGGCTAAACGGCAACGAGTGGGCAAGATGACCGCTGCCGCGACGACAGGGCCGGCCAAGGGGCCTCGTCCGGCTTCATCGAGACCAGCGATCAGACGATAGCCGCGCCGACGGGCTTCTAATTCGAATTCATCGGTAGGTCCCACGATGCGTCCGTTTAAAGGGCACCCGACCTGCATAGTCGGTGGAATCGGGGAACAGGACTGGCAGGATACTGAAACAGTCCGCCAGCAGCGTGCTCGGCACCCGTGAAGCGTCGTTCGCTTCCGGGTTCGAACGTTTCACGCTTCACGAACAATAAGGACGCATGTTGAGCGTCCTATGGGATAGGTTTTCCGCAGCCTATTAGGCCTTTGCCACTGAGGCGGCTCCGGCTGGCTCTACAGCCTTGCTGGCGCCCCCAGCTTTCCCCTTGACGCTCGCGACGAATTCCCGATCTTCGACCTTGGCAAACTTTCCCTTCTTCCCTCGAAGATAGTACAGCTTGGCCCGACGCACCTTGCCTTGACGCATGACCTCGACGCGCGTGACGATCGGCGAATGGATCGGGAAAATTCGTTCCACGCCGACACCGTAGGAGACTTTGCGCACCGTGAAGGTCTCCGTGTTCAGCAACCCTTTACGTGCAATCACCGCACCTTCGAACACCTGAATGCGCTCTTTTTCCCCTTCGACCACTTTCACGTGCACGCGGACGGTGTCTCCAATTTCAAAACTAGGCGCCGCCTTCTTCGTGAAAGACTGTTGAATACGTTCCAACCTATTCATGAGACTACCCCTCCCCCCCACATCGAACAGGCGTGCCACCCACGCCTTCACGAGTAAGTTCATCTAGCAATTGTTGATCTTCGAGACTCAAGACCCGATCTTGCAAAAGATCTGGCCGTCTCTGATACGTGATTCGCAGGGCTTCCTTCCGACGCCACAGACGAATGGCCTCGTGATGTCCTGAAAGCAGCACCTCCGGCACGGGCACCCCTCGAACTTCCGCCGGTCTCGTATAGTGCGGATACTCAAGCAGCGCGTCCGTGAACGATTCTTCCACGATCGACTCCGGATCACCCAACACGCCGGGAACCAAACGGGCTGCGGCATCGATGAGCACCAACGCCGGCAACTCGCCTCCGGTCAACACATAATCCCCGACGGAAACTTCTTCCGGATGCAAAGCCAGCCGCACTCGTTCATCGACTCCCTCGTAGTGGCCACAAAGGATAACGAGTCGACGTGGGTCGTCCGCCAGATTTCTCGCATAGGCCTGCGTGAACGGACGACCGTGCGGGGAGGGAAACAGCAATCGAATCTGTTCACCGACCCTTGCATAGTCGTCCTGAATCTGTTCCACCGCGCGCAAAATGGGCTCGGCCTTCATCACCATCCCTGCCCCTCCGCCATAGGGCACATCGTCCGCCACCTTGTGGCGATCAAGCGTATAGTCGCGCAAGTTGCGCACAGTAATATGTAAGAGACCTTTTTCCTGTGCCCGTTTAAGAATACTCTGGCCGAGCACCGGCGCTACCATGTCGGGGAACAGAGTCAGAATGTCACAGCGCATGGCGATCCTGAACCAACTCATCGATCCCACGAACCATCATCCGCCGGCGCGCGAGATCCACCGACGTCACAAAACTCTTGGCGGCGGGAATGAGAACTTCCTGCGCCTCGTTGCGTACGACGAACACATGATTCTCCGGTATCTCTAAAATCGTCTCCAGCACTCCGACCTCGTCGCCCCGCTCGTTCTCTACCGTCATCCCGACAAGGTCACATTCAAAATAGACGTCCGCGGACAATGCCGACGCTGGAGCACGCGGCACTTGAATCAAGCCCCCGCGCAGCAGGCCGGCTTCTTCCGGCGTCGTCACACCAGCAAGACCCATAATGTAGGTCGAGCCTGCTCGACGAATATGCGTCACGGTCATCTCAATCGTCCGTCCCGTTGCCTCCAACACCTGCACCTGCTTCAGATGGTCTAACCGCCCAGGCACATCGCTCAACGATCGAACTTTGAACTCGCCTCGGACGCCAAAGTGGCGCTCGATCTTACCGATTGTGACAACGTCCGTCTGAGCAGGCGTCACGTCTTAGGCGCCCTTCTTCTTCGCCGCTTTCTCTGTTTCAAATTGCTTCCATACGCCACTGCGGCGGAGCAATGTCTTGACGGTGACGGTCGGTTGGGCTCCCTGATGCAACCAACTCAACACCCGTTCCTGCTTCAGTTCCGGCAGACCCGCCTCCTTCAAGGGATCGAAAATCCCAAGAATTTCCAAGAATCGCCCATCGCGCGGCTTCCTGGAATCCGCTGCCACCACGCGATAGAGCGGTCGTTTGTGTCGTCCTGTCCTCGTCAATCTCAAATGAACAGCCACTAGACTCCTCCTCCTGTACACACACCCGTGATAATGGTTCTCGCCTCTTACCTGGAGCGCATCATCTGCGCAAGCTGCCGGCGCCCCCCAGATCCTGCCATCGCTTTCGCGATTTTCCTCGCCGATAGAAACTGTTTAATCAACCGATTCACCTCTTCCACCTTCGTCCCGCTTCCGCGGGCAATCCGCTTTTTTCTACTTCCGTTGATGAGCGTATGGTCGCGCCGCTCGCGTACGGTCATCGAGTCGATCATTGCCAAGACTCGTTTCATGTCTCGTTCCGGCTTCTGCCCTTCCATCGCCCCTATGAGCTTCTGACCGCCAGGCAGCATACCCAAAATCTGCTCCATCGAACCAAGACGATTGACCTGCCCCAGCTGGGCACGGAAATCCTCTAGCGTCAGTGTGTTGCTGGTCAGCCGTTTCTGGGTCTCCTCTGCCTGTTCACGCGAAAAAGTCTCTTGAGCCTTTTCGATCAGCGAGAGGACGTCGCCCATTCCAAGGATGCGCGAAGCCATCCGATCTGGATGAAACAACTCCAGCGCATCGAGCTTCTCCCCGACACCCAAAAACTTGATCGGCTTACCGGTCACCGCACGGATAGACAACACCGCCCCGCCCCGAGCGTCGCCTTCAACCTTCGTCAAAATAACGCCGGTCAGTCCGATGCGTTGATCGAACTGGCTCGCCATGGTCACCGCGTCTTGGCCTGTCATGGCATCGGCCACCAAGAGGATTTCTTGTGGCCCTACGGCAGCTTTCACCGCGACCAACTCCCCCATCAACTCATCGTCGATGTGGAGACGTCCGCCAGTGTCCAAGATGACAAGATCATATCCCTGCTCTCGCCCCCGATCCACGCCCGTCTGGCAGATGCGTACGACATCGGCCTGGGCAGCGTGCGCCTGATCGGCGCGATACACATCGATGGCAAGATCGCGCCCTAGACTCGATAACTGGTCACCGGCTGCCGGACGACGAGGATCTGCCGCAACCAGAAGAACCCGTTTCCCTTGCGCCTTGAAATACCGCCCAAGCTTGCCGCAGGTCGTCGTCTTTCCCGCACCCTGGAGTCCCACCATCATGACGACGGTTGGAGGATTCGAGGCCAGAGCCAGACCGGCTCGTTCGCGGCCCATCATCTCCCGCAGCTCGTCCCACACGACCTTGACGACCTGGTGCCCTGGGGTCAAACTCTGGAGGACTTCCTGCCCGACGGCTTTCTCGCGAACCCGCTCGATGAAGTCCTTGACGATCTTGAAGTTGACGTCGGCTTCGAGCAGCGCCAGACGAACCTCTTTCAAGGCTTCTGCGATGTTTTGTTCGGTGAGAACCCCAGAACCGCGAAGTTTTTTAAAAATCTTCTCGAATTTTTCGCTAAGAGAATCCAGCATAGCGCCACAAAGAAAAAGGCAATCGAAGTCTTATCGCCGGATCTCCGATCGCCTGGAAAATTCTAGCAAAATAGCATCGGGAAGTCTAAAGGACGAGGCAAGATGAAGTCAAGGGAATGGAGATGCACATTTTATTGACATGTCCTAGGCCTTTCGCTATGGTCCAAAGGGTCCTACCATCGTTTCGTAAGATTCCACAGAGAGCTCTGCAAGCTGTGAGGCGGTTGCCGTGAGAAAATCATACTGGATGCTGCTCATTTTTGTTCTCATCGGTGGAATACTGGGAGGAATCCTGGGGGAGATCCTCCGAGTCATGGCCCCGCATGGCAACATTCAAACGATCTTCGCGACCCATTTTAACCCTGGCATCAGCCCATTCACCATCGATATGGTTCTGCTCAAACTTACGGTAGGCTTCGAACTCAAAATCAATCTTCTCAGCCTGATTGGGATGTTTCTTGGCATCTATTTGTACAAAAACGTGTAGCAGCCCGCCAACAGGATGCTGAAAAATCCCGCCAGCTTCGTTCTCGCCTCGAAAGCATCCTCAACGTAGCCAAGGGCTACGCCTCCGGTGCTTCCGTCGCCTCCGGCCTTGCTGATCGGTCTTTTTGAGCACCCTGCGAGAGATCCGACTTCAACTCTAATTCCTTCAGCTTCAACGTTCGAATCTTGTTTCGAAGTACCGCGGCCCGTTCAAACTCCAATTCCTTCGCGGCCGCTTTCATTTCCATTTCCAGCCGTTCAATGATCGATTCCGTCGCCTCTGCTGTTTCGTAGACAGCCGGCGACTCAGCGGCTAAATCCAGCTGCACGGCGCCCATCTCCTCCGTTGCATATTCAAGCGACAAGACATCCTTCTTAATACTCACGGGCACGATCCCGTGCTTGGTATTATAGTCGGCTTGAATCGTGCGGCGGCGCTCAGTTTCGGTGAGTGCCATGCGCATCGAATCAGTAACGGTATCACCGTACAAAATCACATGGCCCCGCACGTTTCTCGCCGCGCGCCCGGCCGTCTGGATCAATGACCGATAGGATCGAAGATAGCCCTCCTTATCTGCATCGAGAATCGCCACCAAGGTGACTTCGGGGAGATCCAGCCCTTCGCGCAGGAGGTTGATCCCCACCAGCACATCGAACATCCCGCGCCGAAGATCGCGTATGATCTCAGCTCGCTCCAGCGTCTTGATGTCGGAGTGCAGATACCGCACCTTGATGCCAAGATCGTGGTAGTACTCGCTCAAGTCTTCTGCCATACGCTTGGTTAACGTGGTGATCAATACACGTCCCCCCTGTGCCGTTTCGGCCCGCACTTCGCCGAGCAGATGATCGACCTGCCCTTTGGCTGGACGCACCTCGATGACCGGATCCATCAAACCGGTTGGTCGAAGGATCTGCTCGACCACCTCTCCGGCCGCATGCCCCAATTCATAGGAGCCTGGCGTCGCGGACACATATACCGCCTGATTGAGGCAGCGCTCAAATTCCGCAAACTTCAGCGGCCGGTTATCGATCGCCGATGGCAACCGGAACCCGTACTCGACCAAGGTGCGCTTCCGCGAGTAGTCGCCTTCGTACATCCCTCCCACTTGGGGAATCGTGGCATGGGATTCGTCGACGATCAGCAGAAAACCTTTGGGGAAATAGTCCAGAAGCGTCGGAGGCTGTTCACCGGCGGCGCGGCCACTGAGATGCCGTGAGTAGTTCTCGATGCCGTGGCAGTACCCCATCGCTCGAATCATTTCAAGGTCGAATTTGGTGCGCTGCGCAATTCTCTGGGCCTCGACAAGCTGATTCTGTTTCTTGAAGTAGGCAACCCGTTCATCCAATTCCTCTTCGATGCCTGTAATCGCTCGCTCATATCGATCCGGCGCAATGAGATAGTGCGTGTTCGGATAGACTGCGACTTTCGGAAGCTTTCTGAGTGATTTCCCTGTGAGGGGATCGATTTCGTGAATCGCGTCGACGACGTCGCCGAACAACTCGATCCGCACGGACACCGCATCGTTCGACGCCGGAAAGATCTCGATGACGTCGCCGCGAGCGCGGAAGGTGCCACGGTGAAAATCCATGTCGTTGCGGGCATATTGAATGTCGACGAGTTTCGCCAGGATCTGCTCCCTCCTGATCTCCATGCCCTCTTCGAGGAAGACGACCATCTCGTGATAGACCTCAGGCGACCCCAGGCCGTAAATACAGGAGACCGATGAGACGATCAGGACGTCGTTCCGTTGGAGCAACGCGGCGGTTGCCGCATGCCGCATCTGGTCGATGGCGTCGTTGACGGATGCGTCCTTGGCAATGTACGTGTTGCTTTGGGGGATATAGGCTTCCGGCTGGTAGTAATCGTAGTAGCTGACGAAATACTCCACCGCGTTGTGGGGGAAAAACTGTTTGAACTCTTGGTAGAGCTGGCCGGCCAGCGTCTTGTTATGGACCAGCACCAACGTGGGCTTCTGCACCTGCGCGACCACATTGGCCACGGTAAAGGTCTTGCCTGACCCAGTCACACCGAGCAGGGTTTGGTGCCTCCGGCCAGCCGCAATCCCGGCGACCAACTTATCGATAGCCTGACCTTGATCTCCGCAGGGTTTGAATGGGGCTTCGAGTTGAAACGGCGACATGGGACGACCTTTCGGTCGTTATCATAACATCGGAAACAACACGACGCGCAACAGCGTGGGCGGGTTACACCCCAACTGACAGACAGACGAATCGCCACCGGCTCCTTTCCAGGGCCGGTGGCATCAACACCTTTTTAATATCGTGAGTGCCTGGACCCACCGGCCAAGGTTCCCGGCCTATGAGCCGGTCCGCGGTTTTCGCCCTCGCGGAATCGCCGGCCGGACGGTTCGGCACTTCGGCGTGGCCGCTGGCGATGAGACTGCTCTTCACTGACCGGCATAGGGGCCGGTGACGGGAGGGCGGCAAACACTGGAAGCGCAAGTTTCTTCGTCTCGATTCGTAACTGCCTCACCATTCGCAGGTACTCTCGCTCTTCTGACTGAGACAGAATCAAGTATGTCGCCCCTTCCTTTTCTGCTCGACCCGTTCGTCCCGTCCTATGAACGTAGGAATTCGGATTGGTCGGCAACTCATAGTGAATCACTTGAGTCACATCCTGAATATCGAGGCCTCTGGCTGCCACATCGGTCGCCACGAGCGAACGGAGACGGCCGGCTCGAAAGGCACCGAGCGTTCGTTCCCGCTGCGCTTGACTGTGATTGCCGGTCAACGCGCCGACCGAAGCCGGTTCTCCGCCCAAATGGGCCGCTAACCGTCGCACCTTATACTTTTGATCGCAAAATACCATCGACCTTCCCCCGCCAGTCACGCTCTGGAGCAACGTATGCACCAGTTGCGTGCGAGCCTGATCTCCCGGCACGACATAGTAGGCATGCACGATCGTAGTCGGGGTGCTGATGCCTGGATCGACCGAGATACGAGCGGGATTGCGTTGCATGGTCTGCGCGAGCGTTTGAATCTCCCCGGAAAAAGTCGCGGAGAATAGCAGCGTCTGGCGTTCAGCTGGCAGAAGACGGATAATCCGTTGGATGTCCCGAAGAAACCCGCGGTCCAACATCTGATCGGCCTCGTCCATCACAAGAAACGTCACGCCACCCAACTTCAAGTGGCCAGAACCGGCCAAGTCGAGCAACCGCCCTGGCGTACCGACCACCACCATCGGGGGTCGCTGCAGTGCACGGTAATGGCGCTCGATCGGCGTCCCACCGTACACCGACAGCGAGGTCACGGATATCGGGGCATACTTGCGCAACTCCATTTCGATCTGAAGCGCCAACTCCCGTGTGGGCGCCAGCACCAAAAACTTCGGTCCAGACGCGTGGCTCGGCCCAGACCTGGTATAGGGACCAGGCGCGGGCGCAGAGGCCTCCCGTCGCATCACCTGCTCAATAATCGGCAGCAAAAATGCCAGTGTTTTCCCACTCCCAGTTTTGGCTTGCGCCATAATGTCCTGGCCTTTCAGCGCGAGAGGAATGGCAGCCTCTTGCACCGGCGTAGGTGTCGTGAGGCCTGCCTGTATCAGGCGCTGGGCAAGGGACTGGGGCAGATTCATATCAGCAAACGTAGACATAAGACTCCTTGTAGGGAAACACTTCCTGGGACTGCACGGTCCGGCCTGGTAGAGGGCCGAAAAACGCATCACGTTGATGGGCAATTCTAGGAAGGAAATAGCGGGGCTGCCGGATAGGCAGCCCCGATGTGTAAACCACTCGTTACGGCTTAGTACCGGTCTCCACCGCCGCCGCGACCGCCGCGACCACCACCGCCGCCGCCACCAGTACGTGGCTCCTGAGGACGCGCTTCGTTGACGGTCAACGTGCGACCGCCCAACTCAGTACCGTTCAACGCGGTAATCGCCGCCTGCGCTTCTGAATCCCCGGACATCTCCACGAATCCAAACCCGCGGGATTGGCCAGTGAACTTATCTGTGATAATCCTGGATGATGTCACCGCTCCATGCACAGCAAACAGATCACTCAGTTGCTGCTCAGTTGTGGAATACGGCACACCACCGACATAAATCTTCGAACCCATTGGGCTCCTCCTTTGAGAATATGTGTTGTCTTGGACTCGAGAACAAAGTGAGGAAGGAGTGGGCCGAAGATGCAAACACCATGGCGGCTCAAGGCTGGCTTCCGATCAAATTCCCGTGCAGAACCAAAACAACAACTGTCTTAGGCCTTGTCTCTCTCTGTAATATCATCACCAGGCCTTTCGCGACGATACACTAGGTACTCTACTCCTC
>JBGTMB010000100.1:0-9353 GCA_041743755.1 Nitrospiraceae bacterium | reverse complement strand
CGAAGCCGAAACCAATTACTATGCAGCCTGCGAGAACCTCGATATGGTCGCATGACTCAAATGAAACCGCCTCCGGAAAACCCGGGACGCTTCAATCGCCGTCCGACGACCATTTGCGTTTGCTGGACTATGGTGACTGAGCAAAGATGGACCGCACATAGCGTTTCTCACAACCCAAGCGAATGAGATTGTTGGAGCTATGCATCCCAAGGCTATGCCAGCGTCGCCTATGAACGGCCCGATTTCTACATCCGCTCGTGGTGGATGCAATCGACCTATAATCCGGACATCCTATCTCATCCATTGCTGGGAAATTTGTTCCGTGCAACGGATCGTACCGGGGGATTCCCCGGTTCGTTCATCACGAATTCCATGAATCTCGAAACACAACACTCCGTTCAGTTGGGAACAATGTCCCGTCTTACCTATGGGGCAAACTTTCGGCACAACACCCTGTCGAGCAATTTTACTGATGGATTTGCGAGAGAAAACCGGGTGGGGCTCTACGTGCAAAATGAATTCACACCGATCCCGGAAGTGACCTTGGTCGCAGGGGTGCGTCAAGATATACAGACCTTCATTCACCCCACCTACAGCCCTCGGATCGCCTTGTTGATCTCCCCGACACCGAACCACACGTTCCGCGCAGGATTCACGGTGGGTTATCGACCTCCGACGCTGAATGAGATCCATATCAACGCATTAGTACCGACCATCTTCGACGGACTGCTCGGTGTACCGCCGGTACAATTTCGACGCACGGATCAGCCGCTCCCCGAGCAATTGGTCTCGTACGAACTGGGCTATCAAGGATGGTTCTGGCAGCATCGTCTCCGCCTGCGAGCCGATCTGTTCGCAAATCTTCTACGGGATCTCGTGGATATTTCAGGCAGCGGCCCCCGGCAAATCTCGTACGAGAACGATAACCGCAAAGCGAAAATCTACGGTGGTGAGATCGGTTTCGAATTCCTCGCAACATCATGGCTGACCCTGTTCGGCAATTTTTCTTATCAAAAGGTCGATCAAACGTTTATAGGGACATCGACGGTCGCACGGGAGGGACCCCAGTTCAAGATCAATGCTGGCGCTCGGGGAGAATGGGAGAACGGACTCAGTAGCAACGTGATCCTTCATCACGTGGAAGCCACACAATATCCCATCAACGAGGGAACCTTTAACCTTGCGCCAATTTTCGGAAATGCCATTCCGAGCCGAGCCCTCGGCAGCTACAACCTCCTAAATATCCGAGTCGCCTACAAGTTCTGGCAGGAAAAAGCCGAGGCGGGATATATGCGTGACGCCGAGGTGGCCCTCTCCGCCTTCAATTCGTTGAACGACACACACAAGGAACATCCGTTGGGCGATACGATCGGCAGCCGGGTGATGGGATGGATCACTGTAAGGTACTGAGGAATGTGGAATGAGAAATGTGAAATGAGGAATGGCACATGAGGAATGAATCAGCCAGACGTAATGTCGTTCTAGAAAAGAGCTTCGCTTTTGCAGTCGGCATAGTCAAAACGGGTCGTCGACTCCAGCTGGAACAAAGGGAGTGGGTGCTGTCGAAACAACTTATTCGATCCGGTACATCTATCGGGGCCAACATTGAGGAAGCGATTGCTGCGCAGAGCAAGAAAGATTTCCTCTCGAAGATGTCTATCGCATTGAAAGAAGCGCGAGAGACACATTATTGGCTCCGGGTTATTCGGGACTCTGGACTGTCGAATGGCATGGAAGCGGAAGAGCATATACCTACGTGCCAAGAACTTGTCAGGCTGCTTAGCAGCATCATCATGACGACTCGCGAAAATCTTGAAACGCCATCACGGACTCGACGTTGAGGAATACAAAATGAGGTATGTGGAATTCGACATGAAGGATTGTGGAGCCCAAACCAATTCCACATTCCTCATTCCTCATTCCACTTTGAGGACGTAGAGGTCACCATGGGCAACGCAACACATCGCCATTCCGTTCTTGTCGTGGAAGATAACGAGGATCTCGTGATCGGGTTACAAGACTTGCTGTACCATGATGGCTACGCCGTTACCGTTGCCGGCACCGTCGCGAGCGCCATCGAACTTGTTCGAACCCATCACTTCAACGCTGTGTTGCTGGACCTGGGCCTGCCGGATGGCGATGGGCTCGATGTCTTAAAAGAAGCCCAACGCCTGGACCCCACTCTCCCCATCGTAATCGTGACCGCTCATATTGCGCTCGACCGCACCGTGGGATTGCTGAAGGAAGGGGCGTTTGCCTATTTGACCAAGCCCTATCATCGAGAGGAGCTCAGGCAAACACTGCGCCGCGCCATCGGGGTGAAGGAACTCGAGGTGAAGGTCGAACGGACGGAACACCTTCTCAGCCAAAGCGAGGAACGGTTGGGGCTCGTGATCCAAGGTTCCAATGACGGCTTCTGGGATGGACGGTTCCTTTCCAGCGAACCGTGGAGTTCACCGCGCACACCGGTGTGGTGGTCTCCTCGCATCAAAACCATGCTGGGGTATACCGACGAGGAATTCCCCGAGGTCTTGGAAAGTTGGGCGTCCCGGCTTCATCCCGAGGATACCGACCGCATCTTCGCGGCCTTGACCGCCCATATCGAGCGCCGTGATCCCTACGATGTGGAATACCGGCTCCTCACCAAGGCAGGAGAGTATGGCTGGTTCCGCGCCCGTGGCCAGGCCATCTGGAACGACGCCGGTCAGGCCGTCCGCATGGCCGGCTCCCTCCAGTGCGTGACTGATCGCAAGCGCGTAGAGCATGCACTTCGCCGGAACGAGCAACTCCTCCAAGGTATCGTCAATAACACCACCGCCGTGATCTATGTGAAACACACCGATGGCCGGTATCTTCTCATCAATCGCCGATTTGAACAGCTCTTTCACCTCACCATGGACCAGATTATCGGTTATACCGATCACGAGATTTTCCCCAAGGACATCGCCGATGCGTTTCGCGCCAATGATGTGGCGGTGTTTGAACGGAACCGCGCGGTGGAATATGAGGAATACGCGCCCCATTCCGACGGCCTTCATGCCTACATCTCGATCAAATTCCCGCTATGCGACGATACCGGTAAACCCTATGCGACTGGCGGCATCTCCACCGACATTACCGAGCGGAAGCGTATCGAAGATGCGCTCCATGCCAGTGACAGGCGCCGCCGTCTTACCCTGACCGCTGCGCCGGTGAGGCTCTGGGACTGGGACCTCCAGACCGATCACCTCTACTGGTCGCCAGAGGTCGACACCTTGCTCGGCATGGCGCCTGGATCGGCCCGCGGCACACAGAGCGCCTTGCTCGCTCTCGTCTATCCAGACGATCGTGAGGCTGTTGAGCTTGCCATGCGCCACACGATGGAGTCACAGCGTGCCGATGTGAGATTCGAACATCGCGTCCTGCATCCAGACGGCAGCGTCCAATGGTGCGTTTGGACTGGTAAGATCATTCGAGATCGCGACGGACAGGCGTTACATATATTGGGAACAGTCCACGCCCCAGCCGGCGGCGCGTGAAGCGTCGTTCGTGAAGCGTGAAGCGCAATACATGAGAGAAAGGCGCGACTTGAAGTTCGTAGTTCCGAACCCCTCAGCCTTCAGCCTTCAGCCTTCAAACGGTCTCACCCGTCCCGCTCGTCGTTCGTTTCCGGATTCGCACGCTTCACGTTTCACAAATGCAGCCGCCCGGGCGATGGTGGGGCTCGTCGTCTTGCTCGCCCTCAGTACGTTCAGTATGTCCGAAACCTTGGCGATGGATATCGCCATTCTGCGGTCTTCCGACATCGCGGCCTATCGAGAGGCCATTGCAGGCTTAAAAGCGACGGGTCCGCTTGGAGCGGTCTATACCGAATACGATGTGCAAGGCGACCTGGAACTTGGGAAAAAGCTCGCGCGTAAGCTACGGGCATCGAATGCGTCACTAGTCGTCGCCGTGGGACTCAAGGCTGCGTTGGCAGCAAAAGTAGAAATCATAGATATCCCGATCATCTATATGATGATCATGGATCCATTAAAGCATCAGCTCACAGCCGACAACATGACCGGTACGCTCATTGAGGTCCCCATCGACCGACAGCTGAAGATCATACGGGCGTTCCTGCCGACCCTTCACCACCTTGGGACGCTCTATGATCCCACCAAAACCTCCTCTCGAGTCAAGGACGCGGTGCGGCAGGCACCCAGCTTCGACTTTCAAGTAAAGGGGCTTCCCGTCGAGAGCGATAAGGATGTCCCCCAGCAATTGCGGACGCTGCTCTCGGATGTTCAAGCCCTCTGGCTCATGCCGGATTCCACGGTCTTGACGAACGAGTCCGTACGATTCATCCTTGAATCGGCGCTCGCACGCCAGATACCCGTTATCGGGTTCTCACCCGAATTCACACGTCTGGGAGCGCTGCTCAGCTTGTCCGTCAATTACGGCGATGTCGGTCGAGAGACAGGACTGCTCGTGAAACGCATTCTCGACGAGGAGCGGCAGCTGCCGCTCGACCCGGTTCCAATCGAGCGACTCAAGATCACTGTCAATCTCAACACGGCGAAGTTCCTCGGCATTACGTTTTCAAATGGGCTGACGAGTCTCATCGATGAAACATATTAACTCGACCGTGCAAGTGAGCACTCCCGACCCGTCGGAAGAATCCATGGCTCCGATGCCGCTACCGACGCACGGATTCCTCAGCTTGCGTACAAAGTTGGTGTTATTTTTCACTTTCATTCTTATCATCGCCTGTTCGACCTTGAGCTGGTACTACATCTTGGAGAGGCGAGAGGCGATGACCAAAAACCTCCAGCAACTGGGAACGATTCTCCTCACGAGCGTGGTGAACAATGCCGGGTTCCGATATGCGGGCCTCGTGGCCGAAGATCGCATCACGCTCCAACAATTCATTGACAGCCTCGTGGCGGTCCAGGAGGTGGTCTATGTGGTGATCACCCGCCCAGACGGAACTGTGCTCGCTCAGTACACGAAGGGAGTGCGCCAATCCTCCTCTAGTCTTATGCGATCCGTAGGTCACCCTCTCTACCCCGACAGTCAGATAGCGAAACAGCTCTTGACATTATCGAGCACCGCTCCTCAGATCACACCCCTGCCCATCTCGAACACACTCAAAGATCGATTTGCATGGAAAGAACAGGTGTACGACTTTGCCCTGTCGGTGCTGCGAACGGAATCAGGAAGCTCCTCGCTACCTTCCAATTTCCTTCAGTTGGAGGAAGGACGCGCCGGCTCATCCCGGACGCGGCAGTCACTTGTATCTGGTGTGGTCCAAATAGGATTAACCAACGCACACCTGGAATACGAACTCGCAGAGATGATCAGAAATATATTCGTCTTTACCGCCTTCATCATCGGCGCAAGCGCGTTCGGCGCCTACCTGCTCTCACTCCGTATCACGAAGCCGCTCATAAGCCTCGCCGGTGTCGCTCAACAATTGGCCGAGGGACGCTCGCCTATGCCCCTCATCCCCTCCACCCGCGACGAAATCGGCCAGCTGACGAGCACGTTCAATCTCATGACCCACTCACTACAAGAAAGGAACCTCGACATCACAGCAAATACGGCGACCATCGAATACCAGCTCGGTCAATTGACCACGTTACATCAAGTCAGTGCGGCCATCGCCAGGACGCTGGACCTGAACCAGATTCTCAACACCGTCCTGCAGCTCCTGATCGCCAATATGGGTTTTACACGGATGTTTGTGATGCTGCGGCATCGCGAGCGAGGCACGGCGTATGTGGCTCAAATCGCCGGAGTTTCTCCGGACATTGCAGAGGCAGCTCGCCATTTTGAGCAGCCGATCCGGAATGATGACAGCCTCCTCGCCGACCTGCTGATTCATGGCAAGCCTTTACTCGTCCTGAGCCTTGAAACCGTAGCTGGTCGCATACAACCACCAATGATGGAGTTGCTTCGTCGCACCGGAGTGACGTCCTTTGTCGTAGTGCCGCTCCAGAGTCAGAGCCAGATTCTCGGGTACCTCGCCGCCGACCGGGACGCACAACCCTGCACAAATGAAGATCTCCATATGCTGATGACGATCGCCGGCCACGTGGCTGCGGCCATCGACAACGCCAGGGCCTATGCCAATCTCGAAGACCTCACGGAGCACCTCGAACTGCGTATTGCAGAGCGCACGCGGGAATTGTCCATCGTCAATGAACATCTTCAGGAACACGACCGGCGGCGGTCGCTGTTTCTCTCTGTCGCGTCGCATGAGCTACGCACCCCCATGACCGTGATTCGCAGCTTTGCAGACAATATGCGCGACGGTATTGCAGGGCCGGTGAGTGAACAGCAAATGACCTACCTCACTCGAATCGGACATAATCTGAATCGGCTCACCAGAATCATCAATCAATTGATCGATTGGGGCCGCCTTGACTCTAAAAATGACCCGCTCCGCCTCACACCGGTTTGCATCGAAGCCACAGCCCTCCTGGTCGCCGACAGTTTACGTACCGTCGCGACTGAAAAGACAGTGACACTCGAGATCGTGCATGCCAATGGGCTTCCAGCGGTCCAGGGGGACTGCGATAAACTAGAACAGATCCTCTGGAATCTTATCGGCAACGCGGTCAGGTTTACGCCATCAGGCGGCCGTATCAGCGTCGATTTCAAGGCGACCCCAGAAGGCTTTGTCCAAACCTGTGTGGCCGATACCGGCTGTGGGATTGAGCCAAGCCATCTTGGAAAGCTCTTCCAGGAGTTTTCCAAGGTGCCGTCTGCCCTCCCCACCGCTCAGGGGGCTCAGCTTGGTCTCTTCATTACAAAAAGCCTGGTGACGATGCATCAAGGCGCCATCTGGGTGGAGAGCAGGCCAGGGGCCGGCACTCGCTTTTACTTCACCGTGCCTGTTTGCAGCCAGGTAGATAGGCTGAAGGCTGAAAGAAAAGACTGAAGGTTGATAGGCTGACGGCTGAAGGACTACAATTCAGCTCGGCCTTCCGAAAGAATGAGTGCATGATATCCAATTCTGAGCACCTGGCTAATAGCCTTCAGTCTTCAGTCTAAACACCTGAGCAGATACCATGCGCGCCAAAATCTTAATCGTCGACGACAACCGCGATATTCTTCTCGGACTCGAGAATCGTATTGACTCGATGGGGCACGAGCCTGTCACAGCTGAGAACGGCAAGGACGCGCTGCGTCTGATTGAAGAAGGAGACTTCGATCTCGCACTCTTAGATTTGGAGCTGCCGTTCCTCTCCGGGCTGGAGATCCTAGAGCGGGTGAGAAACACCTCGCACGGCGAGCGGCGCACCGAAGAGGATCCGAGCGCAACCTACACCACACCCCTCATCGTCATCCTCACCGCGTTTGCCACCATCGAGCGCGCCGTTCAGGCCATGCAGCTTGGCGCATTTGATTTCATCACGAAACCGTTCAGCGCCGACCACTTGACCGTCGTGGTCAAAAAGGCGTTGGACATTGTGGCACTCCACCGGCAGGTCGATGTCCTTCGTCAAGAAGTCGATGATCGATACGATCACCTTGTTGGAACTAATGTCAAACTGGCCACGCAACTCACGATTGCCAAACAAGCCGCGTCAGCCGATGTGACCGTCCTTCTGCTCGGTGAGACCGGTACGGGGAAGGAAGTCGTGGCTCGCGCCATTCATCGTTGGAGCCCGCGCCGCTCGAAACCCTTTATCGCGGTCAATTGCGCGGCGCTGCCTGAGCATCTCCTCGAGAACGAACTGTTCGGCCATGAGAAGGGCTCATTCACCGGAGCGGTCAAACGGGAACCAGGCAAGATCGAGGTGGCAGAGGGAGGGACGGTGTTTCTTGATGAAATCGGAGACATGCCGCTTCCGTTACAAAGCCGCCTCCTGCGGGTCATTCAGGATCAGACGTTCTTTCGTGTGGGCGGAACCCAGTCGGTTCGCACCAATGTGCGCTTCATCGCGGCCACGAACAAAGACATTCAGCGTGCAATCAAACAGAATACGTTCCGTGAAGATCTCTATTACCGGCTCGCAGTGATTACCGTGACCCTCCCGCCCCTGCGAGAGAGGATGGACGATATCCCTGCACTCACCAAACATTTTCTCAAACGCGCAGCCCACATGGGAACACGCGGCCCCTGCGCTTTGAGTGACCACGCCTTACGGGCTTTGCAACAGTATCAGTGGCCGGGCAACGTCCGCGAGTTGGACAATGTACTCACACGTGCGCTGATTTTATGTTCCGAGGACACTCTCGAGCCTGAACACCTGCACTTAGCCGATTCGATTTCCCATTCGCCAGGCGATGCCGAGACAGGATCTGCTCCTCGGCACTACCATGAGCGCATGGACGCCTATAGCCGGATGATCCTTGAAAAGACGTTGCACAAACATGGATGGAATCAAACGAAAGCAGCCGAAGAACTCGGCCTTCAACGGACGTACCTGACGAAACTGCTCTTGAAGAGAGAAATTGCTGGCAAACCACCCGGAGAAAGCAGTTCTGAGTTGTGAGTTTTGAGTTCTAAGTAATGAATTAGGAATTCTGAGTGAGGAGTTAGTTGCGGACAACTCAGAACTCAAAACTAAACACTCACAACTTATGGCCCTTCCCCATCGCCCGCAACTGACTAGGCGTTAACCACCAGCGGAGAACGCCTCGACCTGGCTTCGCCGGGATCGACAGTTCGATCAAACAGGCCCCGGCTTTCTTCAGGGGAAACGAGGCAGATACCCGCCCGGACAGTAAGACACTTGCGGCCATCCCCAACTGTGGTTCATGGCCGATACACAGGACAGAGGATTCAGGCGGAAGCTTGCGCAAGATCGACAGGAACCGATGGGGCGACGCATCAGGCAAGAGTTCATCAACGATTTCTATCGCAGAGCGGACACTCAGCGCGCCACGCACAATCTTTGCCGTCTCAATCGCCCGAATCAAAGGGCTCGAGAACACGTGAGTCGGCTGCACATCGAGTCGGCTCAACCCAATCGCCACCTGCGCCACGCGCTTCGCCCCGCGCTCAGTCAGAGGACGATCCCCGTCTGTTCCTTCCCATTCATCCCGCTCCACCGCAATGCCATGCCGCAACAACACGCAATCCATTATCCCTCATCTCTGGCAGGCTTCGGAAAAACCAATTTTATACACAAACCTCTTTTGAAATCATTACGTTGAGCCTCTGAGCGATTCGAGAACGATGCTGGGGGACTTTTTCAGCATCCTGCGGAGAAGCCCTCACGAATCATGCGAGTGCGGGCGCGCCAGCAATCCAACAGCAACAAAGCGCGCGTCGATCACGTCGAGAATATGTTGCTGCAGTTCATCCCGGAACGCCGCGAGACTCTCATCGTGAAGATAGCGATCGACCGTACGAGGCAACCGGCGCCTCCAGGACTGTG
>JBGTMB010000099.1:0-3822 GCA_041743755.1 Nitrospiraceae bacterium | reverse complement strand
TATGGATAGAATGCAAGCCATCGTGCTCGATGAAACAAAGCGGATCAAGGACAGACCGGACATAATGCAAAATCACTGGTTGTGATTCAGCGATCAGGAACTACTCGTCACCCAAATCGTCATATCAGGCACCTCGCCGCCAGAACGATCGCTGAGCATGGCGCCGCAAAGCCGACAGTCACCACGGACCGCTATGGGTCGTCTGCAGCCGTTCAGAATAGCGAAAAAACTTCAATCCAGTGCCCGTTTTTCCCCGATTCTGGGGGGGGGTAGCTCAGGACACGCAGCATAAAAGTGATGTGCTAATTTGTGCTCGAAATCCCTGGTTACTGTATGTCAGTCGTTGAATATTCATCCATACTACAGAAAAACCCTACGTGTTAGCGGGCGTGTTACGTTTAGGCCAAAACAGACCGGAATTGACCCGAATTCACCGCACCACACCACACTTGCAGAAACGGCGCAACGTGGTTTCTGAAGCCACATTCTGCTGTATCGACCAGGGTTCTATGTGAGGAGTTGGGACAGACCCTGAATCTAGTGCGTCTGCCAGTTTCGCCACTTCGGCACATCGAGGTGGAATCGGATTATCCTGAATTCGTGAGGTCGCCGTCAAGCAAGCGGTTACGATTCCCGAAGCTCCGATTCAAGCGAAGCCCACAGTCCAGATGATGCAATGTCGCGCCGATCGCCACTGATCACGATCCTCTCGTGGACAAGCCCGGCGGCGCCGAGCAATGGGGCTGCCGCGATCCACGGCGCTTCATCGGCGATCAAGACATCGAACCGGACGCGACTGAACAGAGGGTCGCTCAGCACTCTTGATGCCGTGGTGACGACGAGACGCCGATTCTGAATGAAGGCCTGGCGGTTCGTGTTTTCTTCGGCTGCAAGCAACTCCCTGATCTGCTTCGTCCCGCCCAGCCGAACAATTTCCTCTTTGAGTTCGGCAAACTCTGGGCGCATGTCTTTGGGTACGGCGGCTTCAGGTACGAGTGCATTGATGCGCGTTTTGGCGATATCGAGTTCTCCCCTCAGTCCGGCGCATTGATTCTCGTACAGCTCGATATATTGATGGAGCGATTCGACGTTCTTCCCGACGACCTGCATGCTCAGTCGCTTGAGGAGAGGAAGGTTCTCATATTCGGCCAGTATAGAGTTCGCCTCTTTGATCTTGGCCTGTAGGTCGCTGACCTGCGTCAACAGTCGCCATTCCAGGAGACGCACTTCATCGAGATCCTTTTGCTTCTGCCCCTTATAGGCCAGTATGGGCGTGAGTTCGCGGAAGCGATCGTACTTTCGTCTGAGTGCGGCTTTGTCCGCGCGAGACTTGGAATAAAACTGGTGCATTTGTGCTTCGAATCCCAGCTCCTGAATCCCGATGCCCTCGACCTGCTGGACCAATGCCATTTCATAGCGGCTGACCCACGTTTGATACCTCAGTCCAGCCGCTTTCATGGCACGCGCAAGGATCCCGACGAGTGCATCCGCCGCCTGGTGAAGAGGGCAGACTACCAGAATGCGCTTATTCGCGCGAATCAGTTCGATCGCCAGCATGGCTAATCGTTGTCGTCGCGCCGAAAGCTCGTACTCCCAGATGGTCGTGAGGGTTGACGATCCGGTGCCTGACTTGGAAGGTTCCTCCACTCCTGTCGCGAGCGTTAAGAGAGGGGCTAAGCGATCTGCTGGGCCAAGTCGATAGGCATCCGGCTGAGCAACCATGCTGTGCAATCGATTGGCCGAGGTGGCCAGAAACCCGGCTCGATCGGGAACCACTGTGGCGTCGGTACAGGACTGTCCGAAGGCATCGAATGTTTGCACGAGAACCACATGGCCTTGCCCTCCAAGCACAATGCCTTCGATTGGCTCCATGTCGTCTAATGGGATGATCGAGACGGGTGTGTCATGCTCAATCGACGAACCCTGTGGGAGTGTCAACTCATAGAGATGCAATGTGCCGATTGTGCGTACAAGTCTGCCTGCGACCTGAGCAATTGGCTGGTCTCGCGCTGTCCCGCGCACTCGTGTTTGATCGGATTCAAGGCGGAGGGCCCATGCTTCGAGAAGGTCTCGCGCGGTCATAAGATCTCTGGAAGGTAGTCTCCGTACAGCGGTCCTCATCATACGGTCGGCTTATCGCACCTGTCCAGCCTGAGAGGCTACATGCGTGTTGCTGATCCTCCGTGTGGCTATGACTCCGCGAATAGGCTCGCCTATTGCGAATTGACTTTTTGCTGTCCCCCCAGTATCCTCTTTCCCTTTCCAACAGAAGGAGTTAGGGGTATGAAAGTCATTCTACAAGAAACAATGGATGGAGTCGGACATCTCGGAGATCTCCTCGATGTGAAAGCTGGGTTCGCGCGGAATTTTTTGCTTCCACGGAAAAAAGCAGTTCTGGCTGACAGTCGGAGCATCAAGGAGTTTGAGCATATCAAGCGCGTGGCCGGCGAACGGGCGAAGAAAGAAAAATTGGAAATCGAAACCCATGCCAAGAGCATTTCGGCCGTGTCCATCACCGTACAGGCTCAGGTCGGCAAGGACGACAAGATGTTCGGGTCTGTCACGTCGAAGGACATCGCAGAACGATTAGCGGAGCAGGGATTCACCGTGGATCGGCGCAAAATCCAGATGGATCATCCGATTAAGGAACTCGGTACCGTTACTGTACCGATTAAGCTCCCGCGGGACGTCACCGCGACGGTGGTCGTCCATGTCGTGAAGAAACAGGAAGCTGAAACCGCCCCCGCTGAGGCCTAAAAAGGGAGCGAGCTGTCATGAGTGATGCGGTTGGTTCTTTAGACGCACTCAAAGCCACAGATCCGGATGTCTATGACGCGATCATCGCCGAGGAGGAGCGGCAGCGCGACAGGCTGCTACTGATCGCATCGGAGAACTTCGCGAGTCCCGCCGTCCTGGCCGCGCAGGGCTCCATCATGACCAATAAGTATGCCGAAGGGTATCCGGGCAAGAGGTACTACGGTGGCTGTCAGCATGTGGATACCGTGGAGGATCTCGCCATCGAGCGTTGCAAACAGATTTTCGGCGCGGAACATGTGAATGTGCAGCCGCACTCAGGATCGCAAGCCAATATGGCGGCCTACTTGTCAGTGCTAAAACCCGGTGACACCATTCTGGGCATGGACCTCGCGCAAGGGGGACACCTCACCCATGGCAGCAAGGTCAATTTTTCAGGGATCTTGTTCCGTGTGTTCTCGTACGGCGTAGAACGTGAGACCGAAACCATTAACTATGATGCAGTGCAGAAGGTGGCGGAAGAATGTCGGCCACGCCTGCTCGTCGTGGGCGCGAGTGCCTATGCGCGCACGTTCGATTTTCCACGATTCCAACAGATCGCCAAGTCGGTCGGCGCTTATCTGCTGGTCGACATCGCCCACATCGCCGGGCTCATCGCTGCTGGACTTCATCCGAACCCTGTTCCCTATGCCGATTTTGTCACCACGACCACCCACAAGACCCTGCGCGGACCACGGGGTGGCGTCGTGATGTGTAAGGCTGAGTATGCGAAAGGGGTCGACAAATTGCTCTTCCCGGGAATACAGGGCGGACCCTTGATGCATGTCATTGCGGCGAAGGCCGTCGCCTTCAAGGAAGCCCTTTCACCGGCTTTTACGCGGTATCAGCAACAAGTTCTTGCCAATGCGAAGGTGCTGGCCCAAGGGCTTATCGACCGTGGATACAAAATTGTGTCGGGCGGAACAGATACACACTTGATGCTGATGAACCTGACCAATAAGGGTATTACAGGCAAAGAAGCGGATGCGGCCTTGGGCGCTGCCGGGATTATCGTGAACAAGAATGCCG
>JBGTMB010000098.1:0-3778 GCA_041743755.1 Nitrospiraceae bacterium | reverse complement strand
GCCATCACGCACAACCTCGCGCTCCAACTCGTCGTGGGTCAACACCTGACGCTCAACTTGTTCGCAATCTATGCTGCGTACTGGATTGCCCAGGAAATCGCCTTCTATCAGGACCGCGAATCCGTGGCGGTCTTCGAATGGGCGGGAAAGTGGAGTTACTCCCTGTATCTCACCCATATTGCCGCATTCAGTCTTCTAGCTCTTTTCAGCCTCCCGAGGTTTGGCTATTTGGCGGATTGGATGCTGAAGTCAGCGATCGTCCTGATGCTGGCCTACCTCTTCTATCTTCTGTTCGAGAAGACTTCCCACCGCTTGGCCCGTGCTTGTGGCCGACTGTGCGCCGGCGCAGGAGCCAGTCGTTCCCCATCGGCGGTCTCTTCCGTTTCTCTCCCTGAGAGAGCCTGAACAAGAACAAGGCACGCAAACGCAGCACTGCGCAGCCATGCAACGAGCGAAGGTCGCTCCCTCACGAACAAAGAACGAAGAACACGAACCCGTGAGTCAGCCAATAATAGAGGTCAACAACCTGTCCAAGCGCTACCGCCTCGGCCAGCTCGGCGCGCGCTCCCTCCGCGACGAAGCGGAGATGCTTTGGCAGCGTTGGTTCCGGAGGAACGGCGCAGGCCGAGGTCAGAAGTCAGAAGTCAGAGACCATTCCCCGACCTCCGAGCAGACCTCCGACCTCCGACCTCCGACCTCTGACTTCTGGGCGCTGCGCGACGTCTCCTTCTCCGTCCAGCCCGGCGAAGTCCTCGGCATCATCGGCCGCAACGGCGCCGGCAAATCGACGTTGTTGAAAATTCTTTCGCGCATCACTGAACCGACCGAAGGCGAGGTGATCATGCGCGGTCGCGTGGCGTCGCTGCTCGAGGTAGGGACCGGGTTTCACCCTGAGCTAAGCGGATGCGAGAACATCTACTTAAACGGCGCGATTCTCGGAATGAAGAAGGCGGAGATCGACCGAAAGTTCGATGAGATCGTGGATTTTGCTGAGGTGGAACAGTTCATTGACACGCCGGTGAAACGATACTCGAGCGGGATGTATGTGCGTCTTGCGTTTGCGGTGGCAGCCCATCTGGACCCGGAGATCCTAATAGTCGATGAGGTATTGGCCGTCGGGGATGCTCAATTTCAAAAGAAATGCGTCGGTAAAATGGGGGCAGTCGCCAAGCAGGGACGGACTGTCCTGTTTGTCAGTCACAACACCGGCGTGCTGGCAAACCTTTGTACGCACGGCGTGCTCCTGCACAAAGGTGGGAAGACGTGCGAGGGCGAAATTGGCTTGGTGATCAATGAATACATTTCTTCGGGAGCAACCAGTGGATCTGAAATCGTTTGGGAAAATTCTGCCAAGGCTCCGGGCAATGATCGTGTGCGGCTTTGTTCCGTTCGGGTGGTATGCCGCGGAGGCAAAGTATCGGATGTGGATATCTCAGAAGATGTTCAATTGGAAATGGAGTACGCGGTGCTAAAACCAGGACTGCCGTTAAGCGCCAGCTTCCATCTCTTGGATCGGTTAGGCATGGAGGTTCTTGCATCCGTCAATTGGGCATCGGCTAATGCCGGCCGCGACGATTGGGCCGGGCAAAGCTTCCCGCGCGGCGTGTATAAATCGACGTGCACAATTCCAGCGAACTTACTCAATGAAGGACTATATTCTGTTCGCGCGGCCATCGTGAGTAATGTGAATACCATCGAACTCATCACGGATGACGTGGTGAAGTTCGCCACCCACGATACTGGCGAGATGCGTAAGGAGTACAGTGGACAGTGGATCGGCGTCGTCCGCCCAAAACTGGAGTGGCAGACTCAGCAACTGTCGAATAGCCACTGATTTATGAAGGTCGTAATCCTCTGCGGCGGTAAGGGAACCCGGCTGCGAGAAGAAACAGAATTTCGACCCAAGCCGATGGTGCCCATCGGCGGAAAGCCAATTCTCTGGCACATCATGAAATATTACGCCCATTTTGGGCATAAGGAATTCGTCCTTTGCCTGGGATACAAGGGGGAGATGGTCAAAGATTACTTTCGAAATTATCTTTGGAATACGTGCGACGTGACCCTCAGTTTGGGGCGTCACCCTGCGGTAATGTTTCACGATCGCCACGATGAAGAGGACTGGAGTGTGACTTTGGTGGATACCGGTGAGGAGTCCATGACCGCGTACCGTATCCGTTCCATTCAACGCTATCTGGGACCTCAAGAGCAGTTTCTGCTAACCTACGGAGACGGCCTTTCGAACATCGACGTCAACGCGGCGATTACCGAACACCAGAAGGCGGGCCGGGCGCTAACGATCACGGCCGTGCATCCGGCGGGTCGCTTCGGGTCATTGCATATCGACGAGCCGGGGAGGGTTCAAGCCTTCAACGAAAAACCACAGATGGAGGAAGCCTACGTTAATGGGGGGTATATGGTTTGCGATCAGGCGGTCTTCGATTATCTGCCCAACGATCCCACCATCCCCTTCGAACGCGAACCGATTGCCGCCTTGGTGGCAGACAAGCAGGTTCACTCCTATCGGCATGAGGGTTTTTGGCAACCTATGGATACCTTCCAGGAATCCCAGCAGCTTAATCGTCTGTGGAGCGAGAGGCGGGCACCATGGAAGATATGGTAAAGTTTGGGGGACAGTTTGTCGGCCGACGTGTGTGGCTATCGGGCCACACCGGCTTCAAGGGCTCTTGGCTGAGCGAATGGCTGCTTGCCCTGGGGGCGGAAGTCACGGGGTTTGCCTTATCGCCGCCGACAGAGCCGGCGCTATTTGATCAATTGGGTCTGGCGGAGCGCATGCGGCACGAAGTGGGAGATGTGAGGAATCGGGAGGCTGTTGCTGATTCTATTATTACTTGCCAGCCAGACTTCGTCTTCCATCTCGCGGCACAACCTTTAGTCCGCCTTTCATACGCCGAACCGGTCGAAACTTACACGACGAATGTCATGGGGACCGTTCACGTTTTGGATGCCTTGCGTCGGTTGGAGAATCGGTGCGGCGCAGTTTTTGTGACTACGGACAAGTGTTACGAGAATCGGGAATGGGTTCACGGATATCGCGAGGAAGACCCGATGGGCGGATATGATCCTTATAGCTCAAGCAAGGGAATGGCTGAACTGGCCATTAGCGCCTATCGCCGTTCGTTTTTTCCGGAACATCCGGTGCAGATCGCCAGCGCGCGGGCCGGGAATGTGATCGGCGGCGGTGATTGGGCTTTGGATCGGATCGTGCCGGACTGTGTGCGGGCCCTGCGGAACGGTGAAAAAATCTGTGTGCGCGACCCGCGCGCCACGCGGCCGTGGCAGCACGTTCTCGATCCTCTCAGCGGGTACCTATGCCTCGCGGCCCAGCTTTATCTTTCCCCGCGGCCGGAATTGGGTGGAGGCTTCAACTTCGGCCCGGGACACGATGCGAATCGCAACGTGGAGGCTTTGGTGCGCGAAATCTTGAAATCCTGGTCCGGGGATTGGTTCGATCAGAGTGGTCAGCGCGGCCTTCATGAGGCCCGATCACTCCAACTCTCTACAGACAAGGCACACGCGCTTTTGGGGTGGTCGCCGGTCTGGAACTTCACGGATGCCGTCCGGGAGACTATTTGTTGGTATCGCGATACTTTGAATGGCGTAAGCCCCGCCCAACATCGAAATTTGACCTGCCGGCAGATTGAGTCTTACGTCTCGCGAGCGCAGGACAACCAAGCGTCCTGGATTTCATGACTCCGAGCCATCATCGGACCTGCCGTTCCTGCGGTTGTGAAGAGGGACGTCTTGTGCTCGACCTAGG
>JBGTMB010000097.1:0-2088 GCA_041743755.1 Nitrospiraceae bacterium | reverse complement strand
TATTTCTCCTTATGCTCGTAGTCGGACACCGCCAGCACCGTGCCATCCTTGGCAAGCCATTCCGCCTTTTTCAGACAGTGGCCACCGTGCCCTTCGGGCTCCCAATACGTGGGATACCCTCTCGCGAAACGAAGCATGGTGTCCTCTACCCAGGTCAGCGGAAGATCGTCGGCGAAAATCTCCATGGCCAGGATGACGATGTCGATGTCGTAGAAAAAATACAAATCCACATGCGCCACCCCGAATATGATCGGGACCGCTCCGGGGTCGGGGTAGGTCATCCGCACGTTGGCAATATCGGTGCGGCGGAACACGCGAATGGGCGATTCCTGATTGACACCGGTCCCGCGGCCTGTGCCCTCGCCGTAGAGAAATCGCTGGACGGAGGGGAGAAATGTGATGAATTCGCTGTAGTGGCGTTCCTGAAACAGGGCCGGATCGCCTGTAAATTCGTCCTCGACCTCTCGCCAAAGGCTGTCCTGTATCTGAATATAGTCACAATGCTTCTGGATCGGTCTATCATCACGAATCGGCATCAGCTGCAGAGGCCAAAGTACAATCTGTCTGAAATGCCTCACGACTTGGCCAGGATCGGCAGAAATTGTGTCCTGCATACGTACTGCGTGAGTCTGTGAATGGTGATGACTGTTCATTTCACTGCTGAGAAATTAATGGTGCGGTACAAGTTTTTGTGTCGTGATAATCGTATGCCATGCCGCCACCGTAGCGTGCTTCTGGATGTCACATACTCTCAAGCAATCCCTTACGCTCGGGATTTCCAGTGATTCAAAAACCAATCCTGAGAATTCACAGCTGTGCCACCATCTACCGGTTGCATGCGTTCATACGTCCCATCAGCAAGTAACCGCCTTGCTTGCACATTGTCCCGCAGCCCGACACCGAGAATGTCATTGACGATGACCTCGCGCCAGCGAGGGTCTTCCACAGGGAATATCACTTCCACCCTGTGATCCAGATTGCGCGGCATCAGATCAGCGCTCCCGATCAACACCTCGTTCTGCCCACCGTGACGAAAGTAGTAGATCCGCGCGTGTTCCAGAAAACGCCCAACCACCGAGGTGACGGTGATGGTCTCGCTGAGCCCCGGGACACCCGGCCGCAGACAACAAATACCCCGCACCTGAAGGTCAATCCGGACTCCGGCTTGCGCTGCTCGGTATAGGGCCTGGATGCACCGTGTATCGACCAACGAGTTCATCTTGAAGGCGATATAGCCATCATCGTGCTCGCGTTGACGGCACGTCTCACGCTCGATCCGATCAAGCAGTTGTTGCCTGAGCGTCGTCGGTGCCACGAGGAGCTTGGAGTAGGAGTTCTTGCGGGAGTACCCGGTCAGTGAGTTGAACAGATCGGACACATCGCGGCTAATGACGGGATCGCATGTGAAATAGCTCAAATCGGTATAGATACGACTGGTGACAACGTTATAGTTTCCGGTGCCGAGATGGACATAGCGGCGAATTCCCTCCGGTTCGCGCCGGACGATGAGACAGACCTTCGCATGCGTCTTGAGCCCTTGCACACCATACACAACATGCACGCCTTCATCTTCAAGTTTCCGGGCCCATTCAATGTTGTTCTCTTCATCGAATCGAGCTTTGAGCTCAACCAGCACCGCAACTTGCTTGCCGTTGACGCGGGCTGCCATCAGCGCATCGACAATGGGTGATTTAGGATTGACGCGATACAGGGTCTGTTTAATGGCGAGGACGTCTGGATCGTGTGCGGCTTCCCGTAGAAACTCCACGACCGGCATGAAGCTGTCATAGGGATGATACAACAGCACATCCTGTTGACGGATGGCAGCCAAGAGGCTGCCCGATTTGTTCAAGCAGGACGGGACGGCCGGAAAAAATGGCGGATCCTTCAGATCAGGACGATCGAGAGCGTACAGTTCACGAATCCCGGCCATGCCGATCGGACCGTGACCTGCGTAGACGAGATACGGCGGTAGCTGAAGATTTCGTGTCAGAATCTCGCGAATGTGCCCCGGTGTCGCCGCATCCAATTCCAATCGAACGGCTGACGTGAAATGTCGCTGATCGAGCTGCTCCTCCACTGCCGCAA
>JBGTMB010000096.1:0-8126 GCA_041743755.1 Nitrospiraceae bacterium | reverse complement strand
GGGCCTGCCTTGAGTCTGTCGCAGGCTGGGGCGATGAGTTGATCGTCGTGGATTCCCACAGTACGGATCGGACGGCTGCAATCAGTCGTGAGTTCACCGACAATGTTTATCAAGTCGACTTCAAAGGATTCGGCGATTTGCGCAATCAAGCAGTGGCACTCACAACCCATGAATGGGTCTTCAGTCTGGATAGCGATGAGAGGATGACGCCCGAGTTGCGGGAAGAGATTCGACTGCTGCTCGACCGTGGACCCGGGGCGGATGCCTACTTCGTTCCAAGAAAAAACTATTTTTTAGGCCGCTGGATCAGACATTGCGGCTGGTATCCCGATTATCGTCAACCGCAGTTGTTTCGAAAGGGACGGTTTCGGTATCGCGAAGAACTGGTCCATGAGAGTTTCGAATGCGATGGGCCGATCGGATTTCTCAAGAGTCCCGCGTTGCAGTATCCATTTCGGAACATCGATCACTATGTGGCGAAGCAAGACCGCTACTCGGCCCTGATGGCTCGTCGCATGGTGGAGCAGGGCCGCCGGTTCTCTCCCCCTCAACTGATCACCCATCCGCTCGGTGCGTTTTTCAAGATGTATGTGCAGCGGGCCGGCTTCCTCGACGGCAAACCTGGCTTGATTCTTTCCGGCCTCTATGCCTATTACACTGTCATGAAGTACGCGAAATTCTGGGAGCTTTCGCAGAAAGGTTGAGACTGAGGCTCAGGTGGGGTAAGTGGCCTGTCTATGAAAGTCAGCGGATTTACATTCGTGCGAAACGTGGTGAAGTACGACTATCCGGTCGTGGAGTCGATCCGATCCGTTTTGCCGTTGGTCGATGAATTTATCGTGAATGTCGGGCGGTGTGACGACGGCACGCTTGAGCTGATTCGCTCGATCGGCGATCCCAAGATCAACATCGTGGAGTCGGTCTGGGATGAGACGCTGCGAAAAGACGGACTGATCTACGCCCAGCAGACTAACATTGCGTTGGCACACTGTATCGGCGATTGGGCGTTCTACATCCAAGCCGACGAGGTGGTGCACGAAGACGATTTGCCTATCATTCGGGAAGCCATGCGCCGCCATCTCGGCAATCCTGAAGTGAAAGGGCTTCTGTTCCGGTATCTACACTTTATCGCGGACTATTGGTCGACCAATCCCTGGTTCTACCACAAAGCCGTGCGGATCATCAGGAACAACGGCGAAGTGGAGTCCTGTGGCGATGCCGTGGGGTTTCATCTCAAGGCGACGGAGCAGTACCTCCAGAGTGGACCGAAGGAATGGATCGCTCCATCGGACGGGCGAGTCTTTCACTATGGGTGGGTGAAGGACCCTCAAACAATGCTGGCGAAAAAGCGGGAGCAAGTGATGGTCTATCATGGAGGAGGCCATATTCCTGCCGCAGAGGCCAAACAACTCGCTCACGACAGCTTTCAGTTTGAGGACTATGCCATGTTGAAAGAATTCAGTGGATCGCATCCAAGGGTGATGGCGGATCGTCTCCAATCCTCTCGTCGTTGGGCCGCCCGCCGCAATCGGTGGTTGAATCTACAGTTTTATCGGGAAGTCCTTCGCCGCGGCTTTCGGGGATAACATGACAGGTCGGCCGAGCGTCACATCATGCTGAGTATTATTGTCGCCGTGCACAATCAATTGGGGCACAATCAACTTTTTCTAGAGGGGATACAGCGCTATACGACCGGCCCACACGAAGTGATTGTGATCGACAATTATTCAACCGACGGGTCAGCGGAGTTTTTTGAAGCGAACGGGTGCCGGGTGATTCGAAACGATCGAAATCTCTGTTACCCGGAATCGATGAATCTCGGTTCCGACTTGGCGAGCGGAGAGTTTCTGTGCCACATCAACAACGATTTGTATGTCGCGCCGAACTGGAACGGATTCTTGATCGAGGCGATGGAGCGCTATCGCCTCGATGCCGCATCGCCGTTGGGGCTGGAAATGATGCCGACTGCATCCTTGACCGATTGGATGCAGGGACGTTGGGCGGCGATCGGGCAAGGACGGCTTTCAAGCGGAAAGGGCATCGACCAGCTGCGAACGATGATTCAGGCGATGTATGGCGATTGGGAGCGCTATTGCAGGGAAGCGCACCGTGCATTCGCCGGAACGATGTTCGAAGGGATTGTCGGGTCCTGCGTCATGATCAGGCGATCGACCTATGACGCGCTCGGCGGCTTGGACGAACGGATTCAGTCCGCTGACTGGGACTTGTACTACACCCTGCGCAAGCGCGAGCAGGTCGTCGGGGATATGAAGCGATGCATGGTCGTGGGGGCGTCGTTCGTACATCATTTCATCCGGGCGACGATGAAGAGTAAGCGGGAGCCGTTTGCCTGCACCCATGAACGATTGACGATCGACCGGAAGTGGAACCAGGCCGAACAAACTGAGCTGTGGTGTAAGCCGGAGGAATTCGCTTCATCGTCCGCAGGGCTGCGGTTTGCTCGGCGTGTGGTGAAGCCTGTGAAGAAATTGGTGCAGGAACTGGATCGAGCCACCGCTTGGCGCCGGCTCTGGATCAGCCCCGATCGCGTGGTCGATCAGTACCGCCGGCAGTTCGAGCAGGCGGCGATACAGCTGCCCCGTGGAGTGCCGTCATGAATCATGCAGGCATGGAAAGCTCCCTGACAACATTTGTCTGAAGGAACCGCTATGCATCAAACGATTTCTTGCGCGATTGTCGTGTTCAATGAGGAGCGGAACATTCGTGAAGCGCTCGACTCGGTCGCGTGGATGGATGAAATTATCGCAGTCGATTCCTACAGTATCGACAAAACCGTTGAGATTTGCCGGGAGTTCACGCCGCACGTCTTCCAGCGCAAGTGGAATGGGTTTGGTGAGCAAAAAAACTCTGCGATCGATCGTGCCACATCGGACTGGGTGTTTATTCTGGATGCCGATGAGCGCGTCAGTGAAGATCTTCGCGCAGAAATTCAACGGGTATTGGAGACCTCTAACCCGGCAGGTCCGGTGGCCTACTCGCTTCCGAGGAAGAATTATTATTATGGGAAGTGGATTCGATGGGGAGGGGTGTATCCGGATTATCAACTGAGATTGTTTCGGCGTGGCGTCGGTCGGTTAGACGATAGCGAGCCTCACAACCGGTTTGTGTTTGAAGGACTGCACGGAGATCTGACCCATGCACTCGATCATTACACGGAGCGGACAATCGAAGACCACTTCAAGAAGTTCAATAACTTTACGACATTGGCAGCGAGAGAGCGCGGGAAAACGAAGAAGAGGGTTCGGTGGAGTGATCTGACCATGCGTCCGCTGTTTACCTTTTGGAAATACTATGTCCGAAGGCAAGCGTTTCGGGATGGAGTGCACGGACTCATTATCTCTGTATTTGCCAGCATGTACACCTTTGTAAAATATGCCAAGTTGTGGGATACCACCAGGCAGGCAACCGCTCACCCGGACGCCAAGTAGTGGGCACGCGAATTCTGTACGTGCATGGGATTGAGGCTATTGGCGGAGCGGAACGCGATCTGATCGCACTGCTGAAGACACTCGACCGGCACAAGTGGGAGCCGCATGTGGTCTGTCCGGGAACAGGCCCGTTCCGAGAGCAGCTGCACTCGATCGCCGTCCCCACTCATGCACTGAGTCTTCCTCCCTGGAGAAAGCCTCTCGCCGTGTTTCAGCGCCGATCGGCGATTGAGCGTCTCGGTGCTCTTGTGGGCCAACTTGATCCAGCCTTGATTCATGTGAACGATATCTGGTGGGTGCCCCATACCGTGAGAGCCATCGCCAGTGGTCGGTCTCATTCCATGCCGATCGTGGCCCATGTGAGGCAGGAAATCGAACCGGAGAAGGTGGGACGCTATGAGCTTGATCGGGTCGAGGCTGTTATTGCAATTTCCCGGCAGATTGAGCAATCGCTGATAACCGGTGGCGTCTTGATGAGCAGGGTACGGACTCTCTACAGTGGGATTGATTTTCCCAAGAGACAATCTCCGCACGATGACCAGGAAATTCGTCGGCTGATCGGGCTTCCGAGCGGGGCGGTCTTATTGGGCACCGTCGCCAATCTGTTCCCACGAAAAGGCTATGAGGTGATGCTTCGAGCGCTTCCGGCTATCATCCATGCGGTTCCTATGGTGCATTATGTGATCGTGGGCAGTGATGATCACGGCTATGCCGATCGATTGAAACGGCTCGCGAGCAAATTGACAATCACCGATCGCGTACACATTGTCGGCTTTCAGGACCCGGTTCAGCCGTTCTTGGCTGCGCTCGATCTGTATCTGCATCCGGCACTCATGGAGGGGTTTGGGATTGCGGTGGTCGAAGCGATGGCGATGGGCAAAGCCGTGGTCGCGACCACGACAGGGGGTCTCCCCGAAGTCGTGGCACAGGGAGAGACTGGCTTGCTTGTTCCCCCGGGAGATGCCGAATCATTGGCTGAAGCCGTGATCTCTCTTCTGGAAAACAAATCCAAGCGAGAGCAGATGGAGGTGTGTGGGAGGATGCGTGCGCAAGAAAGATTTAGTCTTGATGCGTCTGTTGCGCACATGGAACAGCTGTACGGAGACGTACTGGGGGCACAGAAAGGCCGAGGATGAAAATTGGTTTTGATGCCAATCCGATGGTGGGCGACATGGGCGGGGTGGGGTGGCACAGCTACCATCTGCTCCGCACGATGCTGGCGCAGCAAGGAGACATCGATTTTGTCGCCTATGCGAGACCGGGCGCTGTTCGGCCTAACTCTGTAAGTGCTTGGACGGGCGTTGAGCGGCTAGGGTGGGTCAATTCAAGCCGATGGGGGATGGGGAAGCGGGGAGCGGCAGATCAGTTGGATCTCTACCACGGCACGAACTTTAAAATGCAGACTGTCGGCCGCTACGGCGGAGTGGTGACGATTCACGATCTTTGGTTGGATCGCCATCCAGAGTACTCGAAGAAGATGTTGGGCCAATGGCCCTCGTCGTTCAAGACCAGACAGACCGCGCTACGGGCCAGAAAAACCATTACGGTATCCGAATTTTCCGCGAGAGAGCTTATGGAGCTCTATGGTTTGAAGCGCGAACACATTAGAGTCATTCCCAATGGAGTGTCGGAAGATTTTTCGCCACGTCGAGACGATCAGGCGATGGCAGAGTTGCGGAAGCGGATCGGTCTCACGGCTGAGCGCTATATCTTATTTATTGGCGGGGCAGATCCGCGCAAGAATCACCAGATATTTCTCGAGGCGGCGGAGAAGGTTCGGAAGAAACTGGGGCCGAGGATGGTGCTCCTTGTCGGTTCGCCTATCCATCCGTTCGGGAGCTATGAGGAGACGGCCCGGAGGCGCAGTTTGACGGAAAAGGTGCTCTGCCCGGGTCGGTTGCCCATGCGCGACTTACAATTGCTGTATTCCTCCACTGATCTGTTCGTCTTTCCCTCGTTGTACGAAGGGTTCGGGATGCCCGTGTTGGAAGCGATGGCCTGCGGTGCGCCGGTGCTGACGTCTGATTCAACCGCGTTGGCTGAAGTGGCAGGTGATGCGGCAGTGCTGGTAGATCCTCAAGACGCGCGGGCGCTGGGAGAGGCGATGGTTCGTGCGCTTGAGGATGAGCCGCTTCGAGCCGACTTGAAGAGGAAGGGATTTGCTCGAGCCAAGCAGTTTTCCTGGGAACAGGTTGCAACAAAGACCGGTGCACTGTACCAGGAGTTGTGCGAGGGGAAAAGCTCGTCGCGATGAGCGGTCTGTTTCTGTTTCTTGCTATCAGCCATAGGCCGTCAGCTCTTTCCTCATGAAAAACGTCCTTATCATCAAGCTCCGCTATATCGGCGACGTCTTATTGGCGACGCCGACCGTCCGTGCTATTAAAGCGGCACGACCGGATGTTCGGGTCACGATGATGGTCAATCGCGGGACGGAAGATGTCTTATCCGGTAACCTGGATTTAGAAGAGGTCGTCGTTCTCGACAAAGGATCTTTGGGGGCTCAATCGCGGCTTATTGCCGGTCTGCGGAGTCGGCGATTCGATACGGTGGTCGATTTGACAGATGGAGATCGCTCCGCGTTTCTGAGTTGGATCAGTGGAGCCTCTGTTCGGATCGGGTTCAATGATGAACATCGATGGCGGGGGAAGTACTACACGCGGGTGGTCCAGTCCATGCCGGAGGTGCAGCACCGGATCGACCGGGATCTGGAAGCGCTCAAACCCATGAGTATCCAAGCTGATTCGAAGGATCTTCAGCTTCGGGTGACGCCGGAAGAAGTCGACAGTGCAGATCAATTGTTGGATCAACTCGCGGTTCAGCGATCGCAGTCGATGGTGATCTTGCAGCCCGGCGCCCGGCATTGGTTCAAGGCCTGGCCTCCGGAGCGGTATGCGGAGTTGGCGGATCGGTTGACCTCTCAGTATGGGTGCCAGGTATTGATTGGAGGGAGCAGCCACGATATCGATCTTGCGCAGCAAATTCGACAGATGGCGAAGAGCCGCCCAACGATCATGGCAGGTCGTACAACTATTAAACAGTTTGCGGCCATTGCTAAAAGGTCAGTTCTCTTTGTCGGAAGCGATAGCGGCGCGATGCACATTGCTGCGGCAGTGGGTACTTCAGTCGTCGCGTTGTTCGGCCCGTCGAATCCTCGCGAGTGGGGCCCTCGTGGTGGTCTTGCAGAGATACTCTATAAGGAGATCGATTGCCGTATCTGCTTTCATCCGACTTGTACGAGAGGCGAACAGAATTGCATGAGGCTCATTTCAGTTGAGGAGGTCATTGCTGCAGCGCAGAAGCTTCTTCGTGCCGGACAATCGGACTGTGCGGGCTAAACAGTTGTGCAGATCCTAGCTGATCCAGCCTATTGTTCGGTCTCAATTCCGCCACGATTTCCCATATCTTTTTAGTTCGCATCATCTACGCCGGATTTAACTGAAATCGCCGATCCATCGTTGGCTCACCGCAAAGGTCGGCCACGTATTTTTTTGCTTGACAGAATGGATTTATCTGTTCATGTTGTGAACGGATCGCCAATTTATCCGTATAATTCATGAATTTACAAGGCCAGCGAGACCTTCTACTCCTGAGTGAGCTCGATCGAAATGGTGGGGCCACTCAGCGCACGCTTGCGACCAAACTTGGCGTCGCGCTGGGTCTCACAAATCTCTATCTCAAGCGGCTGACTCATAAGGGCTACATTAGGGTTTCGACTATTCCACGCAGTCGGATTCGATATCTTCTGACGCCACAGGGTCTCTCGGAAAAAGCACGGTTGACTTATCTCCACATGCAGCACTCGCTTTCCCACTACCGCGACATACGCATTCGGTTAAAAGAAATGATGTCGACGTTCGATGGGACTTATGGCCAACGGGTTGTGATTTACGGGACGACCGAGCTGGCTGAATTGGCGTATTTGTCGCTGCGAGAGATGAATGTCGACTGTATAGGATTTATCGATGAAAGCGGGCGCGAGTCATTTCTTTCTTGTCCGGTCTCTTCGCCGGAAAGGCTTGCCGGATGGCATTTCGATCAAGTGTTGATCACTGATCTCGATCATGCGGCAGCCTGTGAAGAACAGTTGGTTCAGTCGGGAGTGCCACGGGAAAAGGTTCTGAGACTCGGCCTGCCCGAATAAGGCTCAGCGCTTCCGTGTGAGACTGGTATTGAGGGAGGAGCCGTAAGGATCTGTAAGTGAAAGGGCGGAGCTGTGCCAAAACGGTTTATTTGGTCGAAGAGGTTTGTTTGGTTTGTCTAGTTGGAAGAATCGGTGTGATTGATCAACGAAACAAACCAAATGACCTAATCAAACGAGATAAACCATGAAATTGACTCGATTTGAGGACCTAGATTGTTGGAAAGAAGCTCGACAGTTGACGCGGCAGGTCTACGAAGCCATTGAACAGAACTCTGCATGGAAAAGAGATGTGCGTCTCTGTAGTCAGACTCAGAGCGCTGCAGGTTCGGCGATGGCCAATATTGCGGAAGGGTTTGTGCGTCGCTCGAACAAAGAATTCGTGCAGTTTCTATTCATTGCCATGTCGTCAACGGCAGAAGTTCAAAGCCATCTGTATATCGCCGTGGACCAAGGTTATCTGTCCAAGGACGCATTTCAGTCGATTTACGCGCAGGTTGACCGGACGGGTCGAATCATCTCCGGACTCATAAAATACC
>JBGTMB010000095.1:0-4776 GCA_041743755.1 Nitrospiraceae bacterium | reverse complement strand
GAAGTGCAATCCGTCTTTCGGCAATTTCTTCCCCGGTCGCAACAGGCGATTGCGGATAACGTGGCCGCCATCGTGGCCGACCGTGGACTGTTGGGGATCGTCGGATTTATCTCGTTTCTGCTGTTCAGCACGATGGTCTTTGGTTCGATCCGGCATGTGCTGAACACCGTCTTCCAAGCCGGCCCTCCTCGAAGCTTCCTGCGTGGGACGGCCCATGATCTGCTCATGATGGTGTTCTGCGTCGTCCTCCTGGTCGTGATGATCAGCCTCGCGTCGGTGGCGGCAGTCACGGGAGATCTCGGCGCGATTGTCCCATGGGCAGGGCGTTGGGGGGGGCAGGGTATTCTAATGTTCCATTGGGCCACGGGGGTCATCCTGGGCGGCAGCTTGCTCCTGGGTCTCTACTGGTTCTCTCCTGTCAAGAGGTTGAAGTTCAAGTCGCTCGCGGTCGGCACCGGCGTGGCGCTCGCCTTGTTTGGGTTCGCCAAACAAGGGTTTGCCTGGTATGTGCATTTCGCCCAGGCCAGCATCCCACTGTACGGTGCGCTGGGAGCGTTTCTCTTCTTTTTTGTGTGGCTCTACTACGCGTCGGTGGTCTTTGTGTTGGGCGCGGAAGCCAGCTGGGTCTTTGAACATCGGGAGACGCTCGAGTGAACGGTGAATATGGGCGGTGACCTCGAACGACCGGGACACACATTAGAACGCCGAGAGAATGGCCATGACACAAATTGCACCGACCGCGGTACATCGGATCGACGGATATCTGCCGATTGAAGACCATGGCCTTGTCGGAGACGGCGCGACCGCCGCCGGTCAGATCGGTGCCCGGCCAGCGTCAGAGCACTAGCGCCACGTCGACCGTCGGGCTGTCCGTGCAAAGGTGTCAGAGTTGGGAAGCCGTCGAACATGTGCACTACTGCTCAGACTACAGATGGCTGTTGATGGTAGTCTGGCAAGACTCGTGAAAACTTTGGCCTCAACCCGGAAACATCTTCCTGAGCGTGCGCTTCATAGCGCAGCCTGATGCGCTCAGAGTTGGCCCTGAATCTTACAAGCGAGTGGCCATAAACTGCTTTTCTCTGTCTTGTGAAGTGTTCTAGCTTTCGCAGCAATGACCATCCGATCCGGCGCCAGCCGGACGGACGGGAACGCCCCTGTCTCAGTAACACGGGGGGCCATGGGGTACATAGAAGTAGCTTGGAGCCGTGGAACAAAGAGTGAATTGTTGCATAAAGCCAATTGTGACCAATTTTGACATCTGTCTGAAGCCAGCGCTGCCACCCCTGATATCGAAAAGGCCAAACTGAAAGGGGAGAGGTCCAGCGTGCAGCCAATGACAAACCATTTGATCGCTACCCGATCACGAAGGTAAGATGGATGGAATCAACGACCTCATGATCCTGTTTTTTGGAGCCATGTGCGGAGGTTTAAGTGGCGAACAGTAGGTGATACTATGGTGACTGTGTACTATTTTATAATTTGGCTGGCAGCAGCTCCGGTGCAGCTTGGGCCCTTCACGAGCCTGGAGCAATGCGAAGCAGCCATTGGCAACGCGAGGTACTACTATCCTGAGGGGGCAACACAGTTCTCCGTTTGCTGGACGGTGGAGACCGCGCGCATAAATCAGAAGATGGTGCCATCAAAGTAAGAGGTGCGACGCCCCCCTCCGTCATGAAAGAAACTCTGCAATTCCTGAGGGCTTCACTGACTCGGTGGATGGGAGTTTCCTCACATGTCCATGCCGGACTGATGCCCCTCCCCCCTTGCCGAACCATTTCGAGCTGTTCCTGGTCGGCCATGCAAGACACCATACTCAGACGATAGTCAGTTCGTCGCCCCCTTCGCCAGCCGCTATAACACTGGGGCCTAGGTTACATGGAGGGGACTTGACAGCAATAAGCCGACAAAGTCGGGCAAGCATGGGGCCGAACATGACGCCGATTCCGATGAACCGGAACGGGAAACTGCTTACCGCCCCGAGGAAGTCGCCATCTCAGGCGTCTTTATCTCCTTTGGACGTGACGGCAAGATCGACATCGACCGTCGCTACATCCGCCCGCAGGACAAGTTCGAGCTTGCCGCGATCGAAAAACGCGGGAATCAGGCGATCCCGACACCGTCGCGGCGGCAGCCGGATCGGCTAAGAATGCGAAGCCGGAACCCGCAGGCATGTCGGCATCGCTCATCGAGGATCTTCCCTAAGCTTGGATATCGCTCTTGCCCCGACGGTCTGATTTGGTGAGTCGGCTGGCCCTGCCTCGTCAAGTTCCCAATGCCGGGAGGGCCGCGCATACGGGTTATTCAGAATGGGTTTCGAGAAGAAATCGTAACTCACCTCCACCTGTGACCTAATGGGACTACTCGCTTTGTCAGGTGAAGAGGGGAACCTTGTTCTTGGCATGAGAGGAGGGGTCATCATTTTTCGCCGAAGCATATGCGTTGCCCTCTGAGAGAGCACGCTCACTTCAGGAGGGATTGGCCCTGGAAATGGGATCGTTCATTCCGGTCACTTGCCTACAAACCAGCAGGGACTGGCATGTAGAGAACACTTTTCGCACAAGATTTTCCATTGTGCGCGCTCACCAAAAGTAGCCGACAAGCCTACCTGCCCCGTGTCTCTGACTTGCGGGTAAGATTTCTTCTCCGGCATCTTATTAAGAAAACAACCGTTCAATGACACTCATGGGGAGGAACAGCCTGATTGGCGGATCTACGGTCGGTGGCAGGAACTTCGTCCTCTGTTCTGAGTTCATCGCGAATATCATCCGGCATGGTTGGGCATCGTGGCGCGAATAAAACCCGGAGGGATATAATCTGTTGTACAACTTGTCGTCCCCTTCCAGTTCCTGATCCCGACCGGTCACAGTTCCCGAGAGACTTCCCCACGTACCGAAGCTCTCCCGGTGGCAAGGAATGTCATATCCCAACTATACAGCGGATGGGTTTCTCCCAAAGGCGTTGCAGCAAACTAGGGAAGTTCCTAGGTTGAAAATGTTTCATGGAGCGTAGGATTCATCCATATGAGTTCATTTAAGAACAGAGGAGGTTTCCATGGTATCTATTCCAAAAATCGTCTGGGTCATGTCGTGCGGGTTTTTGCTATGCCTGGGTTTGTCCAGTGCGGCGCAGGCAGAGCATTCGCCTTCGCCATCAAACGTTATGAAGACTAATAAGATAACGGATCAGCGAGGTTTTCAATCAGACGATGACCTGCAACAGCACGGTGTGAGGGAAAGTAACAATGCAGAAGGTGCCAAAACGATCGAGGGCGAACTGCTCCGCGTCAAAGACGGGAACTATTTCGTTAAGGTGAAGGACGGGAAGGAAGTTCGTTTGCACACAGATAAAACGACCCAGATGATGGGAGAAATCCAGAAGGGTGATCGCGTTGAGGCGACGGTGAACAAGCAGAATCACGCGCTGTCGATTCGTTTGGCCCGAGGAACTGATGCCGATCACGGAACGGTAGCCGAGAGTCCAAGAGACCACTGACTCCGCTCTCGAATCAATACGATGGTTCACTGGGGTGAAGGCACGTGCGTGTCGAAGTGGGAATCGAGGAAGTCAGGAAACGAGTGAATGATCCAATCACATCCAATATATAAAGGAGTACGGATGCACACAGGAAAAACACAAGGGAAGGTACTGGCCGGGTTTGTCATTGCAGGAGCATTGGTGTTGGCGCTGCCACTGCCGAGTCAGGCGGTAGAGGAGACGATGACTGGTAAGGTAATAGCCCCTCTTGATCCTCATTACGCGAATCACAAGGCCGACTTGCGATTGAAACACGATGTCAAATGGGAGCTAGCATTAAGTCCTTATGTCGACGCCGATTTCATTCATGTCACGGTCAGGGATGGAGTGGTGACGCTCAGAGGATCGGTCGAGGATCAAAGTGCCGTCAATGCTGCGATTGAAAACGCGAAAGAAGCCGGTGCCAAGAAAGTCATTAACAAGCTGACAACTGAAGGGGGCAAGTAAAGACGTGAGACACCATGACGGCGTCCGCGGCTGCTGCTCAAGGCCAACAGGCGGCTGAACACGGCCTACCTCCTCAAGGAGGAGTTCGGCAAGCTGTGGGCTACGGGCGGGAGAGCTGGGCACGGCGATTTTTCGAGCACTGGCACGAGTCGCTGAAGTGGCAGAGACTGAAGCCGTACGAGAAGTTCGCGGAGATGATCGACCGCCACTTGGTACCCCCCGGAGGTACGCCTAGACCCACCTGGCGCACCATGCATGTACTTGTGGCGACGGATGAGCAATGGGGGCTGAACTAAGTAGCCAGGCTGCCGTTTGTTAAGCCGCCGGGAGTGACGCGCTGCATGTGCTCTTCACAGCGCATCCTGCACTAGAGGAAAGTTCCACTACAACGGAGGACCGAACATGCCCAACACCAACGCGTCGTTCGCCCCGATCAGCCGGACGTACCGCCTCGAACAGCAAATTCAGAAATTGGAAGCATTAATGCAAGACGGCGCCGCGAGCGAAGCACTGAGCGCATTCGATATTGAAACCGAGCAGCTTCTCCTGAATCTCAACTGTCAGAATGGCACGTGGTTGGAGTCCTATAAGTATGCGACGCTTGGAGAAGCGGAAGCGATGGTGAATTTGCCAGAATCGGCTCAACAAGCGGGGGTTCGAGATCGTTTTAAGAAATCGCTTCAGCAGAGGAGACAAGTCCTGCTGGGTTGCGTAGGGTACCTCGTCGAGGCGGAAGCCCTGGAGAATAAGGCGCTCAGAGGAGAAGATCGTGAAGATCCGCCTATGTGAACTGCG
>JBGTMB010000094.1:0-15250 GCA_041743755.1 Nitrospiraceae bacterium | reverse complement strand
CGTCCTGGCCGGGCAGCCGGCGAGCCCCCCCCCGACACGCGCGAGCAAGTCTGCCCGGTAGCCGTAGGGCCTACGGCAGGGTTGGCACATCTTGGGCACAACGAAACCCAACGTTCGGCGCATGCTCGGTCGGATCGCTCTCAGCCACCCACTCATAGAGATTCCCGGCCAGGTCATGGGCGCCATAGAGGTTCCGCCTCAACTCGCGATTGCCGATCGGCGAAACACATAGACCTGCACCACAACGGAATATAGATTTTCACACCGCACTGGATTCAGCCAGACATGCACTTATCCCGCATGATTCATGAAGCTTCTGCTGCACGCGCGGATACGCGGCTGTGACGGGCAGTCTCGCCGTTCAGCCCTTCGACATACTGCACGAGTATGCCTCAGGACTTCACGCCTCCGAGTGCCTGTCTCGCTTCGCGTTTGCACGCGTTCGCGACGAACCTTCATGAATATTGCGGGTTATGAGTGATGCGCATGTTGCAGGACCAAGAGCCGAAATCGGGTTGGCCCACTGATTATGACCTGGGCATACGACACGTCGATTCCTGGGCTAATTCTTGACAGGATTGAAAATGGAGCGCAGGCTGTCTTTTGATTGCGTCGGAACCATCACTACTCTTCTCTATTCCAGGAGGTGTTGCATGCAGAAATCGATCGTCGTCGCGTTTGCCGCTCTTTGCCTGATGGGAACCAGCTCGCTGGCCTTGGCTGACGATGCCATGAAAGGCGAGATGGGCAAGATGAAAGACGAGATGAAGGCTGAGAAAAATGCGATGAAGAGTGATATGACAGCGAAGAAGGAAGAGATGAAGGGCAAGATGAAAGCCCGAAAAGATGCGATGAAAGCGAAGCGCCATGAAATGAAGGAGAAAGTGAAGGCGCACAAACATATGGCAAAAACCAAAGCTGGAGAGGCTCAGGGCGCCGCTCAGTCAATGGGACAAGACATGAACGCAGCAGTTCCAGCAACCCCTGCTCCTGTTGCCGCACCCTAAATTCTCGTAGTCGTATTCGTAGATTGCCGAGCCCTCGGGAGGTCTTTCCTCCTGAGGGCTTGTTTCTGTTAGGAAACATCTCATGTTGAGGCCAGGTGGGAAGAACACTCTTCGGGGGATCACCGCAAAGTCTGAGATGGCCTCTTCCGCTGCTGCGTCTGCGACAAGGATGAGATCACTCGCCTTGTTCCCCCCATGAGCCTTTTGCTAGGATGCGGCGGCTGAAGTGTATGTGGAGGGGGGTCATGAAAGTCGCGACATTCAATGTCAATTCGCTCAGGAAGCGTATGCCGATCGTGCTCAACTGGCTTGCCCAACACAAGCCTGATGTACTCTGCCTTCAAGAAACCAAGGTCCAAGACAGTGAATTTCCCCTACTGGCACTAGCTGAGTCGGAATACCACATCACTTACCGAGGAATGAAATCGTACAACGGCGTGGCAATATTGAGCCGGGAGAAACCGGAATCGATAGCCTATGGGTTTGATGATGGAGGAGAAACGGAGGATGCCCGGCTCTTGCGCGTGGTGATCAAGGGAATCCCCATCGTCAATACCTACGTGCCACAGGGCTTCGAGATCGACTCACCCAAGTATCAATACAAGCTTGGTTGGTATGATCGGCTCCGCAAGTATTTTGAGAAGCATCTGTCGCCCAACAAACCGGCTATCTGGTGCGGCGACATGAACGTGGCTCCGCGACCGATGGACGTGCATAGCCCGGAAAAACATCTGAAGCATGTCTGCTATCACGAAGAGGTACGGCGAGCCTATGAATACACCCTGGCGTGGGGATTTCAGGATGTGTTCGTGAAACTCTACCCACATCGGCAGCAATATACGTTTTGGGATTACCGGGCGCCAAGCTCACTGGAAGCGAACAAGGGCTGGCGCATCGACCATATTCTGGCGACGGCCTCGCTGGCAGAGCATTGTCTCAGGGTAGAGGTGGACGTCGAGCCACGGCGAGCGAAAGACTCTTCAGATCACACATTTTTATGGGGAGAGTTTTCGGTCTAACCACGAGCGCCACGTCCACACTTGCCCAATTCAGTCGGTTGAGTCAGTCATCCGCGCCGTCCGAACAGGCTCACGAGATTGAACGAATTATTATGCCGCCCTCAGAGCCCGCTGCTTAGCAGGCAATGTGGTCACGCGATTCTGCGCAATCAACGGATCGAGGACCAGGCCGCAATTGATACAACGGAGCACCGCAGCTTCCTGCGAAAACCCCGGTCGCCACTCTTTCACCATCAACCCTTTGCATTTTTGACAAATCATCGTGCTCTCCTCCTACTCTCAAGTGTTCCAGCCCCGACAAGTCTGCCTTTCACGAGGGGGACTGTAACATTACAAGATTAATACGGTGTTAACTGGCAGTTAAAACCCTCTAATGTCTATACATGACGATGTGCATGATGTTGCAGTGGTCGGGGCAGGCGCCGCCGGGTTGGCAGCCTCGATTTTCGCTGCAGAGGCGGCGACAAGGGATGGTCACGCCCGGAGGATCGTGCTGCTCGATGGTGCAAAAACCATCGGCGCCAAGATCCTGGTCTCCGGAGGCGGCCGCTGTAATGTCACGCACGAGGTCGTCTCGCCCATCGACTTCTTTGGCAATCGCCGCATTATTAAGAACGTGCTGGCTGCATTCCCGGTCGAGGACACCATCCAATGGTTTGCTTCGCTAGGTGTTGAACTCAAGCGCGAAGAGACCGGCAAACTCTTTCCGGTAACCGACAAGGCGCGAACTATCCTGACCTCACTCGTCAATCGATGTCGTGCGCTGGGTGTCATCATTCATTCTGATCATCGTGTGACGGGCGTCGATCCTCTTCCTGGTCCCCAAACCGGGTTCGTAGTTCATCATGCTCACGGAACTCTGCGCTCTAGGAAGGTCATTCTGGCGACCGGGGGCCGATCGATCCCCAAATCGGGGAGCGACGGGTTTGGCTATACCCTCGCTCGCCGACTCGGCCATCACGTGACGGCCACCGCCCCGGCGCTAGTGCCGCTCGTTCTTGATGATACGATGTTCCACAAGCACCTCTCAGGCCTCTCGCAGGAGGTCGAGTTAGCCACAGTTGTGAAGGATTGCAAAGTCGACTGCCGAACGGGAAGCATGCTCTGGGCCCACTTCGGGGTCAGTGGCCCAGTCGTAATGGACGCGAGCCGCTTCTGGACACTCGGGCATGAGCAGGGAGAAGCCGTCGAAGTCTATGGAAACTTTTTGCCCAGTCAGACGCAAGAAGAGGCGAAGTCGTGGCTTATGAAGCAAGCGACTGATAATCCACGGCGATCATTGCTAAAGACATGGGCTCAACAGATACCGGAGCGGTTTGCCGAGGCGCTCTGTTCCCATGTCGGGTGTGATCCCAGGACGGCGGTTGCACAACTGCCGAGAAAAGACCGAGATCGTCTGCTCACCGCACTGACCAAATTTCGCTTTCCCATCATGCAGGATCGCGGCTGGAACTACGCAGAAGTGACGGCGGGTGGGGTCCCTCTCGAAGAGACCAGTTTCAGGACGATGGAATCCAAGTTGGTGCCAGGCCTCTATCTGATCGGGGAGATGCTCGACTGCGACGGCCGAATCGGCGGGTTCAATTTCCAATGGGCATGGACGACAGGATTGCTGGCAGGACGGGCGGCGACGGCAACGCCTTGATCAATCGACAACAGGAACTTAGGGAGTGGCAGGTGTCTTGGCAAGCGCTTTCAATACCATCGAGACCTCCCTAAACGATTGAGCGAGCTTGTCGAGTTGTGAGCCCTTGGCTATCACCTCGCCCGCGAGAGATTTCAGCTGGCTCTCATAGCTCCCAACCTCCGAGGCAATCTCAGAAATCTTCGTGAGGACCTCTCTACAGGCAGTCAGTTCCTGCTGGAGTTGCTGAGAACAGGCCTGAGCGGCCTTGATCTCCTCCATCGAAGCTTGTATTTGTTGTGTCAATCGACCGACATAGGCCTCCCGATCCCGCATGTCGGATTCCAAGTTGATCCGTCCTTCTTCACTCTCGCGACGGCGCTCCTCCAGATTCCGGATGATCTGACTCCAAGACGCAACGTCCCCAGCTAGCTTTGCCGAGTCCGGCAATGTCTGCCCACGCTCCAATGCCTTTAATGCAGGACACAACCATTCGATGAATGCCATCACCTCGCCCATCTTCAGATCGGTCGGCGGGGCAGGACTTAGCGCAGGCGCGGCGGCGCGAACCGGATAGGCCTGTGTCGGCGGCGCGACGGACGGCTTGAATCGTCTCTGCTGGCCATTTCTCGGCTGTGCCCAGCGATGATACTCCAACAGGACCGCAATACAATGACGGCACATTGGCTCTTCCGGTAACGCGCAACTGCACTTTGAGATGAGATGCCCATCCTTGAGACGGATCGTCTGTTCATAGAGGCCGGAATTCCCGATGACGGCAGACGAAATCTGGTCGTCATCCGCCTCGATAATCCGAACGCGATTTTCAGAGAGGTACTGGTTGCCGATGTGAAAGGCATTGCGATCAGCCACCGCCTTGATCATCGGAGGATCCAGGAGGCTTAACCGCTCAGCGGAACAGGGGATCTTGTTTCGCATGTGTGGTGTTCCCAATTGCTCACAACCCCGCTTCTATTGCGTCGTAGTCTGAAACAGGCCCGGGAAACTGTCAAGAATTCATCTATTTTCAACGGGCGCTACATCACCGCGACGCTTCTTTCATCGACACCACGCAGAACATATCTTGATTGCATGGCGGCCGTTTGGGCAGAAAGAGGACGCACACCCTGCTCGCCATAACATCGTGTGCGCTTGATTGGGTGGATTCGCGGCAGCACTATAGAATTTTCAGAGGGTGAGGCAACACACACCGGTGAGGCGTTCTGTATACCTCACGGCTTTGTCAACATCGGCGAGGCAGCCCCTTCGCACTGACCGGTGTCAGCCACAGATAGTCCGCGACTTTTTCGTCAATCATGCCTTGTAACTCCTCGATGCGCCCCACCTCGAATGACGTCATATAGACGCTGATCTGGCGGACCTGATCCGTGAGGCGGCGAGTCACTCGCTTTGGAACCGGAAGGTTATACTGAATGTGCCCGGCCCCTGTATAGCTCACCAGCGGCCCGGCCATCGTATCGCTCAACGAACGAATCTGGTTGAAGCGACGGACTAAGGTCTTCGCCATCCCTTCATCGCGAAACATGGACGCGTCGAGCATGGTTTGATAGAGGCTGTCATCCCCTTTACCATGGCAGGCCTGGAGTTGCTGAAGAATACGGGCTCGATAGATCGGATCATCGACAATCGCCTCATCCTTCATGTCCCATTGCGCCATCAAGGGATCAGACTCTGCTTGAGCCAAACCGTTTTTGGCCACGATCCTCACCAACGGCTTTGGAGGATTCATCGCATCCACAGTCCAATGGTGATCTTTGGCCAACTGAATCAGCGGTTCATAATCTTCTAACTGGCCGCCCCAGTTCTGGCTCCACCGGACTGCCTCTAGGAATTCCTGACGGTTCATATCTGACCCAGACACATACCGATCCAGTGCCGCTTGACCATCCCAACCGAACATCTCCATGGCTAAGGCCGGTATGCGCCCCCCCGCCTTCAGCCACCGCAACACCATCAGCGCTGCGTCGATATGAAATCGATTGTGATGTTCCTCTCCTAGGTAAATAATGTCCTGCTGGAGCAACGACCCCGCCCATTGATCAAGGGAAACCGGTTGACCCGTCTTCGTATCAATGATCTGCCATTCCTTGAATAATACATCCTGCCCGTTCTGTGAAGAGGCAGAAGATCCGGCCCCTCCTCCACTCATGCAGGCGGCAGTGAAGCACAAGACCCCGACAATCAACAGCACCTGACCTGTGACGAGGATTGCTCGTGCAGCAAACACTCCTGGCATCGTGCGCATAGTGTGTCCTAACACAGGTCTTGCGGGATGGGCAAGATGGAAACCTTGACGCTGGTGGGCGAGGTCGTTATGCTGCCCTATCGTAGTTAACCGACATTGACGAACCGGATTTCCCACCCCACAGCACACGATTCATGGATGTAGATTCTCCCGCACAGGTTCTTGCAGACTTTCGGTCACAGGTGACCCAACTCTTGCAGGAACGCGATAAAGAGTGGGAGGCCTCTCGCCAATTGGTTGAAGCGAAGCAACTCACGGCTACATTGAAGCGGCTGATTGAAGAAGCTCACCGCGTCGATCTTCCCATCATTGTCCAAGATGCCATCACCTTGGCGTTGGGAGGCTCAGAAGCCACCAGTATTCAAAGTCTCCCAGGCCCTCGACTCAAAGAACTCACAGGGCTCCCTCCAACCAAAGCCATACGAGCCCTCTGTGTATGGTTTGGCATCCTTGAAAGCCCGACGCCCCAGTGGCCCGTGACATCCCGGCAGAGTAAAGAGATTGAGACGTTCGCCCAGTCGCACACCAATCCCTTCGACCTCTTGCTCGACGCAGACGTCGCCTCCCTGCTCGATCTAGGAGCCGGAGACCTCTCCTTCGCCACAGAGCTGGTTGAGCTCTACGTCGCCCCCCTGCAGCACAGGCAGCACGAATTGATTCTTCATGCGCTCGATCGGCTTCAACCAGGATCAAAACTCGGTGGCCCCCTCCATCCAGAGCGAGAAACTCTCAACGGCCTGCGGTCTCGGGCAGGACTCTCGTTTCAATTCTACGGGAACCAGGACATGTTCGACCTGGGTAGCCTCGATCAGACGAGAAAGCTCGCACCCCGCTACACAATCGCGACCTGCTGGGCCCCCGCGACACCCACGTTTGCCTATGAACCGACCCGATTGTCTGAGTCCATCATCACGCAAGATCTCCATCAGACCAAAGGCACGTTCGGGCAGACCCGCTATTCTGGCGAACCGGCACTGGAAGTCCAGCATGAAGGCCGCGCACTCCTCTTTCCCCCTTGGAAATTTGAAGTTCGAGGCCCGCTCGCTCTGCTCGACCTGATGGCGCGTCGTGGCCTCCTCTGCGTTCTGGGAGCCGTCGACACCCAAGTCTTCTGGGAAATTCTTGCGCAACTGCTCGACGATGTCCGTTATCGACCTGACAATCAGCCATTCACATCAGAAAACCTCCCCCTGGTGTTCGGCCCAGTCTTCGAACAGCTTTCGCGCCTTGCGATCGGGGACAGGCTGAATTTGTCGGATTGCGGTCCCTTGCGCAAAGAGATTCCACGTGTCCTTCCCCTTCTGCCGATGCAGGATCCCTCTTACCGTTTTCGCTCCGTCCAGATCCGCCGTGGAGCCATCTTCCCAGGAGTTCCCGCCAGCAGTACTGCCCGACGGTTTTCTGGCATGGCCGAAGAACACCCTCCGTGGATGCTGATCCTCGTCCCGGAATAGGCTCGAACAAGAATAGTCCCACCAGCGCAAAGCCTTATAACCCGCTCTTTTCAGAGTGGTCAATGCAAGAACTCAGGTGAAAATTGACCATCTCCTGACCCTTTGTTAGACTTCCATCGTGTCAGAATACCCTGCATTCCTGAACCATCAGGACCACTAATCCCAACATGAACTCATCTCACACCATCCGGTCGATCCAGGACAATATTGCGCTGGTCATCAAGGGAAAGACGCATGTGATCGAAATGGCAGTCGTCTGCCTTCTGGCACGGGGCCATCTTCTCCTCGAAGACGTGCCTGGTGTCGGGAAGACCACGCTGGCGCACAGCTTGGCTCGATCATTGAGCTGCTCGTTCAAGCGCATTCAATTCACCAGCGATCTCTTGCCGTCCGACATCGTCGGGGTCTCCATGTTTAATCGGCAAAAACAAGGATTCGAATTTATACCAGGGCCGATTTTCGCGAATGTCGTGCTGGCCGACGAGATCAATCGCACCACACCGAAGACCCAGAGTAGCCTCCTGGAAGCGATGGGTGAAGCGCAGATTTCAGTTGATAATCAGACACACCCTCTTGAGCAACCCTTTATGGTGATCGCCACCCAGAACCCCGCAGAATATCATGGGACATTCCCCCTTCCCGAATCCCAGCTCGATCGGTTTCTGATGCGCCTCTGCATTGGATATCCCACGCTCAAGGAAGAGAGAAAGGTGCTCAGCCGTGCGTATTCGTTGCACCCAGCTGAAATGCTGGATCCGGTTCTGTCGGCCCAGGAAGTATTGGCTCTCCAAGCCCGTGTAGATCAGGTCCACATGGAAGAGAGTCTGACAGATTATCTCCTGGCGATTGTACAAGCCACCCGTCAGAGTGAACTCTTATCCTTGGGGGTCAGCACGCGCGGTGCGCTGGGGTTGAGCAAAGCGGCCAAGGCCCTGGCTGTCGTCCGAGGGCGCGACTACTGCCTCCCCGATGACATCAAAGAGCTGGCGCCAATTGTGCTGTCTCACCGCGTCATGCTGAACCGAACCCATGGCATGCGGACACAGAGTTTCGAACAGGCGGAGCGTATGGTGATCGATATCGTCGAGACCGTCCCCGTCCCGGTCTAGTCAGTCAGCGATGGATGTCCCGGCCAATCGGCTACATGAGGCGCGTGAAGCACCTATTCCTCAACCTCCGTGCCTCCTCACCCCTCTCGTTCATTCGAGGCCTCTCACAGAAACGGTCGATCCGTCTCACATCTGAAGGAACAAAGTTCCTTCTTTTCACCTTCGGGATCGGACTCGCCGCCATCAATACCGGTAACAATTTGTTTTACTTGCTCTTTGCGATGATGCTCAGCCTGATCGTGATCTCTGGACTGCTCTCAGAGCACTGCCTGAAGCGCCTGGAATTTCACCGCCATGTCCCCGACCTCATCATCGCCAACGAGCCGACCTCCCTCACACTCTCAGTCACGAATCGCAACCGTCACTTGCCCAGCTTTTCTTTACGTTTCTGCGATGTCGTCGAAGGTAACGATGTCGATCGAGGTCTCATGATCCCTCTCCTGCCGGCACAGAGTTCTGTGCTCTTGTCCTATCCACTCCTTGCGACGAAACGAGGCCGGATCCGGATTGAAGCCACCCGAGCTCACACGCTGTTCCCCTTCGGTCTGTTCCTCAAGAAAGGGCGTTACCCTATGGAAACGCATCTGCTCGTCAGCCCACCCATCAAACCGCTCACCTTGCGATTCATCGATGAATTAGTCAGTGAAGGGCAAGGAGAATCCATCCCGCAACGAGGAGATGGAACCCAACTCTACAACCTCCGCCTCTATCGACCGGGCGATGACTCCAGAGCGATTCATTGGATGACCACTGCCCGCACGTCTCAGCTAATCGTTCGGGAAACAGAAGCGGAGGATCAAAGGCGGATCACCGTCATCTTGTCAATCGTGGCCCCCGAAGAATGCGACGCCCTCTTCGAGCGAAGCGTGACATTCGTGGCCTCACTGCTTTCACAACTGACCGAGCGAACCTACCCTGTGCGACTGATTGTCGGAACGGTAGACTCGGGACTCGGGTCGGGATCCGGTCACCTCTTCGCGATGCTGCGCTTGTTGGCGCTATGCGAACGGCGGGTACCTGGCACTGGTAGTGTCCAATACGGCGAGAGCCTCCCGCTCATGCATAACGACGAGCGAGGCTATACGGTGGCGGTGGTGCCATGGTCGGATCAGGAGGCTTCTGCGAGCCCGGTACAGGCCGATCGGGTACTCCATGCCGCGCAGCTTGAAGAATTGACACATGCTTTTTGATCGGGCCTTTACCATCAGCTCCGTTCTCCTTGCCGCCACGGCATTCAGTGGGCTCGTACTTGTGCAGAGCGTCCCGCTCTGGCTCGCGTTCCCCACCGTGATCATCCTCATCATCTCGTTGCTTCGCGCTGAAGGGAAGGGAATCATTCGTCGGGCAATGGCCCGGGTCACCGTCTCGGCAACCTTGTGGAATGTCCTGCTGATCTGCGCTTTTCTCATATTACTGATCGACCTCACCCTGGTGTCACAAGACTTGCTCCCGGCCGGTATCCACTTTCTCGTCGTGTTGCTGGATATCAAGTTACTCACGCTTCAACAACGGCATGACTATCGGCATCTCTACGCGATTAGTCTTATGGCCATCTTGGCGTCCGCGGCACTGACGACCGACGCGTGGTTTATCCCCATATTTCTGCTGTACCTGCTTGCGGCGGTCTGGACACTCCTGCTCTATCACTTGACACACGAAACGGACGACATCCTTCCCGGCGTCACACCCTCAAGTACGGCAGCCGGTCACGCGGCATTTCCAAGTGGCATCACACACCGGTTCTTTTGGTGGACTAACGGAACGGCCCTCATCACGATTGCGCTGACGCTGACTATTTTCTTTCTCATTCCTCGCATCGGCGCAGGGATGTTTCAGAAAACAAGCGGGGAAACCCTGCGGACGACCGGGTTTTCTGATCGAGTCGACTTGGGAACAATCGGATCAGTCAAACAAGATCCGCAGATCGTCATGCGAGTTGAATTGCCTGACCAGCCCGCCGTTGAAAAAGATCGACTCTACCTGAGAGGACTCGCGTACGATCAGTATAATGGGCGATCATGGAACCACAGCGAAACCCGACGTCGCTCGTTGAATTCCGTCGATGAAGGACGAGTATTCCTCGTTCGCCCAACCGACCTCCCTCCAGGCAGCCTGTCGATACCCATCCGTCAAGATATTCTGCTGGAAACACTCGATACCCCTGTCCTGTTTGCGGCACCATTCGCTGAACGGGTGAGCGGCGAGTTTCTTACTGTCCTGACCGATACCATTGGTGGGCTATACTTGCCCTCCCCTCCTTCTTCCCGTATCCGATACTCCGTGACCTCGCACGTGACGCGCCTGGCCCAGGACGAACGGACCGCATCGACCCTGGTCTACCCAGACTTTATCCGTTCCCACTATCTTCAGGTTCCTGAGGAATCACAACAGGTGGCGGATTTAGCGCATCGCGTCACTCAAGAAGCCACAACTCCATTCGGGCGAGTGTTGGCCGTCCACCAACATCTCTTGGGAAATTACCGCTACAGCCTTGAAGGCGATACGGCCACGCTCAGTCATCCGCTCGAGGAATTTCTTTTCACGAGAAAAACCGGATATTGCGAACATTATGCCACCGCCATGGTCGTGATGCTGCGAACTATAGGCATTCCTGCTCGACTGGTGACAGGGTTTTTGGCCACAGAATGGAATGAATATGGAGGCTACTTCACTGTGCGCCAGCGAGATGCCCATGCCTGGGTCGAGGTCTATTTTCCTTCCTCAGGCTGGATCATCATGGATCCCACCCCCACCACCGACTCACTGGTCGCCACCAATCGTTGGGAATCCGTTCGCCAGCTCGGGGAATCCGTTCGATTACAGTGGGACCGTCTGTTCGTGCGTTATAGTGCGAAGGATCAACTGGCAGTCGTTCATGGAGTACGCGAAAGTAGTGGTGCTCTGCGTGAACAAGCGAGCCACTGGGGTTCATTGATCAGTGCCCCTATAGAAAAGGGCTTCAGCGGCTTGGTGCATGTGGCCCACACGTTTCGGCCTGGCATGCTGGAACTCATAACAGGCGTAGTCGTGGTCGGCTTAGCCCTGCTTCTCCTTATACTTCGGGATAGAATCGGACTCTGGGCGACCACCCATCTTCCGACATCGCATCCGCAGCTTGCGATCGCCCATCTCTATGCTCGCATGGTTCGTACAGTGGAAAAACACGGCGTGCGCAAATCTCCATCCGCCACCGCTAATGAATTTGCCAGACTGGTCGAACGGGAATGGAAAGCTGCCAGCCCCATGGTGGCTGATATCATCGCCCTCTACCATCAAGGACGATATAGCCGAACCCCGCTTACAGCAAGCGAGCTCTCTCGTGCGGCCGAACAGGTGGGACGACTGCAATCCCTTCTACATACGCCTCGTTAACTGCATCTGCCTCGTTTAACCATCACGAACGGCCTCTTCCACTGAATATAGCAGCTATTTCAAGCATGTCAGTCATGGGCAGACTGGTCAGAACAACCATTTTGACAGGGGAAACCTAGTCAAGTCGACTCCTCCTGATGTATAGGAGGAGGGGAACTTCTCACCCTGTGCCAGGGGATGCGGAGAGGACTGGATTGTGTACCCATGATACTCGATCGTTTTGTCCATCGATGTCATTCTTCTCCTTCGATCAGGCGCTTTCGTTTTTTTGCACTCTCCAGCTTTGCTGTTCTTTTCCTATATACAGTCCGCAACTATGTTCTTCCGCGCCGTGGCATCCAGGGAATCCAAGACGGCGTCTTGATCTGCTTATTATGCCGCTGCTTGTTGTTCACTGTCCGGAATCCATTTGACGAGTAAGGCCCTGAGATGCGCCAGTCGTACTGGCTTCGCAAGGTAATCATCCATACCCGCATTCAGACATTGTTCCCGGTCCCCTTCCATGGCATTTGCGGTCAGGGCAATGATGGGGAGTCGTCCGGTTCCCTGTTCCTGCTCGCGTGTCCGGATCATCGCCGTCGCCTTCCATCCATCCATCTCCGGCATGTGACAATCCATCAAGACCAGGGCGTACCGGATCCGAGCGCTCGCTTCGATCGCTTCGAGGCCGTTGGCCACGACATCGGCTTGGTACCCAAGCTTTTCTAGCAGACACACCGCGACTTTCTGGTTCACGAGATAATCCTCTGCCACCAGGATACGGGCACGGGTCACCGGCGGCGTTTCCGTGACGAGGGGAGACGTGGCGACCAACTCATGGGGTTGACTCGCGCTCTCGCCCGCGATACCCTCCGCAGGTGCTATTCGAGGGCTATCTATCATCGTCGACAAACAGTCGTAGACGTGGGCGCGACGGACGGGCTTGGTCAGGGTGGCCTGAAACCCTGCTCGTGTTATCTGTTCCGACTGCCCCCGAAAACCGACGCTGGTCAACAGGACCAAGCGTGTCGCCACCAGTAGCGGATCGGCTGTGATCGCCTGCCCCAACTCGAATCCGTCCATGCCAGGCATATGCCCATCAATGATCGCCACATCGAAGGGCTCCCGTCGGGCGGCGGCGGCACGCATGATTGTGCGGGCTTCGTTCCCGTCCCCCGCACTGGCACAGTGGAGTCCCCACTGTTCGGCATATTGTTCCAGGATGCGCCTGGTCATGGCATTGTCATCGACAATGCATACCCGTCGCCCATAAAGCGGACCTCTGGAGAGCGGTGTCGTGAGAGCCGGCGCCGGTTGTGGGGTCAGTTCGACCGTAAATCGGAACGTGCTGCCTTGACCGACCACACTCGTCGCGGCAATGTGGCCGCCCATTTGTGCTACAAGCTGTTTGCAAATCGCGAGGCCCAGTCCGGTGCCCCCGAACTTCCGTGTGGTCGAGCTATCGGCCTGCGAAAACGGCTGAAAGAGACGAGCCTGTGCTTCGGGGGCAATGCCGATGCCCGTATCAGTCACGGCACATTCGATCGTCACCGTGGTGGCCGTCTCTTCACCTCGCGTTATGTGGATCGCCACCTCGCCCTGTTGGCTAAACTTGAGTGCATTGCCGATCAAATTGATGAGGATTTGACGCAATCTGCCGGGGTCACCCCGGAGCGACGTCGGTACCGCCGGGTCGAAGAGACACCCTAATTCCAGCCCCTTCTGCTGCGCGGAGTCGGAGAAGAGATCTATGGTATCTTCGACGAGGGATCGAAGGTCAAAATCAATCGTCTCCAATGTCAGTCGCCCGGCCTCCAGTTTTGAGAAGTCCAAGATGTCATTGATAAGGTGGAGGAGAGCCTCACTGCACCGACGCACGGTCTCGGCATACTCGCGCTGCTCGGGGTTCAGCGGGGTATCAAGTAAGAGCGAGTTCATTCCCATGATCCCATTCATGGGAGTACGAATTTCATGGCTCATGGTCGCGAGAAAAGCAGACTTGGCTTGCGTCGCGGCCTGAGCCTCGATCAACGCATCATCGAGAGCGCGATTCTTCTGCTCCAGTTCCAGGGCGTGGGTGCGGACCTTCGCCTCCGCCCATTTCCGCGTGACGAACTGACCAATCTGGCTCCCGAGGGTGACAAAGACCTGCATCAGGTCATCATCAAGCACGCGAATCTCACGGCTGAAGAATTCCATTACCCCCAGGACGTGATCATTGAGCCGGACGGGAAACGCAAAGGCGGTATGAAGCTGCGCCTGCGCGGCATAGGGTGCACGAGGAAAGTTTGGATCCTCCATCACATCGCGGATCGTGGCGGGTGCTTCGCTTGCCCACACACGCCCAGGGAGGCCCACGCCACGCGTCAAGACCATGTGCATGGTCATCCGTGAGAATTCCGTCGCCTCCACCGAAGGCTGATGCCAGATCTCGGCACAATTGAGGACATCGGCGTGGTCGTTCACAAACCAGAGCGACCCGAGGTCCCAATGAGCAAGCTCGCAGATGATCCGGAGGATCTTCGGCATCGCGTCCCCCAGCGTGTCCGCTTCAGCGAGGACCTGAGTCGTATGGTACTGCAAGGCCAACCGCACCTCCGTCCGCTTCCGTGTCGAGATATCCCGCACGAAGGCGCTGAACGTAAAGATCCCCCCCCGTTGCAGGGCTGGTGAGATCGCCACTTCCACAGGAAACTCCTGTCCGTCCCGGCTGCACAGCGTGGCTTCGAGCCGTGTATTGAGAAACGTGCCTTCCCCCGTCTCGAGAAAATGCCGCAATCCGGATTCATACGCTGCCCGGTATTGCAGAGGGAGAATGGTGGCGGAGAGCAGCCGTCCAATGGCTTCTGGCCTCGACCAGCCGAACATCTGTTCCGCTTGGCCGTTCCAGTCGGTAATGACTCCCGCGGCGTCCATCCCGATGAAGGCATCCAGAGCGGTGGCCACGATGCGCCAGGTGTGGGCATGGCTCTCGCGAATCAACACGTCGGCCTGACGCTTATCTTCGAGCAATCGTTTGTGATCGAGCACCTGGGAGACCGCATGTCCGAGGCGGCCCAGGCGGTCCTTGAGCAAGTAGTCGGTGGCTCCCGCTCGCATACAGTCCACGGCCATGTCCTCGCCGATGCAGCCCGAGACGACAATAAACGGAATATCGAGTCCCCGCTCTTGCAGGAGCCGCAACGCATCGAGGGCGGTGAATTGCGGCAGGGTGAAATCCGATAGGATGAGATCCGGCGGCTGGTCCAGGGCGCGAAGATAGTCGGCTTTCGAATCGACATGGCGGAGGGCCAACTCAAAACCAGCGTCACGGAGCGACTCAATCATCAGCTCCGCATCGTTTGACGAGTCCTCAAGTAACAGAAGATTCAGGTGTGTCGGCATCGCGTGTGGCCCTAGACAGTGGTGTTCACCCTTCGG
>JBGTMB010000093.1:0-3711 GCA_041743755.1 Nitrospiraceae bacterium | reverse complement strand
GGGCGTGGATTATATAGATCTCAAACCCGCCATGCTGGTAGCCGAAGGGGACAAGGTTAAGCTCGGCCAAGCGCTGTTCGAGCACAAGAAGCTACCAGGCGTGCGCGTCACTGCTCCGGGCGCCGGCGAGGTGATTGCCATTAGGCGTGGAGCTGAACGCATACTCCAGTCAGTCATCATCCGGCTTGACGAAACCGAAGACGAAGAGCCTTTCACTGCGTACGGTGCCCATCAACTGGCCAGCTTGACTGAAGCGCGGGTTGTGGAAAATCTTTTGGCATCGGGTCTGTGGGTTACGTTACGCACGCGGCCCTATAGCAAGATTCCCGACCCGGCCACCCGTCCGGCTGCCATCTTCGTGACGGCTATGGACAGCAACCCGCTGTCCGCCGATCCCGTTCCGATTATTGCTGCAGAGGCTGAGTCGTTCGGCCATGGCCTGACGGTGCTCTCGCGCCTTGGCCCCATGCCGCTGTGGGTGTGCAAGTCACCCGCAGCTGACCTGCCGTTGCCACAGGGTTTAGACCACGTGCGCCAGGCGAGTTTCGAAGGTCCCCACCCAGCCGGTCTGCCGGGGACACACATTCATTTTATCGAACCGGTAGACGTCAACAAGACTGTCTGGCACCTTAACTACCAAGAGGTGATTGCGATCGGCAAACTGTTTACCAGCGGCCGGTTATGGACCGGACGCATCGTCGCGCTAGGAGGACCCCAGGTCAAACAGCCACGCCTGTTGCAGTCTCGGCTCGGCGCCTGCATCGAAGAATTGCTCGAGGGTGAGCTTCAGGCCGGTGAGAACCGCGTCATCTCCGGCTCGATCTGGTCGGGGCGTCATGCCGCCGACTGGTCGTCCTATCTGGGGCGCCATCATTTACAGATATGTGTGCTTCAGGAAGGGGTAGAACGAACGTTCATGGGCTGGTTCGCACCCGGGCGGAGAACATTCTCCCAGAGCAACGTCATGCTGTCGAGTCTCTTCCGTTACCGCAAGGAGGAATTTGGGTTGACCACCGGGCTGAACGGAAGTCTGCGCGCCATGGTGCCATTCGGTAACTTCGAGGATGTCATGCCCTTGGACATCCTGCCGACGCAACTGCTGCGCTACCTGGTTGTGGGCGACACCGACATGGCACAAAAGCTGGGCTGCATGGAGCTGGACGAGGAAGACCTCGCATTGTGCTCCTTCGTGTGCGTGGGCAAGAACGACTACGGCCCGGTGCTACGGAGCGTGCTGAGCCAGATCGAGAGAGAAGGCTGATGGCAGGCATGAAACGCTATCTTGATCGTCTCAGGCCCCTGTTTGCCAAGGGTGGTCGGCTTGAAAAGTACTATCCCGTGTTCGAGATGGTCGATGTGTTTCTGTATTCCTCTCCCGAAACCACACACACCGCGCCCCATGTGCGGGATGGCATCGATCTGAAACGATTGATGGTGTATGTGGTGGTGGCGCTGATTCCCTGCATCCTGTGGAGCTGGTTCAACACCGGCTATCAGGCCAATCTGGCACTCGCAAAAATGGGCATGGCCAAGGCTGGCTGGCGTTATGAACTGCTGGCGGCGCTCAATATCGGTTTTGATGCCGGCAGTATTCTTGCCAATACGGCACATGGCTTCTTGTATTTTCTGCCGATCTATCTGACGACCTTGATAGTCGGCGGTGTCTGGGAAACGGTCTTTGCCACGGTGCGTCAGAAAGAGATCAATGAAGGCTTTCTGGTCACCTCCATGCTCTTCACGCTGACGCTGCCACCCAATATGCCTCTCTGGATGGTCGCCATCGGGATCAGCTTCGGCGTGGTACTCGGCAAAGAGATCTTCGGCGGGACCGGCAAGAATTTTCTCAATCCTGCCCTGACCGGTCGGGCGTTTCTTTTTTTCGCCTATCCTGCCGAAATTTCCGGTGACCGGGTGTGGGTGGCAGTGGATGGCTATTCCGGCGCGACCGCGCTCAGCCTTGGTAAAGTGGGCGGCGTAGAGGAGATCATCCGCGGAGGCACTACCTGGTGGAATGCCTTTATCGGCCTGATGCCGGGCTCCCTGGGGGAAACCTCCACGCTCGCCTGTCTGATCGGAGCGGTGTTCCTGATCTATACTCGGGTCGGTTCCTGGCGCATTATCCTCGGGGTCTTTCTGGGGATGGTCGGGTCCGCGCTCCTGTTCAATATTGTCGGCAGCGACACCAATCCCATGGCGGCGATGCCCTGGTACTGGCACCTGGTTCTGGGCGGATTTGCCTTCGGCATGGTGTTCATGGCCACCGACCCAGTGTCAGCCGCGATGACGAGTGCCGGGCGCTGGGTCTTCGGCATTCTGATCGGAGCCATGACCGTGCTGATCCGCGTGGCGAACCCCGCGTTTCCTGAAGGCGTGATGCTCACAATTTTGTTTGCCAATGTGTTCGCGCCCCTGATCGATTATGCGGTCGTCCAGCTGAACATCCGACGGAGGCTACGCCGCCATGTCCGCACCTGAACCAGAATCCGCCGCATCCGCTGCGCCAGTCGAAAGTGGGAGCAGGACGCTGCTGGTGACCTTTGTCGTCTGTCTGGTATGCTCCGTTGTGGTCGCCGGCGCGGCGGTGCTCCTTCGACCGATTCAGGAATCAAATCAGAAGGCCGATCTCATACGGAATGTGATTGAGGTCTCCGGCCTCCTTAAGGAGGGACTGACGGAAGCACAAGCGCTGAAACGGATTGACGCGCGCATGATCGAACTGGCAACCGGTGACGAGGTGAATGGGATGGATCCTGACACCTTTAATATCGCCAAGGCCGGAAAGGATCCCGCGATCTCCACCGAACTCACCCGCCGAGAGGATGTGGCGCAGATCAGGCGCGAACCGCGCTATTTGCCGGTCTATCGAATTGTCGGCGCCAACGGCGACTTGAAGAAACTGATTCTGCCTGTGTACGGCTACGGGCTCTGGTCCACAATGTACGGGTTTCTTGCGCTTGAGGGGGATTTGCGAACGGTTCAGGGCCTCCGATTCTATCAACACGCCGAGACCCCGGGACTAGGAGGGGAGATCGACAATCCCAAGTGGCGAGCACAATGGACGGGCAAAGTCCTATTTGACGATCAATGGAAGGTTCAGGTTGAAGTGACGAAGGCCGCGATTGACAGTTCTTCACCCGACGCTCAGCACCAGGTCGACGCACTCGCCGGCGCCACCATCACCTCGCGAGGCGTGGAGAATTTGCTGAAATTCTGGCTGAGCGACAAAGGGTATGGGCCGTACCTTTCCCGTTTGCGTCACGAAAGGAGCTAACGATCATGGCGTACCAGCATCGCAAAATTCTTTTCGACCCGATCCTCGACAATAACCCAGTCATCCTGCAGGTCCTGGGGATTTGCTCGGCACTGGCCGTGACGTCGAAGCTCTCAACCACAATTACGATGTGTATCGCGCTGACCGTCGTCACCGCCCTCTCCAATGCCGCCATCAGTGTGATCCGCAATTATATCCCGAGCAGCATCCGCATCATCGTGCAGATGACCATTATTTCATCGCTGGTCATCGTCGCCGATCAGTTCATCAAAGCCTATGCGTTCACAATCAGCAAGGAACTGTCGGTCTTCGTCGGGTTGATTATCACTAATTGTATCGTCATGGGACGCGCTGAGGCCTATGCGATGAAGAATCCACCGCTCCCAAGCCTCCTCGATGGACTCGGCAACGGCCTTGGCTATAGCGCACTGTTACTGGTC